>JAAFHV010000063.1 GCA_013297655.1 Myxococcales bacterium | reverse complement strand
GCGGGCGGCGGCGATGTACGTCGACGACACCTCGGCGCAGTGCACCTCGGCCACGCGCGAACGAAGGGCCTCTGCCGTCGCGCCGGGGCCGCTCCCCACGTCGAGCACGATGTCGTCCGGGCGGTAGCCGAGGATGGCGTGCGAGCGCTCCGCGAAGAGCTTCGCGTTCTTGTTCCAGCTCGCTTCGGTTTGGAACTCGTGGGCGAGGGGAGCGCTCCAAAAGTCACGCCAGCTCGAGATGTTGGAGTCGTTCCTGGATTCGTTCGTGGTGATCACTGGCTGTTCCTTCTCCGCCCCGGAAAACCGCAGGATAGCCCGCGAATTTCAGTTGGCCTGCGTCATTCGAGAGCGCGTGGGCACTTTTTCGAGGGGCTCGTGCGTCGTGGTTTTCGCAGTCGCTGTCACGTTCGCGTTCGCGTTCGCGCGTCCCTCAGGGGTAGAGGCCAGGCACACGCGCGCGCCGGCCCCACGCGACCGAGAGCGGGTCTCGTGCGTCGGACGCAAAACGTGTCGCGAAGGCATCCCGCATCACGAGCTCGGCGAGCTTTCCGCGCGGTGAAAATCCCCACTCCGCCTCCTGCGAGACGTCGTCCGGATCGGCGTAGGTGCGCCAAACGAAGAACCCGAGGAAGCTCGGCTCGTCGAGCAGTGACGCGAGGAGGCCGTGGTAAGCGAAGGCCTGCGCCTCCTGATCGATCTTCACGTTCTTCATCGCGTCGGGCCACTCCCAAGGGCGGAGCGCCGGGTCGGGGCGCGTGGTGTAGCCGATCTCGGTGAAGAGCACCGGCTTGTGCCACGTCGCCGAGAGCGCACGAACCTTGTCGCGCACGCGCCGCCCGCCCTCGCGGAGCTCGCCGAGGGTCGCGTTCTCCTTCTCGGCGAGCGGGTAAAACGCGTTGATCCCGATCACGTCCACGTCGCCGAGGATGACCGTGTCGTCGACGTCGTCCCAGTTCGCGGAGTACGTGAGGAGCCCCTTGTAGACTGCACGAATCTCGCGGACGAGCTGCGAGAAGAGGGGCGCGCGGCCGCCGGTGACCCACGAGCGCATCTCCACGCCGCAGGAGAAGAGGTCCACGTGTGTCTCTTCGGCGAGCTTGGCCCACGCGAGAGCGAACGCGCCGTAGCTGCGGGTCCAGTTCTTCCAGCCCTCGTCGGTCTTCGGGTCGACCAGCGCGCGCCACTCGCCGGACTCGATCCAGAGGTGCGGCACGAGCATGACGCGGAGGCCTCGCGCGTGCGCGGCGCGGACCGAAGCCGCGACGGCGACGCGGTTCTCGGCGAAGGGCGACTCGAAGCGGAGATCGACGCCGCGGCCGGAGAGATCGTTCACGCGGCCGAACGGCGTGAGCGCGACCCACGTGCCGCCGCTCGCGACCACCTCGTCGAGCGAGCGCGTGAACGCGTCCGAACCGTAGCCTTTGCCGGGGTGATAGGCGTTCTCGATGGGTCCGATCGTGACCCCGCGCACGCCGCGCCCACCGAACGACGGGGGCGCCCCGATCCGCGGATCTTCCGCCGGCTCGGGCATTTTGACGCCCGCGTCGAGGATACGGCTCCCCTCTGCGGGAGCCGCGGTAAGCAGCGACGATCCTGTCACGATCGCCGCGATGGCCCCGAAGCGCCTTCGCATAGGCCACGCCTATAGCAAGGCCACCTCGCGAAGGGAACGCACGTGCGCATGCGCTCCCGACGCGCGCCTCGCGCCTCGTGCCTCGCAGCTCGCACTACGCCAAAACGTTCGGCGCGGCTCTGCGTCGTCGATCGGGCCGGCTTACCGTGCAGTATGCACGTTTACTTCTTCTTTTCCGGGTAGCGGGGCGCGAGCGGTACCGCCTTGGTGATCGCGTTGCACGAGTTGGTCGAGAGATCGCTCTTCCACGCGGTGATGGCGGCCGCGTCGGTCGGACTGAAGCCGAGCTTCACGCTCATCTTGTCGGTCGAGACCGAGACTCTGTCGCCGTTGACAGCGCGCCACGGAGCTCTGCACTCGGCCTTCCCGGAGCCGGAAACGAGCACGACGTTGCCGCTCGCGGCCCCGGCCCCGCGTGGCCCGGGGGCGGTGACGTCGTCGACGACGACGACCGCGAAGCCCTTCGCCGCGAGGACGTCCTTCGCTCCGGCCTTGCGGAAGCCTTCGGGGTTGAACCGATTGGCGAACCCGTTGACGACTTGGCCGTCGACGCTGACGCCCGGGCACGGGTTCGGGACCCCCGAGGCGCCGGTCGCCACGTATTCGTCGTCGCCGTGGGAGAGCGCGATGACGGTGGTGTCCGAGACGATGAGGTACGAAGCCTCCGCGCCGGGTTTGCAGATGGGCAACGTGCTCGCCGAGGCGAGGGCGCGATCGACCGCCGTCATCTGCGCCGAGACCTCTTTTTTGTAGTCCGCGAGCGACTTGCAGCCGGCGAGCGCGATCGCGGCGAAGACGACGACGACGAAGGAGCGGCGGCCGAGGTTGGAGCGCATGGGCAAGAAGGTAGCGTGCCTCGCACGACGA
The DNA here is from genome assembly GCA_013297655.1 of Myxococcales bacterium. Taxonomy (GTDB): domain Bacteria; phylum Myxococcota_A; class Polyangia; order Polyangiales; family Polyangiaceae; genus JAAFHV01. The sequence goes on along the minus strand of JAAFHV010000063.1, from coordinate 35,684 downwards.
GGCCTCCGCCAAGTGGCGCACGGCCGGGACGTGTCTCGGAGGAACGGTCACCCGGGACATGGCAGCGGCGCTCGGACGAGCGCGAGTCCGCGTCGGTTATACGTGTAGTGCGCACGTTTTGCGGTGGCGCTCCTTCGTGAGGGTGGGTCGTTGATGGCGCCGTGAGGTCGAGGGCGCGGCGTCGGGGCCCGGACTCGCGTATCGTGCGGCGATGCAAGACTTCGACGCGATCGTGATCGGAGCGGGTCAATCGGGCCCGTCCCTCGCCGTGCGGCTCGCCGACGCAGGAATGACCGTCGCGCTGGTGGAGAAACGAGCGCTCGGTGGCACGTGCGTGAACGACGGCTGCATCCCCACGAAGACCCTCGTCGCGAGCGCGCGCGCCGCGTGGGTGGCGAGGAACGCGGCGAGCTACGGCGTGCGCGTGGGGCCGGTCGAGGTCGACATGAAGGCGGTCAAGGCGCGAAAGGACGCTGTCGTCGCCGAGTCGCGCGCGAGCCTCGACGGCTGGATCGGGGGCACGAAGAACCTCGAGCTCGTCATGGGCGCCGCCGTGATGGAGAGCGAAGGCACCGTGCGCGTGGGCGAGCGACGGCTCCGTGGGAAGAAGATCTTCCTCAACGTCGGCGCGCGACCGATCGTGCCCGCCACGTTCGCCGGCGTGCCCGTGCTCACGAACGAGACGCTCATGGACGTCGACTTCGTGCCCTCGCACTTGCTCGTCGTTGGGGGGAGCTACATCGGGCTCGAGGTCGCGCAGATGTATCGCCGCTTCGGCAGCAAGGTCACGATCGTCGAGCGCGGCGAGCGAATCATCTCGCGGGAAGACGAGGATGTGTCCGCCGAGATCGCGCGTGTGCTCGAGCTCGAGGGGATCACGATCCTGCGCGGGGTCACGATCACGTCCGCCACCGCGGTGGGATCGGGCGAAAAAAGCGCGGAGAACGGCGTTCGCCTCGAGACGTCGGCCGGCCCGCTCGAGGGCAGTCACGTGCTCTGTGCGATCGGGCGCGCCCCGAGCACGGCGGGGCTCGGCCTCGAAGCTGCCGGCGTCACGATCGACGCGCGCGGCTACGTGGTGGTGGACGACGAGCTCAGGACGAACGTGCCGCACATCTGGGCGATCGGCGACGTGAACGGGCGCGGAGCCTTTACCCACACCTCGTACAACGACTACGAGATCGTCGCCGCGAACTTGCTCGACGGCGACACGCGCCGGGTTTCGGACCGCTTCCCGATCTATGCGCTCTACACGGACCCGCCGCTCGGGCGCGTGGGGATGAACGAGGCAGAGGCGCGCGCGTCGAAGCGTCGCGTGCGCGTGGGGAAGCGTCCGATGAGCCGGGTAGGGCGCGCGCGGGAGCGCGGCGAGACGCACGGGTTCATCAAGGTGATGGTCGACGCGGACACGAAAGAGATCTTGGGCGCCGCGATTTTGGGGATCGAAGGGGACGAGGTGATCCATTCGATCGCCGACGTGATGTACGCGCGCGCCCCGTACACCACCATTTCACGCGCGGTGCACGCGCACCCTACCGTGAGCGAGCTCGTGCCGACCACGCTGCAGGATCTGAAGCCGCTCGTGTAGGCCTTCGCGCCGTCGTGGTCGGTGCTCGCGCGGGACGCTTAGGCGCCCGGTCGAAGAAAGTGCGCCGTCTCCCGCCGATCCTCTCGCTGCAGGTGGCCTCGTCGCTCCGCAAACTACGGGAGTAGGCTTCCGGTGCTCGCTCCTCGGGCACCTACCTCGCGTCGGTCTCGACGGAATCTGGCACACTTATTTCGACCGGGCGCCTTCGTTGCCCGCTTCGCGGTCGTCTTCGCATTGCGCCGAGGGATCGCGCTTGTCGCACACGCTGGAGCACGCGACCCGCGAGGTGCCTGCCTTGATGCAGAAGCTGCCCGTAAGCCCTTCGTCGGCCGCGCCGAGGGGAGGGTCGAGCTTCGAGCATTCGAAACCTTCTGGGCACGTGCAGTACCGCCCGCCGTCGTCGGTTCTTCCGAACAGGTTCTTGCAGCGACACGAGCAGTACACCGCCACGTCTGCGCGGCGGTCGACACACTGGGGCTCGACGCGCGCCCCTCGCTCGGTACCTTGCAGTCCAACGACGCTTCCGCCCAGCGGCAGCCTGCACGGCCCCGACGAGATGCCGCCGCCATACTCATCTTGACCGTATGGGCAGCTCGCGCGCCCTCGAAAGTGATTCGAGAGGCAGAGCCCCGTTTGGCACTGATAGCTCTTGGATTCGTAAAAGACTTGCTCGAGCGCGCTCCCCGTAAATTGAGGGTCGTCCTCGAGCTCGAGCACGCACGGGGCGCCAACTCCGTTGGCAGAGCACGCGCTATTGGCCAATGGCACAAGGCACACGATGCACGCGAGGAGGGAGAACGTCGCGCGTGCCGTAGCCATTGTTCGGCCTTGGGCGATGGACGGCCTTTCCATTCGAATCGATCGAAATAGACATGTCGCGGGCGTAATTACGGACGCGGCGCTGGCTTCGGTAGGTGGTGCTCCACCCGCGTCGAGCGCTTCGACGGCTCGACGGCGAGGCTCGTGGCTTCTCCCGCGACGAGCGTCAGGGCGCCGACGACCGTGGTGCCCTTCGACTCCACGACGTAGGTGACGGCTCCCGGGGGCAGTCGCACGGTGACGGGTTTCGCGGAGAGATCGTAGGCAGTCTCGCCGAGGTAGAGCTTGGCTCCCTCGTCGCTCGTCACGTTCAGGATCGCGACCGCCGTGTCGCTCGCCGCCGGGGTCGCGTCGCGGGCACGCACGCGATCGACGTCGCCGCGGGTGCGCGCGTCGGGGAGCACGAGGGCGAGCTCTTCGCTGTCTTCGCCGATCGGGAGGAGCACCGGATCGTCGAGCACGAACCGACTCGTGACCTTCTTCTCGGGAGCGACGTCCCCCGGCCGCGCGCCGAGCAAGTGCACCATCACGATCGTCGCGATCTTCGGCAAAAACCGTGCGATCCCTGCCTCGCCCACGTGCGCGTCGCCCCAGAGCATCGCGACCCGCGCCTTCGGTCGTTCGCCGTCGAGAGCGGTCCGCAAGGTGAGCGCGGCGTGCACCTCGCGCACGTCGAGGAGCGCGTCGCCGAGAGACGCGAGGCTCGTCTTGAGCGAAGGCGGCATGTCCGCCGGCACGAGGGTGAACGCTCCCGCGCGCGCGGCGACGACGAGGTCCATCACGGTGGGGGCATACCCGAGCTTCCACGCGACGTAGTCGCTCGTGTCGTGCGCTTCTCGGACGGCCGCGAACGAAGGGGAATCGCCCTTGGTGACATACGACTCGAGCGCGGCGGTGGCTCCCGTCTGCTCCGCGTCGGCCATGCCGGACCAATGCCCGTCGGCGGCGAAGGCCTCGAGCATCACGTGTGTGTAGGATGCAGGTACCTCGACGAGCCTACGAAACGCCTCGACCTGCTCGCGCGAGGCGTGGTTTGCGCCCACGAGCAGATACCCATCTCCCTGCCCGAGCGAGACCTTCGCGCGGAGGGCCTCCCGGATCCGCTCTTCGCCTACGATCGCGCGCGCGAGCTTCGGCGGTGGGGTGCGAGAGAAGATGGCGTCGGCTTCGAGCTCGGCTTTGCGACGGGTGAAGCGCGCGGGACGGAGGACGGACGTCGCGACGAGGGTTCGTGCCATCTCGGGGGTGCGCGGTAGCGAGGGCCACGGGACGGTGTGCCGCGGCGCGCTCGCAGGCTTTGCCGCGTCGAACACGAGGGTCGACGCAGCGGGCGCGAGGGCCGGAGCCGACGCGGACGGCGCCGGACCCGCGTTCGACGAGCCGCTGTCTTTGCACCCGGCGAGCCCCAGAGCTACGAGCACGAAGCCCTGCCACCACGATGTCTTCACGACTCCCGGTTACACCAGGAGCGCCCTCGAACCAAGGCACGTTGCTCCTCTCGCCTCGGCGAGGCGTGTGGTCACCCGGAGACGAGGACGACGCGCGTGACCTCAAGCGGCGCGCCGACGCGGGAAGGCGGCCCGGCGGTGCCGAACCCGCGGTTCACCCAGAGCGTGGAGCCGGCCCGCTCGGAGCGGTCCGCCACGTACTCGGAGGTCAGATCTGCCGGCCTTCGGTACACTACCTCCCCTGACGACGCGAATCTCGTTCGGCTCTCCCACGCGAACGGGAGAGCCGGGAGAGCCGGGAGAGCCGGTGCTTTTGGGAGACTTCTACTCGTAGACGCAGCGGAAGCCCGTCTTGCCGTATTGCGTCGGCAACGTGAACTGGTTGGCCGCCGCATAGGACTCGCGCCTGAACGGCGTCGCGGAATTAATCTGGAAGGTTCCGTGGCCCTCCCAGCTACCGCCGACCCATACGCTCCTGCCCATGCCGCTGGCGACACGGAGGACGCCCTGCTGTGCGGTACCTCCAGAGTCGGTGAAGTTGCACACGGGGTCGAAGACTTCTCCCGCCGCACGCACGCTGTAGTCGCAGAAGTTCCCGGTGCCCGCCTCGACCTCGGTCATCTCCATGAGGTTCGCACCAACGTCAATCCAACCTTCGTCGCTGGCCGTACGAAGCGCAGTAAGGTCGAGCGGGAAGCGGCCAGGAGCGGCGATATAGCCTGCCGTGTCGAATCCATTTCCGAAGTCGGGGAAGCGGTAAAACCAAACGGGGCTCGCGGGTATGGCATTTCCCCAGTTGACCGTCGTCTCGTATTGGGCATTCGTCACCCCCGACGTCGGATAGCGGGTATCCCCCCAAGGGTATGCGTCGCCGCCCCAAACCGTAGCGTATTCGGCGCGGGTCGGAAGCCGTCCTCCGTCCCAAGCGCAGAACGCGGCATACATCCAATACGGCGAGCAATTCATCGACTTTTCGTCGTATTGCGCCTGAGTCCAGCGCCGCGCAGGGAAGCTTGCGCCATACAGAGAACGAAGCGTTGCGACAGGCTGCCAATACGTCGCGTGGCCGTACGATTCGGTGCCGTTGTAACAGCCCTGCGACATGCTCGGCTTGCGCTTGTCCATCACACCGGCGCCAAGCTGGATGATGAGGTTGAGCGGCTGTGTCGGAGTGGCCGAAGCCGGCAACATGGCCTGAGCGTCCGCAGGAAGCATACGCTCGAGGCGTGTGCCAATCGGCGATCCTGCCGCAATTTCGTTCGCCGCCCACCCGCGAAGATTCGGGCCCACGGCCTCGATGAACTTGCGCATGCGCCCCGAGGTGACCTCGTACTTGCCCATACGAACGCCAAGCCCGGGAACCGGCAGCGCACGGCAACAGCTCTCGTGCCGTCTCGCGGCGTTGTTCGTCTCCTTCGTTCCGCAGGTCGTGATGCCGGAGGTCGAAGCGTTCGCACACGAAGCGCCGCCGATGCACACTCCGCCGTAACAAACCGTGGATGCGCAGTCGGCGCCGCTCGCACAAACCTTGGCGTCTTCGCAGCGCGCAGCGGGAGCGGCAAGGTCGGGATCGATCCCGCCACCACAGTCCACGTCGGTTTCGTCGCCGTCTTTGCGCCCCGCCATGCGCGGCTCGCAGACGTTGCCCGTGCAGTAGCCGCTGTCGCAGTCTCCCGCGACCTTGCAAGCCTTCGTGGAGGTGCACTTCACCGCCGGATTTCCCATCGCGTCGGCCATGGTGCCGCCGCAGTCGACGTCGGTCTCACCGAGCGAAGGAGAGAGCTTGCCATCCACGCGCGTCGGCGCGTCGCACTTCGCCGTGGTGCACGTGGCAGCTTCGCAATCGGTGGCGTCCACGCAGCCTTGTCCCGCCGCGCAGACCTTCGTCGCTTTGTACGAGCCGCCGCAGTCCACGCCCGTCTCGCCGGCGTTCCTGCGCCCGTCCGCATGGGCGGCGTCGGTAACGGCGATGCACTTCCGCGCTTCACACACGTCGCTCGTGCAATCGAGGTCGGCCTGACACGCCTCGGCGTCCATGCACAGCGTCGGAAGCCCGACGCCACACGTCTTCGTTCCAGGCGGCGCGCACTTCGAGAGGAAGCAGATGTCGCTCGTGCACTCGGAAGCTACGGCGCACGTTGCTCCGTCGCACTTTTTGCACTTCGTGCCACCGCAATCGATGCCCTCTTCGTCGCCATCGTTCTTCAAGTCGGTGCAGGTCGCGGCAGCGCACACGTTGGCTTTGCAGTTGCGATTGACACAGTCCGCGTCCCCGCCGCACGAAAGGCCATCAGCGCACTTCTTTACCTCCGTCGCGCCGCATTTCTCGGGCGGTGGTGCGCTGTCCGCCGCGTCCGGTTTCGAAGCATCCGCCGAGGTCGTCGCGTCCTTCCCGGCGTCGGGAGTCGGCGGCATCGCACCGTCCGGGAGCGGGAGGACCGAAGAGTCGGGCGTCGATGTCGGATCCGGTGGGTCGTCCGCGCCGCCGCAAGCCGCTAGGCCAATGGTGGAGGCGATACCAACCAACACGACGAGGACGGTTCGCTTCATTTGGGCGCTCCCGGTGGGCACAAGCCTCAAATCCTACCTTCAGCTTTTGCCTACCCGCAATGGCTCTCGAGCCAAAAGTGCGTATGCCCGCATTTTTCGCGGGATAGAGGGGGAAAAGTCGTCACGGCGTCGATCAGCCGGAGACGAGGACGACGCGGGTGACCTCGGGCGGCGCGCCGACGCGCGACGGCGGTCCCGCGGTGCCGAACCCGCGGTTCACCCACAGCGTGGACCCGTTTCGTTCGTAGCGGCCGGCGACGTACTCGAAGATCAGATCCGCAGGGCGAAACCCGGGGTTGATCTGCCCACCGTGGGTGTGACCGGAGAGCTGGAGGGCGCACTTGCCGGCCATGTCGCGGAACGTCTTTGGCTGATGGGAGAGCACGATGCGGGGGAGGTCGGTCTCGCGAACGGTGGCGATCGCGGCCTCCAGATTGGGCCCCCCGCGCGACCAGTAGCGGCCCCAAATTTCGTCGAGCCCGAGGAGCGAGAAGCCGCCCTCCGCGGCGCGAATGGCGAGCCCTTGATTGACCAAGAGCGGCACTTTCGCGCGCGCGAGGGCCTCTGCCACCTCGATGTGGCCGGTCGTGTAGTCGTGATTGCCGTAAATGCAGTAGGTGCCGTCGCGGGCGGCGATCTTGGCGATTTCGCGCGCGAAGAGCTCACAATAGGCGGAGTCGTGATCGACGAGATCGCCGGTGACGACGACCAAATCGGGCTTCGTCGCGCGGAGCTTCTCGAAGCCCTCCGCGAGCTCACGATCGCCGACGAACGTACCGACGTGCACATCCGAAATTTGCGCGATCGTATAACCGTCGAGCTTGGGGGAGAGGCCGGGGATCTTGACGACCACCTCCTCGATACGAAAGTCGTGCCGGCCGCGGACGATGCCCCAGCCCACGGTGCTCGTGGTGCCGACGAGCAACGTGGCGCCGAGGGCACGCTCGAAGAGGAGCCTGCGCGAGACTCGCTCTCCCTCTTCTTTCTCGAACGCAGCCATCGCCGCTCGCACCTTCGCCTCGAGCGGGCTGACTCCCTCGACAATCTCAGGTGTTTCTTCGACGTCGTCGCTCGTGACGCTCGCACCGCGCGCTTCCGCCGCCGTCGCTTGCGGAGGCTCGACCTCTACGCTCTCGACGGCGGGCTTCGTTTCAGCCGCCACCTCGCGAGCGTCGCTCGCGAGCGCCGCTCGGGCGTGCGCCGCCCTCTTCGCGAACGCGCGGCGCAGGAAGTAAGTGAGCTTCCCGTAGAGCCAAAAGAACGTCTTCATGATGCCGACCGCGGAGCCGGCGCACGCGAAGAAGGTGAGCTCGATCAGGGCATAAGGCGCGATCGCTTGGCCATGCCCGGAATAGATGGACACTGCACGAATCGTCGGCGCGACGCAGGCGACCAAGAACGTGATCCCGCGCGCACGCCACCGGTTTCGGTAGAGCCACGGCCAATGATCCTCGAGCACCCGCTCGAGGCTCAAGTGGCCTACGAGGCTGAGCACGGTGGCTCCGATCGCCGGCCCGAGGCGCATCATGCCGTCGTCCCTTCGGTCGGGAGGGATGGCGTTCGCCTTCCACAGGCTCGCTCGGTCATGGCTTGAGGCCGCTCACGACGCGCTCGATCTGGGCGAGGTCTCTCCGGATCTCGATCGTGGTGTATCCGTGCGACGCGAAGAGCTCTGCCACCGCAGGAGCTTGACCCGCCCCGACCTCCACCGCCAGCAGCCCCCCGTTCGTGAGGCGCGCCTTCGACTCGGACACGATGCGGTGATAAAAATCGAGGCCGTCGTCGCCGCCGTCGAGCGCCATCCGCGGCTCGAAATCGCGCACCGTCGGCATCAACGTTTCGCACTCCGCGGTCGCGATGTACGGCGGGTTCGAGACCACGATCTCGAACTTCGCGGGCGACCAAGGCAGCCTCGCGTTGTCGACCGCCTCGAAGAGATTTCCTTGTAGAAACGAAAGGTTGTACGCGCCCAAGAGCCTCGCGTTCTCCCGCGCGACGGCGAGCGCGTCGGCCGAGAGATCGGTCGCGACGACGTCGGCGGTGGGGCGCTGTTTGGCGAGCGTGATGGCGACGCAGCCGGAGCCGGTGCAGAGGTCGAGGATGCGCCCGCCGAGCGCGACATGGGGCGTGCGCTCGAGCGCGACGTCGACGAGCGCCTCGGTGTCCGGTCGCGGAACGAGCACCCGTTTGTCGACCTTGAAGGTGAGGCCGTAGAACTCACGCTCGCCGCGCAAGTAGGCCATCGGCTCGTGGGAGCGACGCCGTTTCACGAGGGCGCGGAGCTTGGTGAGCTCTTCCTTTTCCAGCAACCGCGCGCCGTCGACGATGACCTGCATGCGAGTGACGCCTAGGGCGAAGGCGACCAACAGCTCGGCCTCGAGCCGCGGGCTGTCGATCCCGCGGCCGCGAAAGTCGTCCGTCGCCCAGCGGGCAATTTCGCCCACCGTCCACTCCTTGGGAGCTTCAGCCTGCAAGTCGCTTTCGCTCCTCGGCCACCGCGCCCTCGACCTCGGGGCGGATCTCGGCGAGGCGCGCCTCGGTGCCGGCCTCGAAGCGGAGGACGAGGACAGGACCCGTGTTCGAAGCACGAACGAGGCCCCACGTGGGCGCGCCGCCCTTTTCGAAGGTGATTCGCGCGCCGTCGATGTCGAGCACGTCGAGCCCGCGCGCTTTGTACTTCGCCGTCACCGTCTTCACGATGTCGAACTTGATCGCGTCGGGGCAGTCGACGCGAATCTCGGGGGTGCTGAAGGTCTTCGGGACGTCGGCGAGCATTTCGGCGAGGGGCCGCGGGTCGTTCGCCATGATCTCGAGGAGGCGAAGGGCCGCGTAGGTGGCGTCGTCATAGCCGAAATAACGGTCCGCGAAGAACAGATGTCCGCTCATTTCGCCCGCGAGATCGGCGTGCTCCTCTTTCATCTTCGTCTTGATGAGGGAGTGCCCGGTCTTCCAGATGATGGGGCGGCCGCCGTGCTTGGCGATGTCGTCGTAGAGGGTCTGTGAGCACTTCACCTCGCCGAGCACCGCTGCGCCCGGCTTCTTCGCGAGCAGCGCGCGCGAGAACAAGATGAGCAGCTTGTCGCCCCAGATCACGTCGCCGTTCGCGTCGACCGCGCCGAGGCGATCCGCGTCGCCGTCGAACGCGAGGCCCACGCTCGCGCCGGTCGCTTTCACCCGCGCGACGAGCGCCTCGAGGTTCTTCGGGACGGTGGGATCGGGGTGATGGTTCGGGAAATTCCCGTCCATTTCGCAAAACAGCGGATCGACCTCGAGCCCGAGCGCGCTCATCACGCGGAGGGCGAGGGGGCCGCCGGCGCCGTTTCCAGCGTCGAGCACGAACTTCGGGTTCTTCGTCTTGGAGAAGTCGAAGCTCTTCTTCATGACGGCGATGTAGGCGTCCTGCACGTCGATCGTCTCGATGCTGCCGGCCTTCACCGGGGCGTACGCTTCGTCCTCGATGAGCTTGCGCGTGCGCTGGATGTCGTCGCCGAAGAAGGACGCCTTGCCCTTCATGATCTTGAAGCCGTTCTCGTCGCCGGCGTTGTGGCTGCCGGTGATCATGATGCCGCCGTCGGCCTCGAGGTGGTGGACCGCGAAGTAGAGCATCGGGGTCGGACCGATCCCCACGTCGACCACGCGCACGCCGCGCTCGGTGAGGCCCTTCACGAGCGCTTCGTAGAGGCGCGGGCTCGAGAGCCGGCAGTCGCGGGCGACCGCGAGGCGAGGCGAGTCGGTGCCCTTGTACCGTCCGAGCTCGGTCGCTAGGGCGCGCCCGAGAGAGGTCGCGAGGTCGTCGGAGAGGTCACGGTCGGCTTTGCCGCGAATGTCGTACTCGCGGAAGATGTGCGAAGGAACACGCATTTCTTCAGCATCGCACGCGATTTCGCCGGCGGGAAGCGAGCAAGTGGAGCACCGCGTCGAGGCCGGGCGGAATGTGTTCGACGTAGCCGCAAACGGAGCCGAGCCGCGCGCTCCACCTTGGCGAGCTGCTCGGGAAGGTCGGGCCCGGCTGTGCGTATGATGCCTCAAGGAGCCTCGGCAAAATGGATGCACTCTTCATGGTTTTTCTCGGCCTCTTGAGCATCGGCGCGATCACCGCGCGCATCACCGGTTGGATGATGCGGAGCTGGCTCGCGGCGAACGCGGGTTGGGTCGACAGCGGGGGCCAGCGTGTTCTCCGCTACTTCCTCGGAATCTTCATGGACATCGGCACCGCGAACAATTTCATGCAGGCGAAGAAGGCGCGCAACGAGCCGCCCACGCTCGCGATGGTCTTCTACGGCTCGTTCGGCGCGACGTTGCTCGGCCTCCTCGGGTTCTTCGGCGTCCTCGCCGCCCACTGACGTCGTCGCGTCGTCACGTCGTCGCGTCGTCGCGTCGTCGCGTCGTCGCGCGCGTTTCGTGACCGCACGTTCTTTTGCGCCCCGCGGGTCGACCGACACGCGGGTGCGTTCGTGTTTCGAAGGGCGCACTTCGTGGCGCGGGGCGTCGAAACCTTGGTGCGATCTGCGAGGGGGTGAACTAGGGTTTCGCCCCGGTGGACTCCCTCCCGCCTCCCCCGCCTCCCCCGCCTTACGTGTATGCTGCATCGGATTCCCGGCCGCGGCAGGCACGTGAGATCGAGCTGTGCTCACGCGCGAGCAGCACCGATTGGGTCTACCTGGCGGGTCTCGGCGCGGGTGTGGTGGGCAGCATCGCGCTCGACACGGCGGTGTTCCGACCGATCGGTGTCCAGCGCGAAAAAGAGAAGGCCGAAGACTACAAGGCTCGGATCGACGGCGATCTGTCGCTCCCGGCCGGCCGCACGTTCGGCTCCGGGCTCGTGGGGCTCAGCGTCGGCGCGCTCATCGGCGGGTTTTATCTCACGCTGCCGAAGTGCGATCCGTCGTTTGCGTATGGCGCGCCGCCGGAGGGCTCGTCGCGATCGGTGTGGCCCACCGCGCTGACGCTCGCGCTCGCGTCGGCTGCGATAGCGCCTTTGGTCGTCGCGATCGAGAGCGCCGCGCCCTACGGCTACGTGACGCAGTGGGAGGTCTCGGAGCGCGTGATTCACTTCGTCGTGCCCGCGTTCACAGGGTTCGCCGGCGCGCTCTTGCCCTATTTGTTTCCCCCCAAGACGTGGCGCGCGGCGCGCGAGATCGAGCGCATTCGCGGCGGGGTGAGCGCCAACGGTGCCTTCGTGGGGTATCAGCTCACGTTTTGAGTGGGGAGCGTGGGCGATGCGCCAACCGGGGCGTGCTCCTGCGCCAACGGAGATGGCACCCTGGAGCTGGCGGGTCGCGTTGTTTTGCGGGTTTCCGGCCCTCGACGCGGGCATGAAAGCTGCTGAGCGGAAGGGATGTCCTCCGCGCTCCAACCCGCGCTCCGTCGCTTCGTGGTCGCGATTGGACTGGCGACGATGCTCACCCTCGCCTCGGCGTGTCAGTCCGTCCGCGGAACGACCCTCTGCCATCTCGACGGCAAGTCCTACGCTCCGGGCGAGACCGGATTCGGCGCGGACTACTGCAATATGTGCAGGTGCACCCCGCGCGGGCTCGCGTGCAAGGTGCCGCACTGCGCGACCGTACCCGCCGCCAAAATGGACAAGCTGGACCTTCTCTTCGTCGTCGATAACGCGCCGCATATGGCGGAAAAACAAGCGCTGTTCGCGGAGGCGGTGCCGGAGCTCTTGAACGAGCTCACGCGCCCGCCGTGTATGGACGACGAGGGAAATGCCACGGGAGATCGCGTGGATCCGACGGCGCCGAGGGGGCGCGAGTGCGCGGTTGGCACGCCGCTCCGGGACCCGGTCGTCGATATGCACGTCGGCCTGCTCTCGAGCTCCCTCGGGGGGTATGGCACCGAGCAGTGCCGGGACGACGTGGCGGATTCGCACAATCCGCACCTGAATGCGCACAAGAACGACGCGGGTCGGCTCCTCAATCGGCGTGGGCCCAAACAGACTCCCGTGGTGGGGGCGGTCGCGAACTACCTCGCTTGGTTCCCACCCAGCCCCGTCAACACGATGGCCAAGATGTCGGAGGGCGGGGCCCACTACGACGATCTGGGCGCGTTCGTGAGCGACACCATCGGGCTTATCGAGGGATTGGGCACCTCCGGTTGTCCGTTCGCTTCGCCGCTCGAAGCCGCCTATCGATTCCTCGTCGCGCCAGCGCCGCACGACGTCACGCGCTGGACGAACGCGCCGCGGGCACCGGAGACACCAGCGCTCGACGAGACCATCATCGCGCAGCGCGCGGCGTTCCTTCGCCCCGACTCCACCGTCATGGTCGTCTTCGTCACCGATCGCGACGACGCGTCGCTCGATCCGTGGTCCGTCGGGGGCCAGGGAAGCATGTTTCTGAGGAGCACATTTCCCACCTCCGCCGACGTACCTGGCGCGCAGCGAGATCCGTCACGCGGCGGGTCTACCGCGCCCAAGGCGACCCGCTCGTGCTTTCAGGATCCGACGAGCTCCGCGTGCACCTCGTGCGGATTCCGCGCCAATCCGGCCGTGCAGGCCGACCCTGCGTGCAGAGAGAACGAGGGCTTTCACGAGAAGGACGACGACGACCTCGCGGTCCGCTTCCACAACATGAAGCTTCGCTTCGGACTCGACCCCCGCTATCCCCTGAAACGGTACGTCGACGGCTTTACGAAGTCCCAAGTTCCAGACCTGGACACCGAGCACGCCCCGACGGGTGAGTATACGGGGCAGGCGAAGTGCCGAAATCCGCTGTTCGCCAAGGACCTGCCCTCCACCGCGAACGGTATCCGCGACGAGAAGCTGTGCACCCTGGCGAAGGGGCCGCGCCAGCCGACTGACATTCTGGTCGCCGTGCTCGGCGGCGTGCCGTACGATCTCGTCCACGACCGCGCGCCGAACGAAGAGGAGCTGCGCCCGCTCGTGGGCGAGGACCCCTATCGATACCAATCTCTCGGGATCGATCCTCGCATGTGGCCATCGACGCTGCTGCGCGTGGGACGGCCTGTCGCGCCGTCGCGATCGGCCGATCGCGACTTCGACACGAAGAAGCACGAGCTCCAATACGCGTGCACCTTTCCGCTCCCTACGCCGCGCCCGTGCGACGGCAAAGACGAGTCATGTCCGTGCGATGGCGCCTCCGATATCCCCATTTGCGACGGCAAAATACGAACGCACGGAAAGGCCACTCCGTCGACTCGTCCGATCGAGCTCGCGCTTTCGTTGAAGGGTCAGGCGAGCGTCTCCTCGATCTGCGCTCCCGTCACCGATCCGTCGGCGAGGGCGACCGATCCGGACTATGGATACCGCCCGATGGTGCGCTCGATCGTGGACACCATCGGGCGGCATGTACGCCGCTGACCGCGAGACTCGCGAAATTAGTCCGTCTTCGGATCGATCCGGTAAAGCCCACTCCCGTTCTGGCCTCCCACGTAGAGCTTGTCGTCGAGAACGCCGAGAGGGGCGGCGCAGAGGATGTCGTCGATCGCAAAGGGCGTCTTTTTCTCGGTGATCGTGGCGAGCGCGCGTGTCTTGCCACCTTCGTCGATCGCGGCGAGGCCTCGCTCCATCATGACCACGAGGGAGCCACGGAAGCGCACGATGTCGGTCGGCCTCCCGAGGGTTGGCGGCAAGTCGATCGTGTCCCAGGTGTCGCCGTCGGTGGTCCTTCGGAGCGCGATCGTGCCGTCGTGCGTGCCGGCGATCCAATAGAGGGCGCCGCGGTCGGTATACCAACGAAGGGTGAACGCCGCGCCGAGATCGGTGACACGCTTGCCCGTCGCGTCGCTCTCGCGGAGCACGTCGCGGCCGCCCGCCTCCGCGGGGAGGGTGAAACGAGCGTAGTCCCACGGGCTCTTTCCGTCGTAATCCTGTATCCCCGCGAAGAGCATGTCTTTGAAGCGGGTCATGTAGGTGAGCCGCCACACGCCGCCGGGGTAGGGCGTGGGGAATCCGAGCGCGTACGTGAAGCGCGATAAATCGGCGTTCGCCACGTGGAGCGCGCCAGGCGAGGGCCCCTGCCACGCGCGCGCCTCGGGAGGGACCGAGCCCGTCGAGGCGTAGACGTGGCCGCGAAACTTCACCACGTCGAGCACGTGATACGCCCGCGGGAGCACCGAAGCGCCAGCGCGATCTTCGGCGTTCGGGAGGCCAGGCAGCATCGCGTGGGGATAACGCGCGCGCGCGAACGTGCCACTCTTGTCGGACACGAAGACGTACCCCTCGGTGCCGTGATCGACCGCCCCGAGCCCCCCGTACGGCGGATCGGCGTCGGGGACGTAGAGCCTGCCGTCGATCGCGTGCACCCGCAAAAAACCTTGCCCGCCGCCGCCGCCCTTGGTGGGCTCACCCGCGCGATTCCAATCGAACGCGACGGCGAACGGCGCCTTCGCCTCGTCGGGGCGATAGGTCGTGATCGTCGCGCCGTCGCTGCCGAGGGGCATGTTTGCGTGTGCAGAGTACAGCTTTCCCGCGAAGGCCTTCAGGTCGCAGATGCGAAGGAGCCCGAGAGGGGCGCGACCGACCTTGGTGAACGTGGCCTGCTCGAAGAGCGGCGCGCTCGACGGTGGCTCGCGGCCGAGGTCGTCGTTGCCGTCGGCGTCCTTCTGAGCCACGAGCGGAGCCGCAAAGGCGCCGGCCTTCGCGCTCGCCGCGAGACCTGCGTCAGCGGTGTCCGACGCCTGCCCGCTCGCGCTCGTGGGTTTTGCCTCGGCGGGCACGGTCTTCGGGGCTTCGCCGCGCGGGCTCGTGCAGGCCGCGGTCGCGGTCGCTAACGCGAGGAGCCACATCGCCGGACGCAAGAGCGTGACGTTCATGTCCGCTCGTCGCGCGGACGCCCGCAGGTGTGACATCCCGAGCGCCGGTCGTCGCGTTCTTCGAGGATTTAAGACGATCTTTCGGTCAGGTGAGGTTTGGTCGGACGCTCGGGGCTCCCCTCCAGGCTGATCGCGGGAAGGCTCGGCCCGAACCGAGCGTAAAACGACGGATGAGCATCCTCGGTCGCGTCGCGTCGGCTCTCTCTCGGGTGTTCCCCAAGCACGTCCGGGTGCTCTCTCGTGATCTCGATCGTTACCCGCTCGCGAACGACGCACGGGTGGTGATGACCCTCGCCGAGCAGGACGCGCTCGTTTATGGGCAGCTCCACGCGACCCCGGAGCGCGTTCTGCTCGCCGCCCTCGAGAACGATTTGCTCGTGGAGAAGCTCGGGACGCAGCCCGGTTTCGCGCTCGAGAAGCTCCGTGAAGCGCTGTTGCTCTCGCTCGCGCGGCCCGAGGTGGTGGCGGAGGCGCGCGCGGGGCTGCTCTCCCCGCGTCATGCGCAGGTGCTCGCTCACGCCCTGGAGCGCTCGCGTCGCCACCTCCGCCCCACGATTTCGCTCGGCGACGTGCTCGCCGCCCTGGCCTCCACGGAGGGCGAGACGTCGCGCCTGCTGGCCGCGCTCGGCCTCGATTTTTCGGCCTTCGACGCGAAGCTGACAGAGCCGCTCGCCGAGAAAGCGGGCGCCGACGACGCGCGCGTCTCGGTGTGGACGCTCGACGACGCGACCTCGACGATGGAAGACGTCATGCGCATCCTCGAGCAAGGGTTCGCGGTCCCGGTGCGCCGCGCGTGGTACGTCATGATGACGACGCACTACGAGGGCCACGCGCGGGTCGGCACGTATGCCCGTTCGGAGGCCGAAGCGCACCTCGCCCTCGCGAAGAAACACGCCGACACACGCAAGGCGCCGCTGCGGTTCTACCTCGGCAAAGCCTAACGAACCAAGCGATCGAGGCGAGGCGAGGACTGCCAAATATTACGTGACGTTCGGTTTGGCGTAGCTGTCCCAGTGGCCCTTGTCGTTCCCGAAGACGATCGCCTCGGAGATCTCCCAGAGCTTCTTTTGTGCGGTTACGTCGTAACTCTTGCTGCTCGAACGGACCGCTCTGCACTTGTCGAAGTAGCGGCCGGTCACGCCTTGGACCGCGGGGGACGACGCGAGATAGATTTGAGTCTTCGCGCCCTCGGCGGGGGTGAGAAGGAAGGGCCGCGCGAGCTTCCAGGCAAGCGCCACGATGCCGCCGTAGGTCTGCCCGAAGCCAGACGCGATGACGCCGGGGTGGAGGCAATTCACCGTGATGCTCGTGCCGGCGAGGCGGCGCGCGAGCTCGTACGTGAAGAGCACGTTCATGAGCTTGGAGTGGCTATAGACCTGCAGCGCCGGGTATCCGCGAGAAAATTGGATATCGTCGAAACGAAGCTTCGCGCGGCGGTGAGCGCGCGAGGACACGTTCACGATCCGGGCGGAGGGGGCCTTGGAGAGCGGCTCCAAGAGCTCGTGGGTGAGTAGGAAGTAGGCGAGGTGATTGATCGCGAGCGTCTCTTCGTAGCCGTCGCGGGTGACCCTTCGCTCGGTGACCAAGACGCCGGCGTTGTTCACCAGAACGTCGAGCACGGGGTGCTTCTCGCGCACCTCCCTCGCGACGCGGCGCACCTCGCCGTGCAGACCCAAGTCGGCGACGAAGAGCTCTGCTTTGCCACCGCTCTTCACGATCTCGTCGCGCGCGACGATGCCCTTCTCCCTATTTCGACACACGAGCAGGGTGCGCGCGCCCATCGCGGCGAGGGCCTTCGCCGTCTCCCGGCCGATGCCTTGGTTCGCGCCGGTCACGAGCACGGTCTTGTCGTTCATCGTCGTCATTGGCGGTCAGGATTCCTCGGCCTTCAGTACCAAAGGCCCCACGTCCAGTTCCAGTCGTAATAGTCGCGCGCCACGTCGAGGTTTACTCCGACGCGGAAGGGCACCGGAGAGTCGAACGAGCCGAAGATGTCGGTCTGGAAGACGCGGGTCTCCACGCCGACGGTGGCGTGCATGCGCGAATTGGACTGATCGAAGCGCGAAGGCTCGAGGTAAGCGCCGGCGCGGAACCACACCCAATCGGGGAAGGGCTCCGTCTCGACTCCGATCCGGGGCATGAAGGTGGCCGTGCGGCCGGAGCGATCGACGCGCTGGGCGAGGAAGCTCTCCATCCCGACGGCGTTGTCGCTCGGGCCCGTGATCATGAACGACGTCGCGACGAGCAGCTTGGGGCGCGGGATCTTCTTTCGCCGCTGTTTGTCGTAGCGATTGATGAGCACCTGCCGGGTATCGTCGGGTGACTTTCGGAAGCGTTCGAGGTCGCGTCGCGCGATGCTTCGCGGATCGAGCCACGGGATGTTGAGCGGCCGCGGCCCGAGCTGCACCGCGAAGCCCCACTCGAGCTCCCAAGGCCTTTGAATGGTGCGCGGCAAATAGAGGCCGCCGAGGCGTAAATCGCCCGCCGAATCGGGCTGAATGTCGCTGCTCGTGGCCTTTCCGATCACCGGCGCGCGAACGGTTCCGCCGATGCGAAGTGGCAAGTCGCGCGGGGCCCAGAGCGCGCCGATTTCGGGGCCGAGGCCCGCCATCGTGAGCAGCCCTTCGGTGCCGGGGACGGCAGTGAGCTCGTTCTGGCCCGCGTCGCGGAGCGTGAGGAGGGCGCCGCGGAGGCCGATGCCGATGTGGAGCTCGTCCTTGATGCTGTAGGCGCCCATCAGGTGGAGCGACGCGACGCGGACCGACGCGCTGGAGATCGCCGGCGCGCCCTGGATCTTGCCGAGTTGGTACTGCTGGAGGTCGAGCGCTACGCCAAAACCGACGGGACCTTCTTGCACATAGCCGCTCGACGACACGAAGACGAAGTCGTTGTAGGCGAAGCCCTTGGTGCCGTTGTTGTCGAAATCGGTCGTGCCGAGCTGGCTCGGGAACCGCCACTCGATGCCCGCGTTCCAGTCGGTCACCGAGTGCGAAAAGGGGTAACGAACCGCCGGGGTGGCCGGGTTCGCCGTCATGATGTCGGCGCCGGCGGCGATCGCGACCACCGCGCCCGCCATCGCCGTCACGCGCGACGAGCCGATGAGCGGACCTTGGAACAGATCGATCGTGTAGCTGCTGGTGGTGATCGGCGCGCCCTGCTTGCCGAGGGGTCCGCCCGCGGCGGCCTCCGCCGTGATCGCGACGATCGAAAATGCGACCGCGACCGCAGCGAGGTGGGCGGTGGATTTCCGAGCAAGATCGCGGGTGGAGCGGGGCTCCAGGGAGAGCACGAAGGCACGTTACCAAGGTCTCCGCGGGTCGCGCTCGTCGTTTCGTTCAGGCGCTGCGCGGTGGTCTGCCGTCGCTCCTGGCGGTCACTTCGGGCGTGCAAATGATAGCGTCCTCGGCCATGCGTGGTATCTCGTCCCGCCTCTCGGTCCTCGCCTGTCTGTCGACTTGTGCTCTCGCGCCCTGGGTGACGGGGTGCGAGGTGGAGCACGCCGCGGTCGCGAGCCGAACGACGGGAGAATCGCGTCCGTTGCCGCTCCGCAGCTTGCGCCTCTACGAGACGGGGGTGGGCTATTTCGAGCGCTCCGGCACGGTCGACGGCAAAGCGGTCACGTCGCTCCCAGTGCCAGCCGGCCACCTCGACGACGCGCTCAAGACGCTCGTCGTGCTCCGCGGCGGCGGCGGTGGCGGCCAGGTCACCGGCGTCGCGTTCGCGAGCAGCGTGACGCGCGCCACTGCCCGCGCCCGCGCCGGCCTCCCCGCCGACGGCGACCAGCCGATCGCGTTCAAAGATCTCCTGGTGAGCATGAAACTGGGTACGAAGTAGGTAGTCGCGGGACGAGCCCGCGCGCTACCAGGTTACGTCGAGGGAGAGCACGCCCGTGGTCGTACGCTTGACGTCGAGGCGCGGCTCTTCGTCGAACGCGGCGACGAGCCCCTCGAGGGCGCCGACGACGTACTCCACGAGCCCGTGGTAGCGCGTGTAGGTCACGGTGACGGCGCGGTCCCCGGATCGCTTTGCGCCTATTTTTGGCCCGTGAACGAGCACACCGGAGACGTCGGGGTAGCGTAGGAGGGCGGCACCGGGCTCGCGCAGCATCGCGAAGGTGACGCGGCCGAGCGTCGTCGACGTGAACACCTCCACGTCGCCGCGCGCCAAGAGGCGCACCCCTTCACGCGACTTCCCCTTGCCGAAACGATCCTCCGCCACGCGGGTGAGGAGCTTCAAGTAGTCGCTCGTGGGGTATCGCTCGAAGTTGGCATACGCGCGGGCAGGTGGGCGCGAGAGGCTCTCGCGGAACCCGGTCCACGCGGGGCCGAGGACCGTGCGCTGGCGCTCGAAGAACATGCCCTTCATCTGGTACTCGGGCGGGAGCTCGCGGAGCACGCGCTCGAGATCGACGGGTCCGTCGAAGGGCACTCCCATCTTCGTGGTGAAGGCGATCGTCATCGGGGTCGTGGGAGGCCGACTGCGGGCTCAGCGGCCTTCCCAGAGGCGCTGCCCGGTCCCGTACACGTCGCCCCAAGGGCTCGCCCAAAGGGAGACGAAGGGGGCGTCCACGCTCGCCTCCGGCACGGCGTCGCGGTGCCAGTTCACGCCGTCGTAGTGGGCAATCACGCCGCGGCTTCCGCCGACAAAAATGCGGTCTTTTCGAGTGCCTACCATCGAGCGCCAGTAGCCCCCGGTCTCCCCGATCGCGGCGTTCAGCGCGGTGGTGACGGCGGCGCCGCCGTCGGTCGGGTAGAGGACCGCGTCGAGCCCGATCTGGAGGAATCCGAACACGTCTTGGGCGTTCAGCACCGAGACAGCGCGTGTGCCGCCGGTCTGCACCTTCCCGCCGTCGTCGCTCGAATAGAAGTAGCTCACGCTCGCGCCGGCGGCCATGAGGGAGAGCTCGCCGTCGCTGAATACGACACCGGAGAGCGCGTTGCTCAACGTCTGCCCCGCGGCGAAGCTGCCTGGATTGGCTACGATCGTGGAGAGCCGCGGGGTCGCGTCGGTCGCGACGCGGTAAATGCCACGTTCGCCGCAGTGCACGAAGTACTCGGTCGCCGAGCGGGCATAAAGCGAGCCGCCCGCCAGGTCGCAGTTGGGAATGGCCTCGACGAACGCGAATATGCCATTTTCCAAGCGGTAGAGCTGGTAGGCGCCGCCGCCCGGATTGCCGACCAGGAGGGCGACGTCGCGCCGCGACGAGCCCGAGAGCGCGAAGATGCGCTTTCCGGCGCCGAACGTGGTCGCGACGTTGGTCTCGCTCCACGCGCGGCCGTCGAAATGAGCGAGGGTGTCGCCGCCGGCCCACAGATCGTCCGGTGCTGCCCCCCACACCGCGTAATAGGGCCCCGCGGCGGTGGGCGCGGTGCTCGCCGACCACGTGAGCTCCGTGCAGAGGCCGCCGCTGCATGCGCTCCTGCAGGGGCGCGACACCTTTGGATAGACACACTGACCGGCGACACATTGACCGAGGCCGAGGGTGGTCTCCGACGTAGTGCCGTTGCAGGTGGACACGGCCTTTCCGTTGCACCCGGTGGGGCACGCCGCCGCGTCCGACTTGGCGGCGTCGTTCCGTGCAGCATCGGTGCCGTCGGACGGAGCGCCATCGGGGAGGGGCGTCGCGCCGTCGGAGGGGGGCGCGCTGCCGTCGACCGCGGGGCCGGGCTCGTCGACCTTGAGCGAGGTGCATGCCATCGCCGCGGAGAAGGCAAAAGCGAGTGTGGCGAGAGCGACGAGGTACGGGCGACGCATGGCAGAAGGATCCTACTATGCGCGACG
Organism: Myxococcales bacterium; assembly: GCA_013297655.1. Lineage (GTDB taxonomy): Bacteria > Myxococcota_A > Polyangia > Polyangiales > Polyangiaceae > JAAFHV01. The sequence goes on along the minus strand of JAAFHV010000063.1, from coordinate 14,720 downwards.
ACCGTTCGGTCGGCCCGTTCGGATTCTACGCGCCGAAGAAGCAGCGACCGGTGGGGCGCCGTGGAGGTCTCGCGCGGAAAACGCAGCGGGCGACGGGACGAACGGCGGAAAGTGTGGTGGACTTACAGCATGCGCTTACTTCGTGGTCTCGCGCTCGTCGGCGTGCTCGGCGCGGCGGTGGTGTTCGCCTCGGCGTGCGGTGGAGACGAGAACGGGACGGCACCGACGAGCCCCGATGGCGCGGCGCCAGTGGTGCTCCCCGACGGCGCCGTCGTGATCCGCGAGGCAGACGGCGCGGTGCCGTTCGAGGGGGGCCCGGGCGGCTCGGGGTGCGGCGGTCGCGCGGACGATCCTGCGGCCGCCGCGATCGTAGAGGGGTACCTCGGAAAGATGCAGAATGCACCGGCAGGCCCCCTCCGCGACGAGATCGTGGAGGCCGTGCTCCGCACGTGCGAGGCCTTCGGACCGAGCCCGGCGGCGAACAAGGGGTGGAAGCGCGAGCACTGCTGGGCGCACCTCGTCGCGTCCATGTCGAAGGAGTCGGGTTACGATCCGAAGGTGTCCGTCAAGGATACGTACGGCTCGCGTGCCATTGGCAATCAGCGCGCGAACGATCCGGTCGTCGGTCTCCTGCAGGTACGGTTCAGCTCGACCGTTCACGAGATGGTGGCGCTCGGGAACACCGATCGCCTCGCCTGCGTGGGGTGCCCTATCCCCGACGCGGTGAAGGCGCATGCGGCCGAGGGCGGGAGCACGCCCTACTGGGCCGTCACCGGGCCTACCGAGAACATGAGCCTACTTCAGAACGTGGCCTGCAACGTGGGGATGGGGGCGTGGTTTTATTACGTGCATGCTACAGGAAACGGGAAGGCGAGCGCGGTCACCTACCCCGACGCGTACTGCAAGGGCGAGGGCACCAGTGGCAACCTGATCACGGGCTTGCTCTCGCACCTCAAGGGCTCCGAAGGCGGCAAGGGGCTCGTGGCCAATCAGGGCGCGCTCGACGCCTTGAGGAACACCGACTCCGGCGCGTTCAACTACGTGACGCAAATCAAGGGCCTGTTCGAGACGATGGTCGGACCGCCCACGGGTGGCTCGCCGTTCTTCGTGCGGCTCTCTCCCGATACGACGATGTACTGCCAATGACGAACGCGACGAACGCGAACGACCCGCGCGCGGGCGCCCTCGTCGGAGCGCACGGACGATGAGCGGCTCGGGCGTGCACGAGGGGCAGCTCGTCGCCGGGAAGTATCGCGTGGAGCGCGTGCTCGGCGAGGGCGGAATGGGCATCGTGGTGAAGGCCACCCACGTCGCGCTCGAGCAGTCGGTCGCGATCAAGCTGCTTCGCGAAGAGATGCGCGACAAGCCGGCGGTGGTGGAGCGCTTCGCGCGCGAGGCGAAGGCGCTCGCGCGGCTCACGAGCGAGCATGTCACGCACGTGATCGACGTCGCGAGCCTCGACGATGGCTCCCCCTACATCGTGATGGAGTACCTCGACGGCGAGGACCTCGCGGTGCTCGTAGAGCGTGAGGGTGCCGTCCCGACCGAGACGGCGGTGGGCTACGTGCTGGAGGCATGCGAGGCGATCGCGGAGGCGCACTCGGTGCGTGTGATCCACCGCGACCTCAAGCCGGCGAACCTCTTTTTGGCGCGCAGACCAGGGGAAAAGAAGCCGATCGTGAAGGTGCTCGATTTCGGCATCTCCAAGGTGCTCGACGAAGCGGTGTCGCTCACGAAGACCGCCTCCGGCCTCGGCTCGGCCCTCTACATGGCTCCCGAGCAAATGCGAAACGCGAAGGATTGCGACGAGCGCGCCGACGTGTGGGCGATCGGCGTCATCTTGTACGAGCTCCTCTCGGGGGAGGTCCCGTTCGGCGGCCAGTCGGTGCATCAAGTGGTCGCGAACGTGCTCGACCAGAACCGAAAGAAGCTCTCGGAGCGTGTGCCCGCCGTGCCGCCGGAGATCGAGAAGCTGGTAGAGGAGTGCCTCGTCCTCGACCCGAAGAACCGATTGCGAAGCGTGGCCGACATCGCAGAGCGCATTGCCCCTTTCGGTCCGCCGGAGAGCAAAGATTCCCTCGATCGGGTGCGGCGCTTCTTGGGGTCGAACGAGCCGCTCGCCCTCCCGAAGCCGGCGATCGTCACCCGCGCCGCGGAATCCGAGCCGACGCCGAGCCAGCGCCTCGAGCTCGGGAGCGCGAAGACCGAAGAGCACGCGATCACGCAGCCGACGCCCTCTGCGACGGTGCCCGATTCGCCCGTTCCTACACGCAAGACAATCGGTGCGCTCGTCGCGCTCGGCGTCGCGCTATGCCTCGTCGCGGCGGGGGTCGCGGTCTCACGCGGTTCGTCGACTCCGAGCGCCGATCCCGCGCTCGCCGCTCCGCCGACGCCATCCATGTCGGCCGCGCAAGCCCACACCGCGCCGCTCGCGAGCGCGGTCGAGGTCAAGAACGCGCCTTCGTCCAGCGGGTCGGCTGTCGTTCCATCCCACGTCGCCCCGAGCGTTTCGGACAAGGGGCCGCCAAAGAACAAACCCGTCGCGAATGCGAGCGCCTCCGGGGCACCTCCCGTCGCTGCGACCCCGCCCGTCGCCTCCACCCCGGCGCCTCCTCCTTCCGCGACCGTCGTCGTCGCCCCGCCACAACCAAAACCGAGCACGGGCGGAATCGTCCCGATATCTACGATGGGGCTGAAGTGAGCATGCGTTCCAAACGACTCAGCGCGCTCGTATGCGCGGCACTCTTCTTCGCTGGGGGCAGGGCGACAGCACAGCCTGCCCCTGCCGCCGCGCCTGCTACCGCCGTGCCTCCGCTCGCCGAGACACTCGACGAGGCCTCGCGCCGCGAGTACGAGGCAGCAAAAGCGCTCTACGCGATGGGCGACTCGAAGGGTGCATTTTACAAGTTTCAAGCCGCCTACGAGCTCTACGCGGATCCGCGCCTCCTCTGGAACATGGCGACCTGCGCGAAGAACCTGCACCAATATGCAGAAGCGGTAGGCCTGGTTCGTAAGTATCAAAAGCTCGGCGGCGGGCTGCTCTCGGAGCAAGATCGCAAAGAAGCGGGCGAGGTGGAGCGCGCGCTCGCGTCGCTCACGACCTCCCTCGTGTTCCGCGGCGATCTCGCCGGGGTCGAGATCACGGTCGACGACAAACCGGTGGAGCAGACCGGCGCGCCGTTCGTCGCCGACCTCGGCCCCCACCGCGTGACCGCGAGAAAACCAGGGTTTCGGGAGATGACTGTCTCCGTCTCGGGGCGCCCGCTCGGGGAGGTGGTGGTCCCGATCACGCTCGTGCGCGAGCTGCACGAGGCTACCCTCGTGATCTCTGCGCGCAAGGGAGACTCGATTTACATCGACGGGCGATCGGTCGGCGTAGGCAGCTATCGTGGAAAGGTGTCGAGCGGAGGGCACCTCGTCCGCGTGACGGCGCCGAGCTTCCGTCCGTTCCAACAGGAGATTTCCCTCCGCGACGACGAGACCCGCACCGTGCCAGTGGTGCTCGACGCGGACGCCGCTTCGGGAGGCATCCCGGGGTGGGTGTGGGTCGCCGGCGGCGTGGTCGTCACTGGCGTCGCGGTGGGCATCATCGTCGCCGCTTCGCCCGGCGTCGACAAAACCGACGGGGTCCCCGTCGGCTCTATTTCGCCCGGTTACGTCTTCTCACGCTTTTGAGGCATGCCCGAGGGAACCATGAACATCGCACTACGGCTGCGCGCATCGTTGTTGTCGATGGGGCTCTTGGTCGCGGTGGCGGCGGGCGGGCTCGGGTACCAGACGGCGTGCGGCAGCTCGCGCGAGCCGACCGCGCTCTTCCTCGGCGTGTCGTCCGACCTCGTGGTCGCGGACGACCTCGACGCGGTGGGGCTCTTCGTGAGCGTAAAGGGTGAAATCAAGCACGCGCGGGTCGACGGAGTACGCCCCGGCGGCATTCTCGCGCTGCCGGGTACGATATCCATTTTGGACCCGGAGGACCCGGCGACCCCCGTTCATATTCGGGTCGTCGGTTATCGCGCGCAGCAGGTCGTCTCCGTCCGCGACGCCATCAGCACGGTTCCACCGAACCGCATCAGTGTGCTGCGACTTCCCATTCAGTGGCTCTCGGGTGGCGACAAGGTGGGGGGCAAAGCGCGCGCCGTCTCCGAGGTCACCCCCGCGTCGGGGCAGGTCCGGCCGCAGGCCGATCCGATCTCCGGGGGCGACCACTTCCCCGAGTTCGCCAAGTACTTCGAGAACCTCAAGCTCCCTTGCCCCGCGAATCAGACGATGGTGAACGGCGAGTGCAAAGGGCTCGACGTGACCGACGTGCTCGTGCCCACGCAGGGGGGCGATCACGTGGCGCAGGTGTTCGGCGGCGCGAGCGGCATCGACGATCGCGGCGTGCCGTTCGGCGGAGCGTGTTTCCCGGCGCTCACCTGCTACGAGGGGGCCGAGAAAATCACGCTCGCGGACCTCGGCGCCGACTGCACGGTGGCGAAGACGGGCGCCCCCGTCGAGCGGGTGAACTTCGGTATTCGCCGAAAGGCGTGCACCGACGATCGATGCACGATCGCCCTCGATTATACGCCCGAACCCAACAAAGTATCTGCCCCCGGCTGGTACGAAAAAGACGGCCGCTACCAGCTCCCCAAAGGCATTTGTGATCCCGCCGGCCGCCGCGAGAGCGTGGTCGAGGTGCTGGTCACCACCAAGTGCAGGAACAAGGTCGCGGCGATGCCCACCTGCGGTACGTGGTCCGCGATCGACACCGCCGCCGCCGCTCCCGAGCCGATCCCTCCCTATTTTTCCAATTCGCCCGCGCTCGACGCAGGCGCCGACGGGCCGGACGCGGTCGCTCCTGGCCCGTGGGCGACGAGGACCCTCCGCGAAGTCGGGAACGACGTCCCCGGCGCGGTCGCGCTCGCGCTCGGCGCAGACACCATTTGGGTCGTCGGGCGTACCGGGCGCGCGGCGGGATACCCGCTCTCGAATCCGGCGTTGCCTGTGACCACGTTCGGTACCGTCCCGGACGGCGGTGTCCCTCAGTTTCCGTTCGTCGCCGCGCAGGGCCAGTTGGTGGTGGCTACGCTCCCGCTTCACGACGGGGCATTCCAATTCGTCCGCCACGCGCAAAGCCCTTCGCTGCCGATCTCGGGCCGAAGCACGGGAGCGTTCATCACCGCGGAGAAGGAGCCCGTATTCGTCAACGACCCCCCGTTGGCCATCACCTCGATGAAGGTGTATCCGCCCGACGGTGGGGACGGGACCATCCACAACTTCATGACGGCTTGGCCCCACCACTCTGCAAGCCTGGACGAAGAAGCCCGGCCGCGGCGACTCCTCTTGGCAGTGCGGAGTGGCGTGGATTGGGTAACGGTGCCCGCGCACACCGAAGTAGGGACTTTGTTTCCCACCCCCGCCGGGCTCGCGTCGCATCCGGCGCGCTTTGCCGCGTATTCCTCGCTGAGCGCGCTAGGCACGCGCGGATTCGTCTTTTGGTCGGCCTACGACGACACGGCGGTCCCTCCGAGGATGGCCGTCTTTCGTGCCGCTCGGACCGACGGCGGCTCCTCTGGTGAGGAGTGGGTTACGGAACTTGCCGTCACTCCGCGGGTCGCGCAAGACGTTTCCCCTCTCGTCGGCGACGACGACGCGATTTTCTTCTCGAACGGGCTCACCGTGTACGGCAAGCGGGTCGGGAGCGACAAGACCGCCGCGCCCGTCGCGCTCCACACCGTCGAGAGCCCCGAGTCGATCCTCGGCCTCGCGTACGACAAGGTCAACAAAGTGCTTTACGCGGTGACCGAGCGTGGAAGGCTCTTTGGTGGAGTCGTTACGCTTCCCTGATCGTGAGGAGTCCGGCCTCCCCGCGAGTGTCGAACGAGCAGATCGCGCGGTGCGCTAATCGGGAGTCCGCGCGCACTTCATGCGTTCATCGCTTCTTTATGCGGGGAGCTCCGTCGGGGGCGAAGTCGCCCTCGAGGATCGTGGCTCCGCCCTCGGTGACGTATTGGCCGTCCTTCAGGACGCTCCGTGCGGGGGCGCCGATCGCGAACGTGCCGGCCCAACCCTGCCGGTCGACGTTGCGTGCATCGAGGGTGAAGCTCGCCTCGCCCTTCGGCCCCTTGACCGTCGACAGGACGCTTACGGAATCATGGCCGGAGACCGCTTGGAGCACGTCTCGGCGCAGTCTGCGTGTCGTGACGAGCGAGACCGACGCGGGGCTGCCGACGACAGCGGTCACGTTGGGGTCTCGCTCGACGAGGTCGACCGTGCGCGCGAGAGGCGGCGCGGAGGTGGCGAAGAGGTGCATACCAAGCGCGCCTGCCAAGCACACGAGGACGACGACACCGAACACGCGCGCGCCACGCCCGGTTGCTTGCTTCGCCACGTTCATCGAACCTCAGTTAGCATAGCCAGAGTCGTGAGGACTGCGGCGAGCGAGCCGATTCGGCGTACGGCCGAGCTCTTGGCGTCGCGCCCGCGGTGTCCCCGGACATCGGTCGGTCGTCGCGCGTGGGCCTCGCCTCAGTGACCCGAAGCGGCGGGAGCGGGAGCTTGGCGCGTCTCGAAGACGTTCGTGCTTCGGACGAGATCGAAGACGGCCAGTCCCTTCGCGGTGTGCCCCGCGAGGAACGCGCCGCGCGCCGCGATAGAGGGCGAGCCGTCCCCACAAAACGTCGCCGATAGCGGTACGACACGAGCCGCCGTTCGCAGGAGACACGAGCTCGCGTGGTGCTCGACGGTACCCAAGAGCGTGCCCGTCGAGGCGTCGACAACCGCCGCGGCCTCTTCGGCCGCCTCTCCGGTGCCAATGTCGATCGCGCCGGTCGCCGAATCGAGTGCAACGGGTCGCGAAGTGCCCACGAGGCTCACGTGGGTCGCATCGAGCGGGACGAGTCGACAATTGGCCAAGCATGGCGCGACCTTGTTGGCCAATCGAAATGTGTTGACCATCCGGTTCTCCGTTCCGTCCCACACGAACACAGTCGGGCCATTGCCCAAGACGGCCGCCACGCGGCTGGAGCCCGGGAGGCGCACGTGCGAGGTCATGAGAGCGGTGGGGGCGCTCGACGGGCCGGGGAGGGGCACAACGAGCTTCGCCGTGGTCCGTCCGGTCACGAGATCGACCCTTTTTGCGCCATCGTGGCGAGACAACAAGAGGGTATCGGGGGCGACGAAGTCGAGGACCCGCGCGCCGCTCTGCATGTTCACGATGTCGGGATCGAAGAGCCGCTCTTTGCCTGTCGCGGTCTCGTAGACGGCACGAAAGAGCGAGAAGCTGTGCCAGTTCTTTTCCACCGCGACATAACGGCCGTCAGGTGAAACAAGGGTGTCTCCGACACCGACATCGTCGCCTTCGACACCCATCTCCGCGCGAACCGGAAACGACCCCATGCGCTGTCCGGTCTTCCCCGAGAAGACATCCACATGGCACTTCCCACGTACGGCGGGGGCAACCGGCGCGCTGCAGCCGAGCGTCGACGCGAAGGCGCCGTCACGCGACATGTCCAGGCTCCGTGACTCGGTCTTCGGGAACGGTAGCGTGGCGAGCTTGCGCATCGTGACGAGATCCCAAAGCTCCGCCCCCTGTGGAACGGCAAGAATCGCGCGACCCCCGCGCTCGCTCATGCTCACGTTGGGCCGGCCGTCGTCCGAAGGGACGAGCTCGCTCGGGAAAGGGTGCTCTTCGAGCTTTGGAGCGCGGAGATCGTAAGAGAGAAATCCGTGCTCGGCTTGGACGACGAGGTGCGTGTCGTCGACGAACGCGATGGCTTCGAACTCCCCCGTCGCGGCAGAAGGTTCGAGCGACGCCGTGGCGACGAGAGCGCGGTGGCTCATGTCGAGGGCCGGGGGACGCGAGAGCGCGATGGGGGAGGGCGTCGGGTGCGGCAACGTGGCAGCGTTGCGCTCGTGACGTGATGCGCACGCGAGCAGTTCAAGGCAAAGGGCACCCATCACGAACGTCGTGAGCATTCGACGAGCTGTCATTTCACGCTATGTCTCATGGTTCGCGCCTCCGCCCTTGGTCGTTCGGGCAACCGCTCACTCGAGCTCGAGGGTGCTCACGAGCCGCTTCACCGACGGCGTAAGCGCAGCGATGACGGCGCGGTCGCCGGGGCCTGCGAGATTGGCGACGACATGGCCGTTCGTCGCGAAGACCTCGAGCACCACCTCGCCGCCCATTCCGGTTGTCTCGAAGGTGCCTCCGACGGCCGTGAGGGCCCCCGACGCGGTGGCCCATTCGTCGAACGGGGGCGAGGCCCAGCCTTGCTCGCGAAGAAGAGCCACGAGCCCCTCGCGGGTTGGTGAATGCCTGCCGGTCTCCTGGGCGCGAACATTCATGTACACCCCATGCTCGACGGAGCGAAGGTAGAGCCCGAGGTGCGAGGCGGCGGGGTCCATCGGCTCGGCGATCCACTCGGCGCCGGGATCGATCGAGAGGCGATGCTCCGCGGTGATTCTCATGGGGGGAATCCCTGATTGTGGGAATTCACGGTTCCCGAGAGTGGCAAATATGGATACACGATGCCAGCTCGTCGTTACATGTCGACGACGAGCGGCGCGCCGGTGCGATCGATTCGTCCGAGGTCGTCGGCGAGGGCACGGAGCTGCTACCGCAGCGCCCCGAACCGCAAGATCACGAGCGCCCAGAGGATCTCTGTCGCTTCGCCGGAGCGAATCCTGATGAAGAGCGCGTCGAGCTCTTCGTCGCGGCCCTCGAGGGTATCGATGAGCGCGAGTCGCTCACCCTCGGATTTGGCCGTCTCGATCTTGGTGAAAATTGCGGCGTCGTGGATGCGTAGATCGGGGCGCTCGCCGAGACGGCCGAGGAGCTCGGCGCTCGTGTGGATATCTTCGAGCAGCGCGAGGCCGGCGGCGACCTCCCTCGCTCCACGCGCCCACTCGAACGCGCGGTCCTTGAGGCCGCGGAGGGCGGCGCGATCCGACTCGAGCAGCTTCGCGTAGTCGCTCGAGCTGGCGAGCGACGCGAGTGCGCCGGCCGCGTACTGAACCGCGCGGAGCACGGATTCTTGGGTATCGTACTCGGCTCTACGAAGCCGCTTTCGGAACGTCGCATAGGCGCGACGCGACGCGAGGGCCGACTCCAAATCTTCGTTGGTGGGGAGCTCCGAAGGCCTCGCCCCACCCACCGCGGCGAGGGTGAGCACGGCGCGGAGGGCGCTCCGAAGGCGCCTGCCCGCCATCTCGATCGCGATCACGCGGTCGGCGGGCTTCGTGGCTTCCGCTAGCCCACGAAGCGCGGTGCGGAGCTCGATGAGGCCCGCGAAACACAGATCGCTTACCTTCGCCTCGTGCTCGGCCTGGAGCGGAGCGTCGCCGAACATGTCGTCGAAGGCCTCGTCGGACGGCTCGATCTCGGGTTCCAAATCTTGGAGCTCGGCCAGCACGTCGATGCCACGGTGGAGCATCGTGCGCGCCTCGATCGTGGCGCGGTCGAGATCGCCGGTCGGCTCGGGAGCTGGTGTGCCGAGCAGACGGGCGTCGGTCGCGAGCGACGACAGCGTGAGGAGCGCGCTCGCCTTCGAGGGCGCTTCGGAGCGCCGGCTCGGGGCGAGGGTGGAGATACGCGGAACCCGGAACGCGGCGCGAGTAGTCGAGGCCGGAACGCTAGAGCGCGACGGCAAACGTGACCGATTGGGCGCGATGGAGGCCATGGGTGACTGCTTCCTGGGTTGCTTGGATACGGCACCCCCCCAGTGACAGAAGCCCTTGCGAGCTACCAAACCCTATTCACGCAGTGTGCCATCCATGGCGGTCACGTTCACTATCCATTTTGAAGCTATTTCCGCGGGGCCATGCCGACTTGCCCTTTGCGCAAGCGACGGTTGAGGTCCGCGCCCAGCAGCAAGCGGCGGTCCGGTGACGGCGAGATGCTCCGTGTTGGCCGCGCTCGGAATTCTTGAAGTTTGGCGCTCGGAGTGCCGGCTAGCGGCCCGTTGATTTTCTCCCGTCGGCCAGTCGCCGCCGCATCCCGACCGCCTTCGTGTGTCTCGGCGCTGTAAGCGCGCGCGATCCTGCGGTGCGTGCTCACCTAGAAAGCGACCCTTGGAAGTCCCTGACGAGGGACTAGGCTCCGCGCGCTCCTCGGATCGCGCCTCGGCGGATCGGGCGCGGACGACGACCCTTGGAAGTCCCTGACGAGGGACGACTGGCCTCGGTCCGAAAATCAACGGGCTGCTAAAACGCGCCTTGGAGGCCGACGCTCGTCGGCGTGAGAGACAAGCCGACGGCCGGGCGAGGCGGGATGGTCGTGGTGCGCGCGCTGCTTCGTTCTTCGCGCTCCGTGCTCTCGATCGCCTCGTCGTAACCCTCGACGGTCGACGGAGGCTCGATCCGAGGTCGCGTGTTCGCTTCGACCGGCGGCGGGCGCGGTGGAGCAGGGATCGTGGGCCGTGCCGAATCGGCGGTTGGCGCTTCGCCGCGCGGCGTAGGGCCCTCCATTTCTGGCGATGCTGCTGCGGCTGTCGGCGCTCGAGCAATAGGCGGATCGGCCCAAGCCAGCGGCGAGGCGGTGAGCGTGAGCGCGCCGAAGAGGGGGGCGATGGTGTGGCGAAACGAGCTGGGCGTGAGGTGCACGGTATGCGCCAGAGCAAGCGCGGTGCCCAACGCACTTTCGCGATAAATGGGCCGATTTCCGCTGAGAATGTGCAGTCGTTTGCACGGGTGCGCACCGCAGCCTGGTCGTGAACGCGAGCGACGCCACGGCGAGCCGCAGCGGCGCCTCCTCTGCGCGCGAAAGAGGCTCGATCGCATGGCACCGGGCGGACCGAGCGCGGGCGCCTCTGGACAATGGGCTACCTCACGGAGCTCGGCGAGACGTCGTGGGGCTGTCGCGCTCGAAGAGGATGCGCGCCGTGTTGATGAGGGCGAGGTGGGAGAACGCCTGGGGGAAGTTGCCGAGCTGCTGCCGATGCTTCGGATCGTACTCTTCGGCGAGCAGCCCGACGTCGTTGCGAATGGCCAAGAGGCCCGTGAAGATCTTCTCCGCTTCCTCGCGGCGGCCCATGAGCGCGTAATTGTCCGCGAGCCAAAACGTGCAAAGCAAGAAGGCTCCCTCGCCGCTCGGGAGCCCGTCGACTCCCGTGTGCGAGAGGTAACGATCGACGAACCCATCGCGGAGCAGCTCTCGCTCGATCGCCGCCACGGTGCCGACGATGCGCGGATCGGTCGCGGGGAGGAAGCCTACCTCCGCCATGACGAGCACGCTCGCGTCGAGATCCGTCGAGCCGTAGGACTGCACGAACGTGTTCTTCCCCTTGTCGAACGCGCGCTCGCAGATCTCGGCGTGGATCTCGTCGCGCGCGCCTCGCCATTCGTCGATGGGGCCGGCGAGGCCATATTGCTCGGCGTCCTTCACTGCACGATCGAAGGCGACCCACGCCATGACCTTGGAGTGGGTGAAGTGGCGCTTGGGGCCGCGGACCTCCCAGATTCCCTCGTCTGGCTCGCGCCACACGCGGGAGAGCTGCTTCATGAGCTCTCGCTCGATGCGCCAATCGTCGGTGTGGGTGAGCCCCGATCTCCGCGCGACGTGGAGGCAATCCAGAACCTCCCCGAAGACGTCGAGCTGGAACTGATCGTGAGCGCCATTCCCGATTCGTACGGGCTGCGAGCCCTCGAACCCGGGGAGCCACGGGAGCGTCATCTCCGGGAGGCGGCGCTCGCCCGCGAGGCCGTACATGATGTGGAGCTCGTCGCCGCGTCCCGCTACGGCGCGCATGAGCCAGTCGCGCCATGCCCTCGCCTCCTCGATGTAGCCGCTTTGAATGAGGGCGCTAAGCGTGAATGTGGCGTCCCTTAGCCAGCAGTAGCGGTAGTCCCAATTACGTACTCCGCCGATGTGCTCGGGGAGCGACGTGGTCGCGGCAGCGACGATGCCTCCGGTGGGCGCATACGTGAGGGCCTTCAGCGTGACGAGCGAGCGCACCACCGCGTCGCGAAATGGGCCGCTATAGGTGGCGCGCGATACCCACTCGGTCCACCACGCCGCGGTCGTATCTACGGCGGCGAACGGGTCGATCTCGGCCGGAGGCGCCACGTGCGACGGGTGCCACGTGAGCACGAAGGGGACCTGTTCACCCGCCGCGACGTCGAGCTCTGCCACCGTGCTCCAGCCCTCGCCGTGGAGAGGAGCCGACGTCCGAAGCTGGAGCGTCTCCGGTCCACCGACCGCCTGCACGCCGCCGGGGACGCTCTTCACCCACGGCGTGATCGTGCCGTAGTCGAACCGCACCACGAGCTCCATGCGCATACGCACCGTGCCGCGAAGACCCTTGATGATCCGCACGACGTCGGGTTGTTCGGTTCGAATCGGCATACAGTCGACGACGACGACGGCGCCAGTTTCGGTCTCGAATGTGGTCTCGAGGACGAGGGTCTCCCCGCGGTACGCGCGGGTGGTTCGGGCAACGGCGCCCACCGGCGCGATCTTCCAACGCCCATGCTCGGGGCCGCCGAGCAGGGCCGCGAAACATGCCGGCGAATCGAACCGCGGAAAGCAGAGCCAGTCCATCGACCCGTCGATTCCGACGAGCGCGACGGTTTGGCAGTCCCCAATAATGGCGAGATCCTCGATTCTGCGGGCCATGGAGTGCTCCTCGGCGAGAGCGCCTGCGCCTCGCAACGCGACGACGCTAACATCGCGGGAGGACGCAGAAAAACGAAGAGCGCCGCGCGACGAATTGTCGGGGTGATCCGACAGCGAGCGAGCCTTCGTGGCAGTCGCGACCGTTGGCGCGTACCCGCACGACCTCGCTCCTCGTTTGCGTCCTCACGGGCCTTCGTAGACGAGCGGCTCGGTGAGGCGTGCGGTGTCCGCCGTCACGGCGCTGCCGTGGGCAGGGACCACGATCGTCGGGGGCTGCGTCGCGAGGGCGTCACGGACGGAGCCGAGCCAGATCGCGCGATCGCGCACGTAGACGAGCTCGGGCCGCGCGTTTCTACGGTACCCCGGCCCTCCGCCCAAGAAGCGCGAGAGGAGCCGAAGGTACCAACGCTGATCGTCGTGCGCGGTGGACATGCTCGTCCGCATCACGGATCGATTGGATACGATCGGGTGGCTCGGCGATCTCTTCTCGAACACCCCATGAATACGCGAGTGTTCGAACGTCGCCGCTCGCCGTGAGCGCGCGCCACGTCAGGTCGGTACGGATTGGCACGATTCACCACCAATACCGATAGCCGCTCGATCGGAATGGCACTCCGAGCTCGGCGCAGATCTCCGCGATGACCTCCGGCGCATGCATCGACGTGCGAAGCCGCACGATGAGGCCGTCCTCCACGACGGCGCGGGAAATGACACGCACGGCCTCGCCGTCGTCGTGGGCGAAATACCCTAGAAGGAGCGGCTCGCCGCGATGAACGCGGAGCTCGATTCGCGGGGCGTCGGAGAGGAGACCGGCCCGATACGCAGGTGCGATCGCCTGGTCGGGTTTCCCGAACAACGCGCCCGCGAGGGAGCCCTTCTTCGCGACCGCCGCGCCATACTCGACGCTGAGCCCAGGGTGCTCGACGAGCGCAGTGTCGAGGAGAAGAGCCGTGATCGCGTCGAGATCGCGCGCGTTGAACGCGCGGACGAACGCGTCGAGCACGGCCGGCACCGCGACTGCCGTCGCCGCCGTCTCGTGAATCTCGAGCTTGCCACGTCCGCGGTGGAGCGCGGCCTTCACCGCGCCAACCGAGACGGAGAGGGTGGCCGCGATTTCGTCGAGCCCGAGGTCGAACACGTCTTTCAGCACCACCGCGGCGCGCTCTTTCGGCGCGAGGGCACCGATCAGCGTGCCGGCAGCTTCGCGCGTCGCGCGAGGGTCGTCCGTCGTCGCAGCGTCACTCTCCGTCGCGCTCGACGTCGACGCTGGGACCTCCCGCCGATCGCGAACCTGATTCAGCCACAGATTCGACGCGACGCGGAAGAGCCAAGCGCGCGGGTTATCGATCTCCTGGTGGGTCTGCGCGAGGGCGACGAACGCGCGCGCGAGCGTCTCCTGGACGAGGTCCTCGGCTTCCCAGGGGCTCCGCGCGAGGTAGCGGCAATAACGATAGAGCTCGGGCCGAAGGGCCTCGCAGCGCTCGAGGAACGTTCGCCACGAGCGACGAACGGGATCGGGGAGGTCTCGAAGGGTGGAATCGTGGGTCATTGGAGGGAGGACACCGTAGGGACGCGAAAGGATACGGCGCGCCGTGCGCGGTCGCCGTTTTTCTCCGGGTTGCGTCGGTGCCTCGCCCCGTGACGAGATCACCGCGGTCGCCTCGACGCCCTGTTCGATTTCCATGGCGTCCGCCCACGTCTATGGCCCACGCTCGTCTCGATGACGTCGACCAAGAAGGCTGCCGCGCGGGACGTGATCGTCGAGCGGCTCAGGGCGATCTGTATGGCACTCCCCGAGGCGAACGAGCGCGTGTCGCACGGAGAGCCGACATGGTTCGCGGGCAAGGGGAAAGTGTTCGCGATGCTCGACGATCACCACCACGGCGCGCTTCATCTTTCGGTATGGCTCCCGCTCGCCCCCGGAGCGCAAGCAGACCTCGTCGCGAGCGACCCGGATCGCTATTTTCGCCCTCCGTACGTGGGACCGAGCGGCTGGGTCGGCGTGGTCCTCGATACGCGGCCGGATTGGGGGCTCGTCGCCGAGCTCGTGCGCGACGCGTTCCTTCACGTCGCGACGAAGAAGCTCCAAGCGCAGCTCATTGGAGCGCCGCGCGTCGAGGTCTCTGCT
>JAAFHV010000062.1:20877-38195 GCA_013297655.1 Myxococcales bacterium | reverse complement strand
GCCTCCGAGCCACGCGACGTAGCTCGTGATCATCGTCGCGAGGTGCCCGATTTCCTTCGGGCCGTGCACGCGGCTCTCTTCGCGGCCGTAGTGGCGCTCGTAGTAGCCGGCATCGAACGGGGAGCCCTTTTCCCGCGGGGAGCTTGATTTCTCGGGCTTTTTCGGCGCGTTTTTCAACAGTTCCGCACTTTACAGAACTTTTTCGCTCGTCGTGCGTTCCAGGCAAACCCCCGGCCTCGCTCCGCGTCGAATGGCGACGGAGCCCTCCCGGGGAACATCTTCTCGGAGGGTTACGACATGCGGATTCGGACGCTGGCTGGTCTTCTCGTTCTCGGCGCTTGGCTCACGGGGTGTGCGAGCACCACCGCCCCCGTCCCTGCCGTCGCGGGTGGGGCCAAAGGCACCACCGAAATCGCCCGCGGCACGAGCGAGCGCGGCCAGGACGGCACCGAGCCCGCCGACCGCAAGCCGGTCACCCCCGATGGCATCCAAGTGTTCGCCGCCGCCGAGAGCTCGGTCCTCCGCATGGGCTCGCGCGAAGCGTTCCTCGGCGTCGGCGTCGACGTCCCGCGCGGACACGCCGCGTTTCGTCCCAAGGTCGCGGTCGGCCTCGTAATCGACACCTCCGGCTCGATGGCGGGCGCAAAAATCGAGAGCGCGCGCACCGCCGCGAAGACCTTCGTCAACAACCTCGTCGACGGCGACGTCGTCGGGGTCGACGTGTTCGACGACTCGGCGCGCACCCTCGTCGTCCCCACCGTGCTCGACGCCGAGACCCGCCCGAAGATCCTCGCGACGATCGCGAAGCTCGGCACCGGCGGCTCGACCAACATGTTCGAGGGCCTCTCGCTCTCCGAGTCGCACGTGCTCCAGGCGCCGCAGACGCACGCCGTTCGTCGCGTCGTCGTCATCTCGGATGGACGCGCGAACGTGGGTCCCTCGACGCCGGAGTCACTTGGCGCGATCGCAGAGCGCGGGCTCGCGCAGCGGGTGCAAGTCACGTCCCTCGGGGTGGGCCTCGACTACGACGAGACCACGTTGAACGCGCTCTCGGTCCGCTCGAGTGGGCGCCTCTACCACATCGGAGAGCCCAAAGAGATGATCGCCGCCCTCGAGCGCGAGGTCTCGCTCCTCTCCGACACGGTCGCGAGCGACGCCGCCCTCGAGATCGTGCCCGCTCCCGGCGTCCGTGTGATCGGCGCGGAGGGTGTTCACACCACGTTCAATGGCCGCGCGTTCCGAATTCCGCTCGGAGCTCTCTTCGCCGGGCAGCACCGCGAAGCGCTCGTTCGCATCGCCCTCGACAACGCCGAGTCGCAGACCGAACGCCCCCTCGCCAGCGTGCGCCTCGTCTTCCGCGATCCGCGCGACGGCGATCTCGAGCGCGTAAAAGAGACCGTGGCGCGCGCGACCTTCTCGTCCGACGACGGCGCGGTCGCCCGCGGAGGCGACGAGCGGGTCAAGGCGATGGCCTCGATGCTCGAAGCGGGACGCATCCAGGTCGCCGCTGCGCAGCGCGTGAACGACGGTGACTTCGCTGCGGCAGACCGCGAGCTCGGCGGTGCACAGCAGAAGCTCGAAGCCCAGGCCCACGCGACCCGCGACGTGAGCGAGAAGAAGCGGCTCGACGACCAAGTCGCGCAGCTCAGCGCCACCCGCTCGTCGGTCGCGCGCGCCGCTGCCGCCCCCAAGCCCGCGCAACGAAGCGAGGCCCTCAAGATGAACAAGGCCGGCATGACCGCGCTCGGTCTATAGCTCAAAAAGCTCTTTACATACGAGCATTTATGCGCCGCGACGGGTTCCAGCCCGCCGCGGCGTTCGTCTTCGCGCGGGGGAAACGAAAACCTCCGAATCGAGGCTGCGGCTCACGTAAGCTCGACGGGTGACCGATCCGAACGAGAAGCCCGAGACGTCCAAGCGGCTCGACGAAACGGCCAAGATGCCTCCCGTCGCCCCCGCCCCCGCTTCGCTCCCGGTCCCCGTCTCTCCCGTGCCCGCGCACCTCACGACCGGAGCGATCCCCGTGTACGGCGCGCCCGCGCAGGGCGCGCCGGTGCCCGTCACGGCGATGCCGCCGGTGTCGCCGGTTCCGCATTTGCCGGCTCCTAGCGGTCAGGGCTACGTCGCGCAGGGGTCCCCGGCTGTGCACGGGGCGCCACCCTATGCAGCGCAGCCCACGCCTGCGGGCCCGGGAGCGCCCTATCCCGCGCAGCACGCGCCCTACGTGCACGCGGCTCCACCGCCCGCCCAGGCTCCCCAACCACAGACGCAGCCCGCCCACGCGAGCGGCGCGTTCCCGGCGCAAGCCGCCCCGTTCGTCGCGCCGCCCGTCACCGACGCGACGCCGTCCAACGCACCGTTCGTCCCTCCCGCGAACCCCACGAGCACCGGCAGCTTCGCGCAAAAGCCGATCACGGGTCAGATCTCGGCGGTGCCCGCACCAGGGGCTACCCGCCTCACCGTGCAAATGCCGGAGTCGGGCACCGTGCTCAGCTCCACCCGCGGGCAGTACCTCGTCGCGAAGGTGATCGGCAGCGGCGAGTTCGGCGCCGTCTTCGAGTGCACGGGCCCCTTCGATCAAAGCTACGCGGTGAAGGTGATTCGACCTGCGAATCGCCCGTACGCCGAGGTGCAAGCGGAGTGGGCGCGCGAGGTCTCGCGCCTCATGTCGCTCCGTCACCCGAACGTGGTCTACATCCACGACGCCTTCGAGGCGGGCGCGCTGTTCTTCCTCGCGCTCGAGAAATGCGACCACGCGCTGAAGTCGATGCTCGGCTCGCCGATGCAAGAGGGGCTCGTCCTGGAGCTCTCGCGGCAGCTCCTCGCGGCGGTGCAATTTCTCCACGACAACGACATCGTCCACGACGATCTTCACGCCGGAAACGTGCTCGTTACCCACGCGACCGATCGCCCGGTCGTGAAGATCAGCGACTTCGGCATCAGCCACGAGCTCCGCGGTCTGCCCGCGATAAGGCCCAACGTGGTGCACCACGCGATCATGGCGCCCGAGATCCTCGCCACCGGCTACACGAGCAAGCAGAGCGACCTCTATCAAGTGGGGCTGCTGCTCTACTGGATGATCACGGGCGAGTCCGCGATCCCGAGCACGCTGCCCTACGCCGAGCTCGTACGCTACGTCGCCGACGGCGAGCCACGCAAACGCGCGGAGGCGCTGGGCACGCCGCTGTCGGCGCTCGTCGCGAAGATGCTCCGCCGTCGCGAGGCGTTCCGCTACTCGTCCGCCCGCGAGGTCTGGAGCGAGCTCCGGGAGCTTCGCACGTGGAAAGAGCGCGCCCATTTCCCGCAACGCTGACCGCGCCAAAGCGTCCGCCAACCTCTTGATTCCATGGGAGAAAGCCCTCGCGCCACCGCGATGAGGACGACGCGACGCGCTCGTTTCGGAGCGCGGCGCGTCGCGGTCAGGAGCGAGCGCGCGGAGGCACGTCGATTCGGTAGGTGCCGTCGCCTTCGTCGTGGACCCGAACGTCGACCCCGAGGAAGAGCTGGAGCACCGTGCATTGTGCATCGAAGTGCGGCGTCGGCCTTACGGTGCGGAACGAGCCTCCCTCGCCGAGCGCCATCGGGAGGAGGAGCTGGTCGGCCAGGTGCTCGCAGACGGGGACCTTCGCCGCGGCGAGGGTGACGATCGCGGCGCCGAGCGCGCCGCCGACGCGCTCCGCGGGGACGCCCTTTTCGCCGAACGCGGTCGCCATCAGCGTGACGTGCTCGTGGACGAGGCTCGCGGTGACCACGTTGCCCGGCCCGAGCGCGTCCTTGACGATGTCGGGGCGCACGTCGTCGCCCTTTCCGAAGCCGGCGACGTTCACGAACGCCTCGAGCTCGCGCACGGCGACGTTGTTCGGGATCGCCGAGACGATCGCCCGCGCGTGACGGGAGACGAGCTTGCCCGGGGTGAGCAGCACGAGCTCGCGAAGACGGGACGAGCCCGCGATCACGATCTCGGCGCGACCTCCGCCGGCAGGGTAAAACCCGGGCCGCGACAGCGTCCCGCGCGCTTCGATCCCGAGCTTCGCGAGCACGGGGAAGAGCACGTCGTGCACGAACGGAAACGGCGGCGCGGCCGAGTTGTGAGTGCCGCCCTCGAGCGACAGCGTGCTCTCGCCCCCCGCGAGCGCGAGAGGCAAGAGCACCGTCGCGAGCACGAGCATGCAGGAGCCGGCGGTCCCCACTTGGAAGGTGTACGCGCCGGGCGTCACTTTCCTCGGGCGGAACGTAAGCTCGGTCGAGCCCATGGTGGCCCCCTGCACCTCCGCGCCAGCGATGTCTTTCGCCGCGAGCACGGAGGTGAGGTGCTGCCGCAAGAGCCCGGGCTTCGAGCGCTTCTTGCGGATGTTCGTGATGCGGAAGGGCTGCAAGGTGGCGCACGCGAGGGCGAGCGACGAGCGGAGCACCTGCCCGCCGCCCTCCCCCGTGGTTCCGTCGACGATGATCATGAGCCTTATCCCTTCACACAAACGACCTGACGCAGCTCGTGCACGATCTCGACGAGATCGTCCTGCGCCTTCATGACCGCGTCGATGGGCTTGTATGCGCCCGGCGTCTCGTCGATGACGCTCTCGTCCTTGCGGCACTCGATCCCCTTCGTCGCCTCGGCGTGGTCGTCGAGGGAGAAGAGCTGACGCGCCTTCGTACGGCTGTGCACGCGCCCCGCGCCGTGGCTGCACGACGAGAACGACTCGGGATTTCCCTTGCCGCGCACGATGTACGAGCGCGTCCCCATGCTGCCGGGGATGATGCCGAGATCTCCCAGCCCCGCGCGCACCGCGCCCTTGCGGGTCACGAGCAGCTTCTCGCCGAAGTGGGTCTCCTCGGCGACGTAGTTGTGGTGGCAGTTCACCGCGACGTCGAGCGTCTGGAAGGGAGGGAGCTTTCCCCACTCCCGGAGCGCGCGCACCGCGGCCTCGAGCATGATCACGCGGCTCTCCTTCGCGAAGCGCTGCGCCCAGCCGACCGCCATCACGTAGTCGTCGAACTCGGGCGTACCCGCGTCGAGCCACGCAAGATCGCGGTCCGGCAGCCGCCGATCGAGCTTGAGCGCGATGTTCCGCGCCTTCTCGATGAAGTACTGCCCGATCAAGTTCCCGACTCCGCGCGAGCCGGAGTGCAGCATGATCCAAACCGCGTCTGCCTCGTCGAGGCACACCTCCACGAAGTGGTTCCCGGTTCCGAGCGTACCGAGGTGCACGAAGGAGTTTCCCTTCGCGATCGCGGGGTGCTTGTCGCAGAGGATCTGGAACTCCTCCTTCAGCGAACGACGCCACACCTTGTCGACCGCGCCGGGCACGTCGTGCCACGAGCCCTTGTCGCGCGCGCCGGGGGTACGGCCGTGCGGGATGCGCGACTCGATCGCAGAACGGAGCTCCGCGAGCGAATCGGGGAGCTGGTCGGCGCGGAGGGTGGTCTTCTGCGCGATCATTCCGCACCCGATGTCGACACCGACCGCCGCCGGCAAGATCGCCGAGCGCGTGGGCACGACGCTCCCCACCGTCGCGCCCTTGCCGACGTGAACGTCCGGCATGACGGCGACGAAGGGACCGACGACCGGGATCTCCGCGAGCCGACGGAGCTGCTGCTCCGCGCCCGCGTCGAACGCGACGCCGTCGACCCACGCGTGGATGGGAACGCCCTTGGTGGTGAGAGTGATGTGCTTCATGACGATTCTCCTACCGAGGCTAGAGCAGGAGCTATGCCGTGACCGTCGCATCGTACAAGCACATGAAATTGCTACATTTTTGGGCCATACCCGATCTTACAAACCAATCATTTCAGATAAGATTTAGTTCGTAGGATATGCGCTCGAGCGGTTCGAGGCCGCCCTTGTCGGCGCAGTGCGAGGGGCGGTGGCCGCGAACGACAGGTGGCGATTGACCTTGCGGAAGGGGCCGGCCTCGATTACATCCACCGAACCGCGAGGGCGCATAACTCAGCGGTAGAGTGCCACCTTCACACGGTGGAAGTCGTAGGTTCGAATCCTACTGCGCCCACAGAAAGCCCTCGCGAGGGCGTCGAGCGACCAACTCAGCTTTCCTCTACGAGAGCCGCGAGCCGCGAGACGATAGCGAAACGGAACGCGGAGGCTCGAGCTTCCGCGGCGCGCTGTTCGAGCACCTTGGACGACGGCGACGACGACGACGCGTTGCCCTTTTCGCCTGCCCCCGGCGCGCGGGCCTCGTGACGCTCCGCTGTCAGGGCGCGACGAGACCGCGAACGCCTGCGTCGGCGGGGGCGGCGGCCGGCAGCTCCTTCGCGACGTCGGCGAAGATGGCGGCGAGGCGCTCGGCGAACACGCGATCGTCCAAGAAGACGCTCACGTTGCGGCTCTTGTGAAAGTAGTCGCCTTCCCAGTTGCTGGTGCCGACCCACGCGCGCTCTCGATCGATCACCATGTATTTTGCATGGATCACGCGGGCGAACGGGATCTCGCCTCCGGAGTACTTCGGTACCTCGATGACACGGACGTGCACCCCCGCCGACGCGAGGGCGAGGAGGCTCGGCTCTTTACCGTGCCACGCGCCGACTTGAATCGTGACCGAGACCCCGCGCGCGGCGGCGGCGCGGAGCTCACGATCGAGGGTGAGAAACGGGCTGCCGTCGCGGAACGCGGCCTTGTACCCGAGCACCTGCACGAGCACCTCGCGCTTGGCGGCGCGAATCTCACGCACGATCGCGGGCAGATCCCACGCCACCCCAGCGGGCAGCGCGCTCTCCGGGCTCGCCGCGAGCACCACCCGCGACGACGACGGGGCGCTCACCACGACAGGCGACGGGGCCTCACCGCCCGCGACGCGGAAGTCGCGATCGAACGTCGCGCGGAGACCGCTCACGACCCCCGTGTCGTCGGACCGAACGCCGAGCTCGTGGATGTGGGACAGCGACCGGTAGTCGAAATTTTGGCTCCCGAGGTACGCGTCGCGGCCGTCGACCACGAAGTACTTCGCGTGCAGAATCCCCCCGCCGTAGGCCTTGCCGTCGATGCGCCGCACGGTGACGCCGTTGGTCTTCGCGAGGCGCGAAGGGAGCTCCGGGTACTTCGGATAGAACGCGTCGTCGACGAGCACACGCACCACGACTCCGCGCGCCGCGGCTCGCTCGATCGAGGCGACGACTTTGCCGAGGGCGGAGGGGTGGTCGCTCGTCGCCGCGGGATCGTCGCTCAGGTAAAACTCGGCGAGATCGATCGACGTCCGCGCGTGATCGATCATCTCGAGCCACACGTCCTTCGCGTCGGGCACGTCGGCGTGATCGAGCTTCGTCTCGAGCGGCCACGACTCGACGAGGGTGACACCGAGCGCCGGCGTGCCCGTCGCCGTGAGGGGGTGCGTGGCGACGGGAGGAGGTGCGGGGGACGCGCAGCCGAACGTGAGCACGAGGGCGAACGCGAGCGGCGAGACCCCGCGCTTCACTTCTTCGGCCCCGGCTTGACGATGTTCCCCACGTTCTCGACGGTGGCGCGGAGCGCGTTGAGGTTGGTCGCGCCGGCCACCACGAGCACGAAACCGAAGCCCGATTGTTCGACGGGAACCAGCCGGTTCGGGACCTCGAACGGGTTCAACACGAACGATTTGCCCCACATGTGGGAGATCTCCACGCCCACCGCGAGCTCGGTGCCCTGCCCGTACGAACCGATGCCGATCGAACCCGACGCGCGGTTCATGCGGGAGAACGAGATGCTCCCGATCGTGGGCTCTTGGGAGAGGGGCGGGACCGCGGTGAAGTCGGTGGACGCGCCGAGGAGGAGCCCGAGACGCGGACGGAAGAACCACTCGATCCCCACGCCCGTGTTGACGACCGGCTGGAGATTCCCGAAGAACGACGACTCGCTCGTGCGTTCGCTCGCGCGCCTGCCGGAGACGGCGAGGAGCTCGTCGACCGCGAGCTTCGCCTCGGTCGCCTTGTTGCGGGGGAAGTTGATCGACGCGTCGAGCTCGAAGCGCACGTCGCGCAGGTTGCCGGCGAGCCCCACCCCGAGCTTCGCCGGCATCGACGCGCGGAACCCGCCCTCTCCGCGCTTCGCGTAAGCCGAGTCGACGGAGCCCGAGTATTGCGTCTGGTACAGCGACGAGTAGTTGCCGAGAATGTGGAGCGACGGCGCGCTCACCGAGAGCCCGAGCTGGTAGTTCGAGTCCACTTTGTAGGTGAAGCCCACCGCGCCACCGACGTCGATGCTGGTCGCGCTCGCGACGCTGTCGATCGCGGTCGCGAGGAACTGGCCGTCCGACGAATAGATGCTCGTGTTGCCGGACGAGAGCTGGTCGAAGTTGGTCGCGAGCATGGAGAGCGACGCGCCGACCGCGAGCTCGTCGGTGATGTTCACGCTGTACGCGGGCCCGATCGAGAACCGGCTCCATCGCCTCAAGAACGACTGCCCTTGATCGACGCGTACCTCGCTCGAGCCGCCGCGGTAACCGATCGCGAGCTTCGATTGGTTGTCGCGCTCCAACGTGCCGAAGCAGAACGAGAGCCGATGCCCAGGCGACCCCTGCGTCGTCTTTCCGCTCAGGTTCACGAAAAGACAGAGGGTGGACGGGAGGAGATCGACCTCCGTGGTCGTGAGGCTCGTCTTGTCGAGCACGAGATCGCCGAAGCTGCTGTCGACCGCGCCGGGGCGGTGGAACGTGGGCACCGACATGGACCGGACTTGGAGGAAGTTCGCCGAGAACGCGAAGCCGGTGTCGTCCACGTTCGCGATCGTGGCTGGGTTCAAGAAGGGCGCCGCGCCGTCGCGACCCGCCGCGATGCCGGTGCCGCCCATGAGCGCCGACCGGCCGCCGAGGGGCGCGGTGCGGGAGTTTCCCTGCGCGAACGCCGCGGACGCCGTGAGGACGGTGAAGGCGAGTGTGCCGAAAGCGATGAAAGCGCGAAGCATTCCGGCACCAGAGTAGCAGCGTTCCTTACGAGGTAAGCGTCGCCTTCGCGATATCTCCCTCGGAAACCTTTGCTATCGTAACGAACGATGAGCGGACACCACGCTGGAGACGGGAGGGTGAAGGCCACGCTGCCCGACCCTCCTGCGCCCGCGGCGGAAGACGAGCACGAGAAGGACACCGTCGTCCCGCCCTACGACGTGGAGAGCTACGCGCGCATGGCGACGGAGTTCCCCCCCGTGCCCGTCACGCGCTCCGTCTCCGTGATGGTGAACCGCGCCACCCTCATGAACGAGCCGCGCGCTTCGGAGACGATGCCGAGGAGCATCAGCATCCCGCCGCCGCCCACCGTGCGACGCCCGGACCTGGGCACCAAGGGCATCCTCGACGACCCCGCCGCGATGGCGCGCGTGCCCTTCCGGGTGGTCTCCGGCGAGCGCCTCCAGAACTCGATGCTCGACCACCGCGAGGGCTTCATCCTGTCGCTCATCGACGGCCAGCTCGACATCGAGGCGATCGTCGACGTGAGCGGAATGTCGGACTCCGAGGTCCTGGAAATACTCGAAAGCTTTAGGCTTTCTGGTGTCATCCAGCTCGGCTGAGCGCGCGGTGTCGGCGCGACGGCGAGGCGATGCTACGCTGCTCTTCGTGGTCACGCGGCGTTCGATGTTGGGGGCGACGGCGGCGGTGCTCTTCGGGCTCGTCGCGAAGGTCGCGCGCGCAGAGTCGCGCTACACCACCCACGGCACGGTGAAGTCGTTCGGCAAGAAGCGCCGCTACGTCAACATCGCCCACGACGACATCCCCGGCTACATGTCCGCGATGACGATGTCGTTCGAGCCGTCGGATCCGCACCAGCTCGATCCGCTCGTCGAGGGCGACCGGGTGACGCTCACGTTCACGGACGACGGCCAGCGTCGTGTGCTCGAGCGCATCACGAAGGCTTGAGCCGTGCTCGGTCTCGCTTTCGGTAGCGCCTGTCGCGCCTGTCTCGCCTGTTGCGCATCGTCGCGCTCGCTTGGTCGCTAGCGCAGCGCGAAGGCGGCGAGGAGCGAGACCACGAGGACGACCCCTACCGCGACCATCGCACGCTTGGCGACGGAGGGACGAAACGACGGCTCGCCTTCGAGGTCGATCGCGGCGGTGGACACCGGGCGAAACGCCCCCGTGATCGCCGACTCGGGCAGCTTCGAGACGGGCCCGTGGGACGTGCCGAGCTCGCCGGTTCCGATCGGGACGGGCGGGAGGAGGGTGACCATCGGTTTTCGAGGGGCGCTCGCCGCCTTGACCCACTCGAGCTGACGCGCGCGCTCACCCGCGAAACGAGACTCGAGGTACTCCGCGAGCTCGGCTCGACGGTCTTTTTTTCCACCGAAGCCGTCGAGCGCGCGATGCAGCTCCGCCGCCGTGCCGTAACGCTCGCTCGGATTGATCGCGAGCGCACGGTGCGCGATCGTGGCGAGGGCCTCGGGCACGTCGTCGCGGAGGGTGCGCACGTCGGGGATGTTCGCGTCGCGGACCGCCATCAGCGTCTCGGCGTCGGTGTCGCGCTTGAAGAGGCGCCGGCCGGTGCAGACCTCCCACAGCGTCGCGCCGAGCGCGAACACGTCGATGCGACGGTCGATCGGCCCGGGCGAGGCTTGCTCCGGCGCGAGGTAAGGGATCTTGCCCTTCACGATGCCGTCGCCGGTCTTCGCGGAGCGCTTTCGTGCGCGTGACAAGCCGAAGTCGATGAGCTTGACCTGCCCGTCGTACGTGAGGAACACGTTGCTCGGGTTCACGTCGCGGTGGATGACTTGGAGGAGCGCGCCTTCGTCGTCGCGGAGCGCGTGCGCCGAGTGGAGGCCCTCCGCCACGCGCGCGCAAATCCACGCCCCGAGCTCGAGCGGCATGTGCCCGCCCTCCGCGGCGTGGAGGTCCCATGCGTCGGCCAAGGTGCGGCCGAGGAGGAGCTCCATCGCGATGAACGGGTGACCGCCCTTCGTGATGCCGTACTCGTGAGTGCGGATCACGTTCGGGTGGCTCAGCAGCGCGAGGATGCGGGCCTCGTCGAGGAACATCGCCTCGTACTCTTCGTCGCCCGCGAGGCCCTCTTTGATGACCTTGAGCGCCACGAGCTCTTCCCGACCGGCGGAGTCTTGGCCGCGTCCGAGGTAAAGCGTGGCCATGCCACCGTCCGCGATCTTCGCTTGGATCGCGTAGCGTCCGAGGAGGACGGGCTTCGGTTCTTCGAGGCTCAACCCCCCTTCAATACACGAATTTAGGTGTGCTTCCCAGGGCTTGCGGACAGCCCCATCGGAAGGTTTCGGCGGCGGCGGAACTTCGGCCCGTCGTCAGCGCGAGAGCGCGATCGTGCTACGGTCCGTCTATGCGTCGACCGAGCTTTCCCTTCGCCCGCGCTGGTGTTTCGGCTGTCATCCTCGTCGCGTCGATCCAAGGGGTGGCCTACGCCGCCGCGCGGCTCAACGAGCCCCCCGCGCGCGCCACCCCCGCCGGTAACGACAACCAAGTCGACTGCAACGGCACCGGCACCATGGGCGTGCGAGGCCTGCCCGTCGGCGCGACCGCGATGGCGGTGCGGGTCAACGACGTCGACAGCTTCGGCTGCATCCAGATCGCGGTGTTCGATGGCACGTCGCGCCTCGGCAACATCGTGCAGCAGGTCGACAACAACGCGACGACGCGCGAGGTCACCTTCGCCGACGTACCGATCCCCGTCGGCTGCCGCGGCGGAAAAACGTGTACGATACACATGCGCCAGCTCCTCGTCGCCGACGCCGGCGCGTGCCCTGCCGCGGTCGACGCGCTCGGCACCGGCGCGCTCGGGAACCGCTACTCGTGCGGCGACTTCCGCGTCCAGCAGCCCGCGCTGCCCGACGCGGCGGTGCCCGACTCCGCCACCCCCGAGTCCGACAGCGGGCCCGCCACCCCCGGCGTCGACTCCTCGTTCACCCCGATCCCGGAGCCGACCGGCGAAGGCGGTACCGTTCGTGTATCGGGCCTCAACCCGAGCGACGCGGAGAGCGAGGGCTGCTCCGTCTCGAACGTGGGCGCACACGGCACCGTGTTCGGCACCCTCGGGGCCGTTGGCGCGGCCGTCGCGGGGCTCGTCATGATGCTCCGTCGCCGCCGGCGCTGAGGCAGCCGCCCAGCGCAGCGTCGCTGCACTCTGCACACGTCACGCGAGGGAGGCCGCACGGAGCGCGCCTCCCTCTTCGTTTTCCGAGCCGCGGCGACGCTCAGCGGCCGAGCACGACGGCGAGGATCGGAACGATCGGGATCGCGAGCGCGAACGCGAACGCCACGCCACGCAAGAGCCCGAGCGTGGCGAGATCCTTGTTCGCCTGCGCGAGGAGGGCGGCGCGCGCGTGGGCGAACGCGAGCGGCCCCTTCCCGTCCTTCGCGACGAACACGGTCGACTTTCCCGCTTCGCGGTAGTCCTCCCCTCGTGCCATCGGATCGGCCTCGCTCGTCGTGTCGCCGACCACGCTCACGACCGCGCCGGAGTCGATCGTGGTCTCCCGGACCAAGTACCGCGTCTCGCGCGAGAACGTGCCTTGAATTCCGAGCGCGGGGAGCTCGCTGCCAGTGACACGCAGCTCCTCGAACGGACCGAACGCCTCGATCGTGCTGGCCTCGACGAAGACACGACCCTCGACTTGCGCGAGCTCGATCCGCGGGTGCGACACGCTCTTCGAGACGCGCCGACCGACGGCTCCCTTCGACGTGAGCTCGAAGGTCTCGAGCTGCACGAAGGCGTGCGCGCGCTTGGTCACGGCGCCGACGGAGGGCGCCTCTGGAGCAACGACGCTCCCCTCTGCGCTCCTCCACGTGGACGACGCACCGACGAGCGCGTCGCGGAACGTCGACACCGTGCGGGCCGCGGTCCACAAGAAGGTGTTCCAGAACGCCGTGACGCTTCCGCCGAAGAACGCGAAGAGGAGCAGCACGGGAGCCACGCGCCCGGTCGCCACCATCGCGAGCCCGAACGCGAAGCTCGCCGCGGTCCCGATCGCCATCCGAACGAACATGGCCTTGGCGTCGTGGGGCATCACCGAGACGACCGCTTTCCGCAGCGCGAGCGGACGACGGAAAAAGCCGACCCACGCTGCGATCCACGCGAACGGGACGAGCCCGGCGGCGAGGCCGACGCACTGGAACGCGACGCCACGACGCCCGCGCGCGAACGTCTCCGCGGGGGTCTCGATCCGCGCGCCGGTTCCGTCGTCCGCGCTTCGGTCGAGCTTGCCGTTCGTGTCGACGAAACCATCGACCGCCACGCTCGCGCTCGCGGGGAAACACTCGCGCAAGTAGCGAGTCGCGTGCGGAGCGGTCTCGTTCGGGAGGAGCCGGCTCACCTCGTCGATTTCGAGCTCCGTGCGGCTCGCGCTCGCGAGGAACGAGAGGGGCACGACGACCCGCTTCCTGTGCGCGTCGTGGAGCACGTACGCGCCGTACGACCACGCCGTGTCGTCGTGCCACGCGGCGTTCTTTCCCGAGGTGTAGTGCTGGCGACGGATCGAGCATCCGGCCCAAGGATCGCTCGTGTTGGCGAGGCCCACGCTCGTCGCCCACCTGGGCTCCGCGCCGTCGCTCGGCTCCAAGGCCACGAGCTCCTCGCTCGTCGCGGTGAACCACGTGCGTCCGCCGGCCGTCTCCGCGACCGTGGGCGTGCGGAAGAGGTGCGTCGCGCTCGCGGTCGGATCCGCGAAGGTCCCGAGGGCGAAGACGAACCACACGATCGCGCCGACCGTGAGCGCGAGCCCGTGCAGGCACAGAGGCAAGAGCAGAATCCACATGCGCTTCGAGGCGACGACGTGAGGCATCGCCCCGAAATCTATCTGTCGGCACGCGGAAAGCCGACCGCGATGCGGAAAATCGCGATCGGCCCCCGGAGCCCTACCCGTTGAATTGCTCCGGTCCCTCGTGAGACTGCCGAGGGCCGTCGGCCAATCGACGCCGCGTCCCTACCGCCTTCGGTGCTCTAGCCCAAGCGGCTGGAGACGAGCTTGCCGAGCGCCTCGCAGCACGACTCGTACTTCAAGTCGCCGTTGCCGCTCGCGTCGAAATGGAGCCGAACGTCGGTCGGTCCCTTCGCGTGGGTGGCGCACTTCACCCCCGCGAGCTGCGTGCCGACGGAGCGCGCCGCGTCCTCGAGCCCGCGCTTGATCCGCGCGTCGCGAACCTCGTCGATCGACACGGTCTTCTTGCCCACCACCACGGTGACTTTGACGGGAACCATGGCGATCGAGGGTATCGCGCGACGAGGCGGAGGCACAGAGGCTCTAACACCACGTATCTCTACGCATTTTCGCCGCGGGCTCAGCCCTTTTCGGCGCGCTTCGCTTCTTCCCAGTAGCCGTCGAGGACCGCGAGCGGCAGGGTGCCCTTGTCGGGATCTCCGAAGCCGCCGTGCTCGGTCTTCGCGCGCGCCTCGACGTGCGCGAACCTGCGCGTGAACTTCTCGATCGTGCGGCGGAGCGAGCCCTCGGCGTCGATCTTGGCGTGGCGGGAGAGGTTCACGAGCGCGAAGAGCGCGTCGCCGAGCTCCTCTTCGATCGCGGCGGCGTCGTTCGCGTCGAGCGCGACGCGGAGCTCCCCGATCTCTTCTTGGACCTTCGCGAAGCTGCCCTCGCGGTCGTCCCAGTCGAAGCCGACACGGGCCACCTTCTCGCCGATGCGCTGGGCGCGGGTGAGCGCGGGGAGGCTCTTCGGGACCCCGCCCAAGATGCCGCGACCGGCCTTCTCTTTGGCCTTCAGCATCTCCCAGTTGCGGAGCACCTCGTCGGCGTCCTTCGCTTCGAGATCGCCGAACACGTGCGGGTGGCGCGAGACGAGCTTGTCGACGATCCCCGAGATGACGTCGTCGATCGCGAAGACGCCTTCCTTGCGCCCGAGCTCGGCCTGGAACACGACCTGGAGCAAGAGATCACCGAGCTCCTCGCGGATCTGCGCGCGGTCGCCGCCCTCGATCGCGTCGATCACCTCGCAGGCCTCTTCGAGCACGTATTTCCGGAGCGATTCGAACGATTGTTCCCGGTCCCACGGGCACCCGTCGTCGGCCAAGAGGCGCTGCATCACGCGGACGAGGCGCTCCAACGTGGTGCCGTCTTGGGCCGCGATCGGAGCGACGGGGCGCGGCGCGTCCTCGTCGAAACGAGGGAGGCTCACGAGGCGCCGAGCTCGCGGGCGATCTCTTTCGCGAGCTCGCGCGCACGGGCGGTGCTGGCGTCGTCCGAGGGGAGCGAGATCGCGCCGACCACCGGGTGCCCGCCGCCGCCGTGACGCTCGCAGATCTTCGCGATGTCGTGGGTGCGCGGCGTGTTGCACCAGGGGTTATAGCCAATCGAGAGCTTGCACTTCTTCTTCGAGCGCGTGAGCACGACGGAGTACGCACGGTCGGGATAGAGCGCGTAAGTGACGAACTTGGGCGCGGCCTCGAGGTCGGTGTTCGAAAGGTCGACCAGCACCGCGTTGCCGACCACCTCCGCGCACGCTTCGACGAGCTTCACGAACGCCTGCTGCTGCCCCTCGTAGGGCACGTACGCGGCCTTCACCTCCGGCAGCTCGGCGAGCGCGACGATGCCGTGCTCGAGGAGGAGCGGCACGTTCTTTTCGAGGAACGCGGCGTCGCCGAGGTGCTCCACCACCGTCATGAGCTTGAGGACCGGCTCGTCCTTTTCGACCGCCATTTTTGCGCTCGGGAACGCGGCGCGGTCGATCATGTCGGCCCAGTGGACGAGCTCCTTCACCGGCTCGGCGGAGAGATCGAACTTGGCAGCGCCGATGTCCGCGATGAGCTTGGTGCACGAGCCGTAGGTGCCGTCGTGGAAGAAGTGGTCGCCCTTCCCGCGCTCTTCGCGGGCGGCGTACGCGGCCTTCTCCGCGTCGGTCGCGAAGGCGCTCACGTGGTGATCGAAGTACCAGGTGAGCTTGTCGCTCGCGGAGAAGCGATAATCGAGGATCGCGTTCTCGTCGCCGACGAGGAGCCGCTCCGGCACCCCGTTCTCGCCCGGGCCGTAGCCCATCGAGTGGTACTTGAACGTGAGCGGCGAGGACCCCTCCACGTGGCGCAGGAGGCGCGTGAAGAGCGCGGCGGACGCGAGCCCGTCGAGGCAATGTCCGTGGGTAGCGACGACGACCGAGCGAGCCATGGCGCGGAAATACCACGACCGGCGCTTCTCGCGCACGGTCACGTTCCCCTACCCTCGCCACGTGCGCATCCACCACCTCGCCTTCCGCACGTTCGATCTCCCTCGCCTCCGCGCGTTCTATACGGAACGGCTCGGCTTTTCGGTGACCCGCGAGACCGCGACGAGTGCGTGGCTCGCCGCCGGCGACGCGACAATCATGCTCGAGGCCGCTCTCCCCGAGGAACCGGCAGTGCCCGAAGGATCGAAAGAAATCGTGGTCTTCGCGATCGGACGCGACGAACGCGACGGATGGATCACGCGCCTCCGCGACGCGGCGATCGTGATCGAGGACACGACCGCCTTCACCCTCTACTTCCGCGATCCGGACGGGCGACGCCTCGGGCTCTCGCACTACCCGGACTGACGAACGCGGGCGCGTGGGTTCCCCCGCGCGCCCGCTCACGAAACGATCATCTTGGCTTCCCGCCCGAGGCGCGTCGAAGCCGTCGTTCGGCTCCCGCTTATTCGCTCGTGCCCTGGAGGTGCGGGATGTGAACCCCCCGCTCCTTGGCGCACACGATGGCTTCTTCGTAGCCCGCGTCCGCGTGGCGCACGACGCCCATGCCGGGATCGCTCGTGAGGACGCGCTCGAGGCGCGCCTCGGCGTCGGCCGTTCCGTCGGCGACGACGACCATGCCGGCGTGGAGGCTCATGCCCATGCCGACGCCGCCGCCGTGGTGGAAGCTCACCCAGCTCGCGCCCGCGGCGGTGTTCACGAGCGCGTTCAAGATCGCAAAATCGGCGATCGCGTCGGAGCCGTCTTTCATCGCCTCGGTCTCGCGGTTCGGCGAGGCCACGCTTCCGCAGTCGAGGTGGTCGCGGCCGATGACGATCGGCGCCTTCACCTTTCCGTCGCGCACGAGAGCGTTGAACGCGAGGCCGACCTTCTTGCGATCGCCGTAGCCGAGCCAGCAGATGCGGCACGGGAGGCCCTGGAACGCGACCCGCTCCTCCGCCATCGTGAGCCAGTTTTGGAGGTCCACGTCGTCCTTCATGATCTCGCGGACGCACGCGTCGGTGACCTTGATGTCCTCCGGATCGCCCGAGAGCGCGGCCCAGCGGAACGGCCCCTTGCCCTCGCAAAAGAGCGGACGGATGTAGAGCGGGACGAAACCTTTGACGTCGTACGCGCGCTCGCAGCCGCCGTCTTTCGCGCCGGCGCGGATGTTGTTGCCGTAGTCGAACACCTCCGCTCCGCGCTCTTGGAACGTGAGCATCGCCTCGAGCTCCTCCGCCATGC
>JAAFHV010000062.1:0-20867 GCA_013297655.1 Myxococcales bacterium | reverse complement strand
TCGGTATCTTCTGCGCGGAGCTGGGCAGCCTCCTCGAGGGTGAACCCGAGCGGAATGTAGCCGTTCAACGGATCGTGCGCGCTCGTCTGCTCCGTCACGAAATCGGGCAAAATGCCGCGCTTTACGAGCTCCGGATAGACCTCCGCCGCGTTGCCGAGGAGCGCGACGCTGATCGGCTTGTCTTTCGCGACTGCGTCGTCGATGCGGGCGAGGGCGCGGTCCAAGTCGTCGATGCGCACGTCGACGTAACGCGTGTCGACCCGCTTTTGGATCCGCGAGGCGTCGATCTCGATCGCGAGGCACGAGAGGCCCGCCATCGTCGCGGCGAGGGTCTGCGCGCCGCCCATGCCGCCGAGGCCGGCGGTGAGGGCCCAGAGGCCGCCTTTTTTCCCGGTCCGCGCGACGTACGCCTTCCGCGCGGCGACGAAGGTCTCGTAGGTGCCCTGCAAGATGCCTTGGGTGCCGATGTAGATCCACGAGCCGGCCGTCATCTGCCCGTACATCGTGAGGCCGAGCGCCTCGAGGCGGCGGAACTCGGTCCAGTTGGCCCAGTTGCCGACGAGGTTCGAGTTCGCGATGAGCACGCGCGGCGCGTCTTTCGTGGTGCGGAAGCGGCCTACGGCCTTGCCCGACTGCACGAGCAACGTCTCGTCGTCCGCGAGATCGCGGAGCTCGCGAACGATCACGTCGAACGCCTCCCACGAGCGCGCCGCTTTTCCGGTGCCGCCGTAGACGACGAGATCCTCCGGACGCTCGGCGACCTCGGGATCGAGGTTGTTGTGGAGCATGCGGAGCGCAGCTTCTTGCACCCAGCCTTTGCACGACAGCTCGGGACCACGAGGCGAACGGACGACGCGAGACGGCACGGGAGACCTCCTATCGGCGACGAACGCGCACGCGCGCCGCACGAGCCCGCGTTTTACTCATGTTCCCGGCGATGCGCGAGCCCACGTGCACACGACCGACCGATCACGGAACGTCGTGCGTCACATCGTCCACGTCACGCGTCGCGACGCCGTGCCCGAGGCGCTCGCTTCGCCTGCGTCGCGTCCTTGCTCGCCTTCGCGTTCTTCGTGGTTCGCTTCGGCTTCGGCACCACATGACTCTCGGGAGCCGAGCTCGCGGACGGCAGGGAGGTCGCCCCCGTAGGGGCCGTCGCGTAGGGCCGGAGGTAGCGCACCATCACCTCTTTCAGCTCCTCCATCACGACCTCGCGATCTTTGCCTTCCCGGCGCGCGATCGTGAGCGACATGCCGCTCACGAGCTCGACGATCACGGTGCAGACGACGGGGAGCTTGCCGCGCGGGATCTCCGGAAAAACGCGCTCGACGAGGGGCGCGATGCGCAGCGCGAGCTCGCGGTTGACGACCTCGCCCTCCTCCACCATCGCCCCCGTGAAGCTGAGGCTCGCCCACACCGCGGTGAAGCCCGGGTCCGAGAGCGTGAACGCAAAGAAGCCGTCGATCGCGCCACGAATCACGTCCTCCCACGGGAGGGCCAAGAGCTCCTCCGAGGCGAACGAGTCGACGAACACCCGCGCCGTCTCGAAGTGGCTCTGGTGGAGGGTCTGGAAGATGGCCTCTTTGTCGCGGAAGAACCGATAGAGCGAGCCTATCGAGGTGCCCGCTTCGACCGCGATCGCGTCCATCGTCGCGCCGCCGATGCCCACGCGCGAGAAGACACGCGCCGCCGCCTCGAGGATACGCTCGCGACGCTCGCGGCTCCGCTTTTGGGCCGGAAGGGAACGCTCGGGAAGTTCGTCGTCTCGCACCACGATCGGCCCGCGATCTACCACGCCGCCCCCGCGCCTGCGCCGCGCGGGTCGATTTTGCCTCGAAGGGACGGGGAAGCTTCCGCCTTGACAAGACGTGAGGATTTCCTCACCTTTGAGAAAACGTGAGGGTATCCTCACGTTTTGGCGGTCGGCATGACCATGCAAGCGGGCGAAGCCGAGTGGCGCGTCTAGAAGCGAGGAAGCGATGAACGAGGCGACGGTCGAGATCGGGAAGCGCAAGGACGACGCAGCCACCGCGAGCGCGAACGCGGGCACGCGCACGAAGCAGGCGAAGCGCGCCCGGGTGCCGCTCTACCCGAGCAAGCTGCCCCTCGTCGGTCACCTGTTCCGCGCGTGGAAAGATCCGATCGGTCTCTTTCGTGAGGCGCTCGCCGCCCAGCCTGGCGCGGTCCGGGTCGACTTCGGGCCGTTCTCGTACGTGATGATCGGCTCGCACGACTCGATCAAGCACGTGCTCCTCGACAACGCGAAGGCGTACGTGAAGAGCCGAAACTACGACGGGCTCAAGATCGTGTTCGGGCAAGGTCTGCTCACGAGCGAAGGCGAGTTTTGGAAGCGCCAGCGCAGGCTCGTGCAGCCCTCGTTCCACCGCCAGAAGCTCGCGAAGCTCACCACGTCGATGGCGGAGGTCACCCGTCGCACGCTCGATCGCTGGAAGGTGGAGGGCACGCCGACGACCGTCCACGACACGATGATGCGCCTCACGTTCGCGATCGTCGGGATGGCCCTCTTCTCGACCGACGTAGAGGGTGAAGCGAGCGCGATCGGCAACGCGCTCACGATCGGGCTCACCTGGACCAACGACTACGCCGAGGCCGTCGTGCGCATCCCGCGCTGGGTGCCGACGAAGAAGAACCGCGAGTTCGCCGCCGCGCTGCGCACCCTCGACGAGCTCGTGTTCCGCATCATCCGCGCGCGCCGCGCAGAGAAGGAACCGGGCGACGATTTGCTCGGCATGCTCATGGCCGCGACCGACGAGAGCGGCGAGGAGCGCATGAACGATCGCCAGATCCGCGACGAGGCCCTCACGATGGTCGTCGCCGGCCACGAGACCACCGCGAGCCTGCTCGCGTTCGCGTTTTACCTCTTGGCCGAGAACCCCGAGTGGCAAGATCAGCTCGTCGAGGAGGCCGAGAGCGCCCTCGCCGGCAAAGATCCGGGCTTCGAGGACATCCCCAAGCTCGTGAAGACACGCGCGGTGATCGAAGAGACGCTGCGCCTCTTCCCTCCCGCGTGGGCGTTCGAGCGGCAGGCGACCGAGGAGGACACCATCGCCGAAGGCACCATCACGAAGGGCGCGATCATCGGCGTGTGCACGTACCTCTTGCACCGCGATCCGACGTACTTCCCGAACCCCGAAGTGTTCGATCCGACGCGGTTTTACCCGGGCGCGGGCGAGCGTCACAAGTTCGCGTACCTGCCGTTCGGGGGCGGCCCTCGCACCTGCATCGGCAACACCTTCGCGCTCACGGAGGCGATCTTGGCGCTCTCGATGATGATCCGCGAGGTGCGCGCCGAGCTCGTGCCGGGCAAGAAGCTCGAGCTCGATCCACGCGTCACGCTGAGGCCGGCCGGCGACGTGCCGGTGCGCTTGCTCCCGCGCCCGGCGCGCGTGGAGGCCGAGGGGCACGCGCCGCGGTCCGCGCCGACGTCGATCGCGGATCGCGCTGCCGTGCGCGGCGGGGGGCTCACGCGGCGTTCGCCGTAATCTCTGCCGTCCGCACGCGGGAGGTGGAGGTTCTCGCGGCCTTCGCGGTGACCTCTGCCCTCCGTACGCGGCGCTTGGTTTCGTTCGCACGCGGCTATCGTG
Source organism: Myxococcales bacterium (assembly GCA_013297655.1). Taxonomy (GTDB): domain Bacteria; phylum Myxococcota_A; class Polyangia; order Polyangiales; family Polyangiaceae; genus JAAFHV01. The sequence continues at coordinate 17,262 of JAAFHV010000062.1, read as the reverse complement.
CGAGCCGAAACCTTCGTTCGATCAAAGACGTAGCTCGACGCCGACGCTGATCGCGGGGCCTGAGTACTGCGGCCGCGTGCACGTCGGAAAGCCGCCTCCCGTCTGGAAGTCTTGCCTGCAGACGGTGGCGCCCTCGAGCAGCGCATAGCCGGCTCCGCCGTTCACGAACACGGCCCCCGCTCCGCGTGCCTCGGTCGCGCGGTAGCGCATCGCCATGCCTCCGCTCGCGGTGCCCAAGTTTCCACCCTCGCCGGTGAACAGCAACGCGACCCGCTCCGTGACGGGCACCTGCCCGACGATGTCGATCGCTCCGAGCTCGAACTCTTCCGACTGCACGATGAGGCTCGTCCGCGCGACGATGGAGAGGCCGTCGCGCGCGCCGAACCGGATGAGCGTAGGCACCGAGACCGTCCCGCCCGAGCCGCCGATCGGTACGAACGTGCCGTCCGACGCGGGCGTGTACCGAAGCGAGCGTGGGAGCGTGCCGCCGCCGATCCCGACGCCCAGCTCGAACACGTGCGTGTCGATCGACACGAGCACCGTCGCGGTCGCGGCGCCGACCGCGCCGTTCTTTCCGGTCGCGACGCCGAGGGGAAGCGCGTCCGCGCGGAGCGACACCGGGGCCTCGAACCTCCGCACGACGAACGCGTGCGACAGGAGCCCGAAGCCTAGATCTCCGACCGTGAGGAAGAGCTTGGTTCCGAGGCCGAGCTCGACCAGCCCGCCCATGCGCTTGGGCGCGATCAAGCTTCCTCCGCCCGCACGAGACGGCTCGCGCGGCGACTCGGAGCCCGGCTCGTCGCCACCCGAGTACGGCACCGGGGGCGGCGCGCCTGAGGCCGCAGCGGACGCCGAGTCTGCCATCCCACGCGCGGAGCCGATCGGCATCGCCTCGATCCGAGAGAGCTCGACCCACACCCTGCCGTTCCGGACGAAGAGGCCGACCGCGTCGCCGCTCGTGGGCGTGCGCGACCGAACGCGAGGTGCTCCTTCGCCCTCGAGGTCGACGACGACGACGCCGTCCTCGCCGCAGGCGACGTAAGCCCGATCGCCTACCTTGAGCACCGCGCGCCCTTCACACCCGAGCGCCACCTCGACGACACGATCGCCGACCGGGACCTTGAGGACGCGGCCGGTCGAGGTGCTCGAACGTGCGGACGAGGGCGCGCTCGCGCTCGGTGGCTCCTGCGGCGGCGGCGCGGTGGTCGCGGGCGGAGGCACGGCCGGCTCTTGGATTGGCTCCTCGGCGAACGAGGGCGTGGCGAACGAGACGAGGATGGCTGCGACGCTGGACGCGGCGACGGAGGCGACGGAGCAAAAGGCGCGGGCTCTCATGGAACCTCCAAAGCGAACGAGGCCTAAAGGAAGGACGCGCCGACCATCGTGCCTCATTTCCAGACGAAGCGAAGCCGAGATGTCGCTCCCAGCAGACATCGCGAACCGCCCGCACGACGGACCACGCTCAGCTCGCCGGTACGTTGCGCTTCACGCGCTTTTTCGCCGCGCGGAGCATGTCTTCCACGCTCGAGAGCTCGCCCGCTTCGTCGTCGAGGAGCTGCGAGAGATCGTGCTGCGACGCCTCCGGTGGCACCAGCGCGGGCCCCTTCGCCGCCTCGTCCCAGCGCGACGCGAGCGACTCGGCGACCCGCACGAGGAGGCCACGGGTGGACTCGCGCTCGGTCGCGGAGAGGTGCACGTCGTCCGGAAACCGCTTCTGCAGGAGCGAGCGCTCGAACGGCTCGAGGAGGTCCACCTTGTTCCACACGACGAGGCGCGGCAGCTCCATGAGCTCGAGCTCCCCGAGGAGCGCCTCGGTCGTGCGGACGTGGTCGTCGCGCGCCGGATCGCTCGCGTCCACCACGTGGAGCAGGAGGTCCGCGTCGGCCGCCTCCTCGAACGTGGCGCGAAACGCGGCGAACAGATCCTTCGGCAAATTCCTAATGAATCCGACGGTATCGGTGACGACCACCTCACGCTCGCCCCAGCCCGCCCAGCCGACACGGAGCACACGCGAACGGGTGTCCAAGGTGGCGAAGAGCTTGTCCTCCGCGAGCACGTCGGAGCCGGTGAGCGTGTTGAGCAAGGTGCTCTTCCCCGCGTTCGTGTAGCCGACGACCGCGACGGTGGGGATCGGGATCCGTGTCCGCTTCTTGCGGCGCTCCTCGCGGCGACGCTCGAGCTTTTCGAGCTCGTTCTCGAGGTGCGAGACGCGCTCCTTCGCGCGGCGACGACCGATCTCGAGGGTGGTCTCGCCGGGGCCGCGACCACCGATGCCGCCGGTGAGGCGCGACAGCGCGTCGTCCTTCTGTGCGAGGCGCGGGAGGCTGTACTTGAGCTGCGCGAGCTCCACCTGGAGCTTGCCGTCCTTGCCCTCCGCCCGCTGCGCGAAGATGTCCAAGATGAGCTGCGTGCGATCGATGACCTTCAGATCGCTCACCTTCGCGACCGCCGCCGCCTGCGCGGGGGAGAGGTTCTGATCGAACACGATTACCTCCGCGTCCTTGTCGATCGCGCGAAGGATGACGTCGTCGAGCTTGCCCTTGCCCATGACGTACTTCGCATCGAAGGCGTCGCGGATTTGCACGATGCTGTCGGTGACCTCGACCCCGGCCGTGCGCGACAGCTCGCGGAGCTCGCGCATGCTGGCCTCCGCCTCGCGCACGAGATCCGACTTTTTCAGCTCGCCGTTCTTGGTGCTCGCGACGTGGACGAGGATGGCGCGGCCGTCTTTGGCGCGCACCTCGCGGCTCCGCGAGCGCTTCGCGAACTCGGCCTCGAGGTCGGCCATGAGGTTGCCGACGTGCACGTCTTGCTGCGAGAGCGGCAGCATCGCCACTTCCCGGTACGGGAGCGTGTCGCCCTCGCCGGTGGGCACGTTGTACGCGTACGACACACCTCGCGGCTCGCCGTTCGGGGCCATGTGAATGGCGCACACGAGGTCGAGGCGAAGGCGGACGAGGTCGACGAAGTCGTCCTTCGTGAGCGCCTCGCCGCGCACGTGGGTGTGCACGAGGCGCAGGCCACGGAAGCGCCCCTCGGCCGCGCGGAGACGGCCGATGTCGGGGAGCATGAGCCGGCTCGCGTCGCCGACGATGACGGTGTCGATCGCACCCGAGCGGTGGACGAGGACACCGACCTGGCGCCCCGTCTCGCGCGAGACGTCGACGAGCGCGCGCACGAGCTCCGGCGTGGCGAGGGCGTCGGCCGGCACACGACGCCGCGCGATGCGCTCGAGCGCACGCGTCTGCACCGGCGAGAGGCCCGTTTTGTTGCCGAAGATCTCGATGGTGGCGACTCGATTACTTGTTCACGCGCTCGAGGTATTGGCCCGTCGCGGTGTCGATCTTGATCCACTCGCCCTCTTTGATGAAGAGGGGAACGTTCACCGTCGCGCCGGTGACGAGGGTGGCCGGCTTGGTGGCGCCGCTCGCGGTGTCGCCCTTGACGCCGGGCTCGCTGTTGACGATCTGCATGACGACGTTCGACGGCATCTCGACGCCGATCGGGTTGCCGTTGAACAGCGTGACCTCGCACTCGAGGCCCTCGGAGAGGAAGCGCTGCTCGTCGCCGACCTTCACCTTCTCGAGGTAAATCTGGTCGCCGGTGTTGGCGTCCATGAAGACGTAGTTGTCGCCCTCGGACCACGAGTACGTCATCGTGCGGTCCTCGACGTCCGCGAGCTCGACCGAGTCGCCGCTCTTCCAGGTGCGTTCCACCACGTTGCCGTTCGTGAGGTTACGAACGCGGCAGCGCGTGAACGACTGACCTTTCCCCGGCTTGACGAACTGGTGGTCGACGACGTGGAAGGGCACGCCGTCGATCTGAATTTTCAAGCCTTTGCGGATATCGGTGGTGGATGCCATGCGGGGCCGGGACGTAGCACTTACTCGGGGCCCCGGCAAACGCGAAAAGCTCCCGAAAGGCGCCCAGCCTCGTGCCCTGTGCTAAGGCGACCTCGCCCATGTTGCACGAGACCGACGAAGAGCTGCGCGAGATCAAGCGCGAGATCATCGAGTCGCGCGGGCTCGTCATCAAGACGAACAACCTCACGAACGCGCTCTCGGCCGACATCAAATCGATCGCCAAGCGCCAGCAAAGCTACGAACGAAAGCTCTCCTGGAACAGCGCGACGGCGTACATCGTGTTCGTCTTTGTCGTGTTCGCCGCCCTCAAGCTCGCCTGGGACGCGCGCGTCGACCAGATCCGCGCCGAGACGGACACCCGCGCGCAGGAAATCGAGCGCCTCCGCAAAGAGGTCCGCGAGGGCCAAAAGCGCGAAGAGGATCGCCTCCGCGCCGAGGCGAAGGCCGCGCAGTACTACGAGCTCGTGAAACAAAATAAGCGCTCCGAGCTCGTCGAGGCCTACGAGGCGATCAAGAAGGAGCCGCTCAGCCGCGCCGAACAATCGCTCTTCGCCGACGCCGCCGAGCGCGCGAAGAACGAGCTCTCGGCGCAGGTGTACGGGCAAGCGCAAGAGAAGCTCCGCGCCAAGCGGTGGCAGGAAGCGGCCGGGCTCTTCGAGGAGTCTCTGCGGCTCAAGGACGACTCGTCGATCACGCCCGCGGTGAAGCTCGGTCTCGCGCAGGCTTACCGCGGCCTCGCGCGCCACAAGGACGCGATCCCGATCTTGACCCAGCTCGCCGACAACACCGTCGACCGCGAGGTGTGCGACGACGCGCTTTATTACCTCGCCATGTCGCAGACCGACATGGAGGCGTGGAACGACGCGAAGAACACCTGGCGAACGATGCTCCGAAGGTTCCCGGACTCTCGCTACTCGGCAGAGGGTCGCATCTACCTGAAATCGCTCGAGATTTTGCACTAGCGCGCGCACCCCGCGAGGCCCCAAGGGCGCGCCGCGACCTCGATCTTGGCCCGCGCGCGCCGGGCCGGGTATCGCTCGGACATGCAGCTCCCCGGACGGCTCTCGGCGACCACGCTCGGAGATTTGCTCGGCGTGCTCTTTCGCGACAAGGCGAACGGGGCGCTCGAGATCGTGGAGCGCCTCGGGCGCGTGCATCGTGTGTTCGTGGAGCGCGGCCTCGTGACGTGCGTGGAGCTCGATCGCGCCTCGCCGACCCTCGGCGACGTGCTCCGCCGCGAGCAGACCTTGGACGACGAGACCCTTCGTCGATCGCTCCTTCGTGCCCTCGCCCAAGACCGCCTCCACGGCGAGGTGCTCGTGCGCGAGTTCCGCCTCGCGAAGGAGATCGTCGACCGCGCCGTCCGCACGCAGATGCTCCACCGCCTCGCCGCCCTCGAGAAGCTCCCCGAGTGCGAGCTGCGCTTTCGTGTCGCCGTGCGCACGCCCCGCGAGGCGCTCGATCCCGCGCTCGGCCCGGAGGTGTTCCTCCACGGGCGCAAGCGAAAGCGCGACGAGCTCGACCGGACCCCGAGCGCGCGCCCTACCGTGCCGATCGAGAGCGCGAGCCAGTGCGAGGCGCGCCGAACCCTAGGCCTTCCCTCGTACGCGACGGCAGAGGACGTGAAGCGCGCCTACCGCGAGCTCGTGCGCAAGACGCACCCGGACCTCTTCCCCCGCGCGACCGCAGAAGAGCGACGCGATCTCGGCCGCAAGCTCTACGCCATCACCCACGCGTACCAGACCCTCGTCGCCTGAGGCGTGGGCGCCCGAAGCGTTTAGCGTGTAGCGTGCACTCTGCATGGATCGCGCCGGCGGTCGACCGGCGCCCTGCCAACGATCACGGGCTTTGCTGGATTCCGACGGAGCGCGACGTCGCGTCGCGTAGGGTTGGCGCATGAGCGTCGCTGGTCGTTCGTCCGCCCTCGTCCGTGGCCTTCGTATCGCGTACCGAACCGACGGCCAGGGCCCTTCACTCCTTCTCCTTCACGGGATGGGAGGCCGCGGCGACGACTTCGACCACTGCGGACGACGAGAGCTCGCGGCGCGATTCACGACCCTTGCGCCCGACGCACGCGGCCACGGCGAGTCGGACGCCGTCGCAGGAGACGGGCGGCTCCTCCACGCCGACGTCGCCCGCGACACGCTCGCGCTGCTCGACGCGCTCGGGCTCGACCGGGTTCGCGCGATCGGGGTGAGCATGGGAGGCAACGCGCTCCTCCATCTCGCCGAAATCGCGCCTGATCGCCTCGAGGCGATGGTGCTCGTGAGCTCCGTCGCGCGGTTCCCCGACCGCGCGCGGGCGATCATGCGCGCAACCGATCCCGACGATCGGCGGAGGCAAGACGAGCTCGCGCCGCTCCATCGCGGAGGGCACGCGCGGGCACGGGCGATCCTCGCGCACATGCGCGCCCTCGCCGACGACCACGACGACATGGCGTTCACGGCGGACCGCCTCGCGCGCATCGCGGTGCCCACCCTGGTGGTCCACGGGAGCGCCGATCCGCTCTATGCGCACGACGACGTGGCGGGCGTCGCGAAGGGCCTCGCGAACGGCGCGCTCGTCGTCGTCGAGGCGGGCGGGCACTCTCCGGTGTTCCTCGAGCGGGCGGCCGCGTTCGTCGAGACCTGCCTCGCGTTCTTCGACGTTCAGAGCGCGAAGAACACGAGCTGAGAAAAAATGGGCGTCGCGCGAATCAGGTGGGGGGGGGAATGCCGACCCGCGCGACGCCGATAACCCTCTTTGCGAAGAGCGCGCCAACGCCGAGCCGAGAGCGATCGCGACGTTGGCCGAGGTTCGCGGTCTGCCGCGTTTCAAATCACGAAGCGCGCCTTGCGCGAATGCACCGCGACTTGCCGAGCCGCCATCCCGAAGTGCCGCGCGATCCGCGCTGCGCGACCGGCGCGGAGGAGAGGAAAGCCTTCCGCGCGCCGAGGACGCGACGACCGCCGCGCTCAGAAGCCGGAGCAGGCGGCAGGAACGTTGCGACCCGCGAGCATGGTGCGAATGAGCCCTGCCTCGGGCGCCGTTCCGTTGGGGCCGGTCTGTTTCACGATCGCCGAGCAATGCGCCGCCGCCGTTCGGAGGAGGCCTGCCTCGGGCGAGAGGCCGAGACGCGTGGCCTCCGAGTTGAGGACGTTGCAGCACGCGAGCAAGCGCGCCATGTTTCCGCTCATGCCGCCGCCAGCGGCGATCTTCAGGCCAGGATCGTCGACCGTCGCGTAGAGGCGCGTCTCCTCGAAATCGGGGCAACCGTTCGCGAACATGCGGCACGAGGCCGCCGCGCACGTGAGCGCCCCGTGCGTGTCACGGCACGCCTTCTGACCCACGCAGCTCGAAGGTGTGACGTCGACTGCGGCCTCGTTGGCCCGCACGCAGAGCTTGCCCACCGCGCGGTAGCGCTGAGCCGACGCAGGCGCCTCCGCGAGCGTCACCTGCGCGACCTCGTTGGCCTTCCGCTGACCGACGGCGTCCACGTAGGTGAGGGACGACGCGCCGAAGCCTGGCACCGCCGCGCACGACGCGACCGTGGTCTGCGCGAGGGGGGTGGTGCACGCGGGGTCGGAGTAGATTCCCTCGAACGCCCACGTCGGTGTCGGCGCGAGCTGGCACCCCGGGCACGACCCCAAGTCGACGAGCTTGGGCTCCGCCGAAGGCGCGGGCGCGGCGTCGACCTCGCTGATCACCGGTGCGGGGGGCGGGTCCTTCTTGCAGGCCACGAGGGCTCCGAGGACCACGAGCGCGACGAGCGAAGAGGTGTGACGGGAAATCATGGCCCCCACCCTAGCGCAATGCGTGCCAGCGTTTCTGCTCGCCGGAAGCGAGAGCGTTGCACGCGCCGTCCGGCGATGAATTGTCGCGAGCGGCCACGCCCGCGCCCCACGCGACGACGAGGCGAGGCAGGAACGCCCCCGCTGCACAGCCCCCTCGTGGCATCGTGCCTCACTTCGGGCGCGGATCGCGGAGGTCGCGCCCGGGCTGGACGAAGGTGCCCGCGCGCATCGCGAGCACGGCCTCCTCCACCGCGCGCGCGACGTTCCGCACCTCTTCCTGAAGCGCCGTGTCCCGGTCGAGCGCGGCGTGGCTCGTGGCGTACGGCTCGTAATATCCAATGTACCGATCGAGCACCGCCGCCTTGCCCGCACGCACGAGGCCCATGGTCTCGAGCCACTCGGTGAGCGCGCGCGCCACGTTCGACGTTCCGACCGCGTCCGCGTGCACGACGACCCCGAAGACGCGCCCCTCGAGGTGCTTCGGATAGCTCCACCCCGGCTCGAGCTCCTTCGCGAGAGCCGCTTTTTTTCCCTGCGTCCTCGTTGGGTCGGGGTTCCCCCCGTCGGCGCATACGAGGCGATCGATCATCGCCTTCAGCGCGCTCGGGACCTGGAGCCAATACACCGGCGTGATCACGATCACGCCGTGCGCGGCGGCGAAGCGCGCGTAGATATCGGCCATCGCGTCGTTCGTTTGCCCGTAGGCGTGGTTCGGGTAGCAGGAGCACGGGTAGTGGCAGAGCGGCATCGCGGTGGAGACACACGCTTTGCACGGATGGATCGTGTGCAGTGGCTCGGACGCGATCTTCGCGAGGTCGAGGACGTCGACCTCGAAGCCGGCGTGCGACGAGGCGAGCACCTCCTTCACGAGCTCGGCGAAGCGGTAGGTCTTCGACATCTCGCCGGCGCAGCTCCCGTCGTCGCGGCCCGCCCCGAGACACACGAGCACGCGCGAGGGCGTCGCCGGATCGGCCTGCCGCTCCGACGCACGCGCGATCGCGTCGCGCGCCTCGAGCCAGTCGAGGGAGAGCTCGTAGGTCGGATCGGCGAACCCCTCCCCCGCCGCGCGCGTCCGCGGCGCCTTGCTCCCCTTCGCGTACGACGCGTAGGCGATCGCCTCGAGCCGCGCGATCGCTTCGCGCTCACCGTCGAACGCCGGATCGACGAACCGTTCGCGGTAACGCGCGCCAAAGACCTCGCGCTCGAGCTTCGGCGCGGCTTGTCCCTTTCGTACCGGATCGGTCATGCCAAACGGTTTGCAAGACACGCGCCGCGGACGTCTCGCCGATCTTCGCCGCCGCCCCAGTGGCGCATGGCAGCGCGCGACGCACACGCAACTATCTTAATTTATTACACATTAGCCACATAGGACCTCGGACTACGCGAGGAGCGCCATGAGATCTTCGCGCGTGAGCCCGCCGGCGGCGCCGCCCTCGCCGATCGCGGCCTCGGCGAGCGCGCGCTTCTTCTCTTGGAGCACGAGGATGCGCTCCTCGACGGTGTCCTTCGTGACGAGGCGATGCACGAACACGGGCTTGTCTTGGCCGATGCGATGCGCACGATCGGCGGCCTGCTCTTCGACGGCGGGGTTCCACCACGGGTCGAGCAAGAACACGTGGTCGGCGGCGGTGAGGTTCAACCCGGTGCCGCCGGCCTTGAGCGAGAGCAAGAGCACCGGGGGGCCTGCCGGATCTTGGAACGCCTTGACCACGCCTTCGCGATCACGCGTGCTCCCGTCGAGGCGCGTGAACGCGAGGCCCTCGCGCTCGAGGAGCGGCTCGATCAAGTCGAGGAAGCTCGTCCACTGGGAGAACACGAGCGCGCGATTGCCGGACGCGGCGAGGGTCGAGAGCTCGGCGACGAGGCGCTCGCCTTTCGACGACGTCTCGGCGTGGTTGCCCGGCAGAAGACCGCGGTGACACGCCGCCTGCCGCAAGCGAAGGAGCGCCTCGAGCGCCTCCATCACGCTCATGCCCTCGCCGATGCGCTCGACCAAATCTTTGCGTGTCGCCGCGCGGACCGCGTCGTAGGAGGCGCGCTCCGACTCGTCGAGCTCGACGTAGAGGAGGTCGTCGGTCCGGGGGGGAAGATCCTTCGCGACGTCGGCTTTTTTGCGGCGAAGGAGGAACGGGCGGATCTTCTCGCGTAGCTTTTGGAGCGCCACTTCGTCGCCTTCGGAGATCGGATCCGCGTAGCGCGCGCGAAAATCCGACAGCCCGCCGAGCAGGCCCGGGTTCGCGAAGTGCGACAAGCTGAAGAGCTCCTCGAGGCGGTTCTCGACCGGCGTGCCCGAGAGCGCGAGGCGAAACTTCGCCGGGAGCGCGAACACCGCGCGCGCCGTCTGGCTGTCGGGGTTCTTGATCGCCTGCGCTTCGTCGAGCACGACCGCGTCCCACTGGGAGGACGACAGCGCGGCGAGATCGCTCCGCACCGTTCCGTAGGTGGTGAGCGTAACGTCGGCGGTGCGATCGAGGACGCGGCGCGGACCGTGGTAGGTCGAGACGCGCAGGCTGGGGCGGAAGCGCGCGATCTCGGCCGCCCAGTTGAAGAGCACGCTCGTAGGGCAAACGACGAGCGCGGAGCCGCGGAGGGCCGCGAGTGTCTGGAGGGTCTTTCCGAGGCCCATGTCGTCGGCGAGGATGCCGCCGAGCTCCGCGCTCTCGAGGAACACGAGCCAATCGACGCCCGTCTCTTGGTAGGGTCGCAGCGTGGCGCGAAGGTCGTCCGGCAGGCGCGCGCGAGGCAAGCTGGAGAACCCCTCGACGAGCGGACGGAGCGCGGTAAACCCTGGCGGGATCGGGAAGTCGAGGCTCTCTGCGAAGCGCGCGAGGGCAGGCATCGCGACCTTCGAGAGCTTGCCGTCGTCGCGCCGGGCGGCGAGCAGATCGGCGAGCAAATTGCCGTGCCGGGAGAGCCAGCCGGTCGGCAGCGGGGCGAACCCTCCGCCTTCGAGGGGCACCACGTCGAAGCCATCTTCCCAGGCGCGGAGCACGGTCGCGACGTCGGCCCGGCGCACGGGGCCCGCTTCGCCGTCTTCGTTCTCGGTCTCGAAACGGACGTCGAGATCGTCGCCCGTGAGCACGACCTTCGCCGCGAGCGCGGCGCGACCGAAGAGGCCCTCCGGATCGTCGACTCGATCGCCGAACGCGCGGAGCCGCTCTGCGAACGCGAGCGCTTCTTTTCCTGCAAAGTCCACGCGTCGACCGACGACGAGCGAGAGGCGCTCCCGGAGCTCGGTCGCGAGCGCTTTTTCGCGCGCGACGTCGCGCGCAGGCACCGAGCCTCCGAGGTGGACGAGCGTATTGCCGTCGACGCGCGCCGCTGGCGGATCGCCGTAAACCACGAGCGGGAGGACCGACAGTGTGTGGAAACCTTGCGAGAGCTCGAATGTGAGCCGTGGGCGCACGCGCGACGTGGCGCGGCCCGGGATGCGGGTCGTTCGAACGAGCACGTCGAGCCGACCCTCGAGCGCGGGCAGCACCTCACCGGCCACCGTCGCGAGCTCGTGGGCGGCGAACGTGCGCACGAGAGGCAGCTTCTCGAGCCGCTCGCCGGCGAGCTCGCGCTCCCCGATCGGTCGGAGGGTGGATCCGACACGAACGATGCCGTGGGCCACGATCTCCGAGACGCCGCGCGGGGGCTCGATCTTCAGCGTGACGCCCCCGTCCTTTCCGTCACGGACCGAGGCGCGCGGGAGGAGCGGCTCGCCGCTCGTGCGGACGGGCTGGCCGTCGAGGCGTACGTCCTTCGCCGACTCGAGGAGCTCGAGGAGCTGCGCGATCTTCACGAGCGGCACGATCCCTCGCGAAAATCCCTGCACCACACGATCGAGCGTCATGTCGTCGTGGGTCGCGAGCAGCTCGCGATTCTTGAGGACGTAGGACGCGAGCGAGCCGGTGAGCTCGCGCTCCCCTCCCCCTTCGGTCACGAGGATGCGCTCGAACAGGAGGGTGCCGCGGCGACGGCCGAGCTTGTACGCGAGATGAACACGCGCGGACGAGGAGCTCGCGATCGCCCCCGTCGACGGCGGCGGCGGGGCCACCGGCACCGGTCGCGCCGCGCTCGGTGCGGTCGGCCGCGAGAGCGAAGACGGCGCCGATCGAACGAAGGGGGTCGCCATCGGCGGCGGCGCCACGGGCGCAGGCGACTCGAAGGAAGCCGCGCTCGGCGCACGTGGCGCAGGTGCAGGTGACGCGGCGGCGGCCATCGTGCCCGCGAGATCTTGGTCGAGCGCGATCGCACAGGCCGCGACGTGGGCGCAAGGATCGACCTTCGCGTCGCAGTCGCACGACCACTCCCCGTCGCTCAAGAAGAGCGTCACCGTCGGGGCGATCGTCGCCTCTGGCGCACGCACACGGAGCGTGGCTTCTTTTTCCGAGCGCGTGTCTACGGTGACGGCGCCCGCGCGCACGAGCTTCACCCCCTGCGACCACGGGCCGGGGAGGCACGCCTTGCGTACCGTCTCGAGGAAAGAGCCCATCTTTTACTTGTGCCGCGGCGCCGTCGTGCAGAGGATATCGCTCGGATCGCGTGTACTTTGCAGGCACTGCGCGTGGCTGTCGTTGCAGCGTACGACGAGCACGCCGTGCGAGAGGAGCGCCGCGTGCGACACCCCTGCGCGCTGGACCACCGCGCGGGTCGGAGTCTCCGCGGTGCAGCCAGCGGACATGAGGAGGTCGATCTGGCGGCCCGCGCCAGTGAGCTCCACCCGGTTCAGCTTGGCCTTCTCGGGGCCGGAGTCCATCGAGAGCACCACCGGTCCGAGGCGACGCTGGAGGTCCTTCACGAACGCATCGTCGACGGAGGCATCGTCGGGGTGAGGCGCGCGCATCGCCGACATGTACGCGATCGCCTTCATCTGCGTTTCCTGGGGCATGCCCGAGCCAACGGTGGGGCTCGTCTTCGGCACCGGCCGCTCAGGCATCGGTATCGCGGCGGCGTCGGGCTTGGCGGACGCGACGCTCACCGACGCGTCGGTGACCGCGGCGGGGGCGCCGGAAGCCTGCGGCGCCGCGCTCGGGGCGGCAGGGGTCTCGCTCGGGGCCGCCTTCTTCGGATCGTCGCAGGCGAACAGGAGGACAGCGAGCGAAAGTGGGCCTAGGATCCGACGCATGGTGCCTCGCTTAGCACTACTGCGCGCGTTCCGGAGGGAGGACTTCGGGAGGGCGACGGCTCCGCGCGCGCTCGTGGCCGCTCTGCTGGGTCTCGCCGTCGTCGCCCCGGCCGCTTCTGTAGCGGCGGACGAGCCCCCGCTCGTCACGGTGTCGGCGCAATGCGACCGCGCGTCGGAGCCGGGCCGGGTGCGCTGCGGGGTCGAGGTGCGACCCACGAAAGACGAAAAAATCGCCTGGGCGGACGTCTCGGTCGTGAAGGTGCCTGCGCTCTGCACGCTGCTCAGGGGGAGGACGGGGCCCCTCGAGGCCACCGCCCGCGAGGCGTCCGGTTACCGGTTCGCGCTCGCCCTCGTCGCGAGGAGCACTCAGAAGAGCGAGCTCGAGCTCCGCGTTCGCGCCGTCGTGTGCTCGGACAACAAGGGGTGCCGCACCGTCACGGTCTCGCCCACGACCGACGTGGTCGTCGGCAACTGACCGAGCGAGCGATCTGCCGCGCCCCGTCGCTCGGCTGTCTTCATGCGAAACGCAGCGACGAGCCAAGATGCCCGGTCGTTGGTTGCGCCCGGGGATCGTTCGTCGGGGATCGCGGGCGGCCTCGACGGCGCGATCGCAAACCACGCTCGCGAGGTCATTTCAGGAATCCGACCTCGACTTTCCCGGCGTCGACGCAAGCGATTTTGGATTCGTCGTTGGAAATCGTACAGCTCGTGAGGTTCGCCCCGAGGCCCCCGCCGCGGACGCGGCGCGCCCCGCTCTTGCCGACCACGACCACGTCGCTCGGCGTGGCGAACGCGATGGCGGTCCCGTCCGGCGAGCTGGCCGCGCCCTTCGGGCCCGTTTGGAACAGCGGCTTGTCGAGCACCCGCGCGCGGTCGAGGGCGGGCTCGACGTGCACCAAATCGCCCGCGACCAAGAGCTCGAGCCCCTTCGGACCAAACGAGACGGGGACGACCTCGGCGGGCTCGCCGCGCGAGGTGGTGCATGGCGGCACGAGCGCGGCTTCGAGCGGAAAGACGACGTCGTGCGGCTCACCTTCGGTGGCGCTCGTCCGCGGGGTAAACGTCGCGCGGAGCTTGCCTCCTTTGCACGCGTCGTAGACCTCGACGAGGCGCGCCCCGCCGTCGGCGAGGATCGCCGTCGGCCACGCCGGCGTGTCGCTCTTGCGCTCGTCCATCGAGGGCAAGCTGACGCGAACCACGCCGTCCTGCGTGAGCACGTCGAGCGACGTGTCGTCTGCGAACGCGAGAACACCCCACGACGGGACGTGACGCTTCTGCGCGATCGGCGTCGCGCGGAGCACCTTCACCTCCCGCGGCGCGGACGACGGCAGCGCGCCTTCGAGGGCCTTTTCGGCCTCTTTTTCTCGCTCTTTCGTCCGCGAGAGGAACGGACCACGGAATCGCCCGAGGGCCGCCATCGCCGCGAACGGCCGCGCGAGGCTCGCGTACGCGACGACCTCCGCGAGCACGAGATCCGCGAGCGCTTCGTCGGCGTGGCAACGGGGCGCGTCGACGTTCGTCCATCCGGAGGTGCGCGCGCCGGGGAGCTCTGGACAGACCGCCTTCGCGAGCGCGACGCCGGACGCGACGAGGGAGAGCGCCGCCACCGCGTCCTTCGGCTTCTTCGCACGTTCGCGCGCCGTGCGGCCGAGCGCGGCGAGCTCCGCGCGTGGAGCGTCGGGGTCGCGCGCGAGCCCGGCGGGGCGGTCGAAGAAGCGCATGCTCGCGCGGACCGGCCCCTGCGAGCCCACGACGCCGAACGAGATGGCGAGATCGGGGGTGCCGTCGCCGTCCCGATCGGAGGGGTCGGCCGCGACCTCGAGGTCCGGCGCGTCTTTCGGGTCGGCGACCGATACCTCCATGCGAACGCGGGCGGCGAGCGGCTTGCCCTGCTCGGTCGTCAGCTCCACGAACGCGATCTTTCGCGCGCCCTGGGTGGTGTCGGCGGGGCCGACGCCGATCGCGACGAAGAGCTGCGCCCTCCCGACCCGCGTGAGAGCGTGGCGCGCAGGGCCGCGAGGGCTCACCGGTAGCGTCGCGGTCGTGAGAGGGATCGGCGCGTCGCGGGTGGACGCGAACAGATACGTCGCGAACCGGGTGGGCTCGGAGAAGCTGCGCACCACGACGACCGCGTCGGTCTTTCCGTCGCCGTCGAGGTCGGCAAAGAGACCGTGCTCGAAGTGATGCCCCTCGGGAGCGTGGAGGCGGAGCCCGTTCGTCTCCCAAAGCGTGCTCGACGGCGGGGCGACCTCCCCCGCGTCCGCGGCCCCGAACGCGGTCGCCGATGCGGTCGCCGGCGCGGGCGTCGACGATCCGGCATCGGAGGGACCGCCGCCGTCGCCGATGGCGTAGGGGACGTAAGGGTGATCGTTGCGGCAGCCGTCGCACCCCGCGAGCGCGAGGCCCGAGACCACGAGAACCTTCGCCATCGAGCGCGCGCGCATGCCTCTCACGGCGAGAACGTCGCCCAGATGGCGGCCCTCGGCAAGCTGTGAGCGCACGAGCGGCCGTGCTCGTCACCACCGCCCACGACACGGCGACGCACAGGCCACGGCGTCCGCTGCGCCGCGCGCGGGGGCGCGCTCAAAGCGTCGTCGTCTGCGTGAGGAGCACGTCGAGCTCGTCGGCGAGGACCGCGAGGGTCGGAACTTTTCCCTCGATCGTGCGCCGCACGAGGTCGTCGAGGGCGACCCGACCGCGCGGATCGGGCGCGGCGTGGGTCACGTCGAGCTTCTCGGGCGCGACCACCACCGCGACACGCGGGCCGAACGGGACCTTGCCGATCGCAGCGAAGTAGAGGGTCGCGACGACCTGCACCACGTCCGCGCGGGGATCACGCTTCGGGCCTGCCCGCTTCGACGACGCGCGGAGGCGGGCCTCGACACGCTTCAGGATGCCCAAGTCGTGGAGCAAGAGAACCTTTCGCTTACCGACCTTTCGGAAGTGAAACGACTCCGGCACCAAGAACCCGTGGACCACACCTGCGTCGTGGAGGGCGGTGAGCCCGCGCGCGAGGCGAGCGAACGACGCGAGCGCGCGCGCGTACTCGAGCGGTCCGCCGCTCGCGATCTCTTCCGCGAGGGACGGCCCGGTCCAGGGCTCCGTGACGAGCCACGCATCCTCGCCCTCGCGACCGTGGTCGAGCAGCGCGAGCACGCTCTCGGTGAGCACCGCGCCGAACGCGTTCGCCTCTTCGCCGAGGGCGGCCTCGCCGTCCGACGTGGTGAGGATCGCCCTCAGACGCTCGAGCTTCACCGGGCGCGCGTCTTGGTCGACCCCGATGTAGAGGTCGGGCGCGATCTCTTTTTTGAAGCGGTACGTACCCTGCGCGAGACGAATCGGAGGGCGCACGGCGTCCGGGCGGGACGATCGCGAGGCGCGAGCCGGCGCGACGCTGCGACGCGAGGTGGGCGCGACGACCGAGATCGGCGTGCCGAGCGAGCCGAGCGGGAGCGTGCGCGGCGCGGGGACCGACACCGGCGAGGCGCTGCCCGAGGCCAAATCGCGGCGAAAATCGGCGAGGCTCGCGCGCTCTTGCGGGTCGGTCGCGAGCGCGCGGCGGAGCGCTTCGGAGAACGACCGGCTCACCGTGCGCGGAGCCTCGAGGAGCTCCTCCACCCGCGGGATGGGTCGCGTGCACAGCGCCATCATCAGCGCGGTCGTGGTGCGCGCCTCGGCGAGCGGGTTCCGGCCGACCACGGCGTGAAGGAGGGTGATCGCCAAGCTGAAGACGTCGGAGAGCTCGCTCACCCGTTTCGCGTCGAGGAACTGCTCCGGCGACATGTAGTGCGGCGTACCGACGAGGGCGCCGGTTTGGGTGAGCGACGTGGCCATGTCGACACGCTTCGCGAGGCCGAAATCGCACAAAACCGCGCGCACGCCGCGCCGCGGATCGCGTGGCAGGAGCACGTTCGGTGGCTTTACGTCGCGGTGAACGATGCGCTGCTCGTGGGCGTGGGCGAGGCCAGCCGCGAGGTCGAGGCCGATCGCGACGACGTCGTCCTCGGAGAGCGGACCGTCGCGCGCGATCTTCGTGGCGAGATCTTCGCCGTCGAGGAGCTCCATCACGAGGAACGGCGTCTCCGTAGAGGGGTCGAACCCGTGATCGAGCACCCGCACGATCGCCGGATGCGCGAGCGCACGGAGCGCCTCCGCCTCGCGGACGAATCGCTCGTTTTGGAGCTCGAGATCGCCGACGAGGGTGGTCATGAGCTTCAGCGCGACCCGCCCTCGCGCGCCGTCGGCGACGTGGACGTCGCCCATGCCTCCACGGCCGAGGCGGCGGACGAGCCGATAGGTTCCTACGAGAGCTCCAGGCTGGAAGGGCGAACGATCGGGCTTTCGCATGAACGACGGGCCGGCGCGGCTCTCTGCGAGCGGTCGCGGGCGACGGCTGCCATCGTACACGAGGCCGCCCCCTTCGGGGCGGCCTCGTGACGTCGCGGGCCCTTCATGGGAGAGTGCCGCGGTGCGCCCGCCCCGCGCGTTTGCCCGCGTGACCCTCGCCCTCGCC
>JAAFHV010000061.1:17733-38303 GCA_013297655.1 Myxococcales bacterium | reverse complement strand
CCTGCCGCGGCAGGGGAAGGAGCGCGGCACGAACCAGCCGTGAGACGCCTAGCGCGCCGCGCTCCTTCCCCTGCCGCGGCCAGCAGCGTCGAGCCCGCACGCGTCGGATTCGTCTGCAGATACGGGGACTTTCCATAGGCTCGATGCGAGCCCCTCGACGTCGTCGCGGCGCTGTGCGAACACGCGGCGATGGCCCAAGTGCACACTCACGTCCGAGATGGCGTCGCCACGTTGGTGCTCGACGACGAGCGCCGCAAGAACGCGATGACCCCCGAGCTCGGTGACGCCCTGGCAAACGCCGTGTCCGCGCTCGTCAGCCGGTCGGAGGTGCGCGCGGTCGTGCTCACGGGCGCGGGCGAGGCCTTCTCCGGTGGCGGCGATCTGGCCATGCTCGAGCGCCTTCGTACGCTGCCCTCGGCCGAAGCGAAGGCCTACATGCTCGGCTTTTATGGGCGGTACTTGTCCATCCTCGATCTGAAGGTGCCCACCATCGCGGCCGTGCGTGGGCCGGCGATCGGCGCGGGCCTCGCGGTGGCTCTCGCCTGCGATCTGCTCGTTTGTGACGAAGAGGCGAAGCTCGCGAGCAACTTCGCGAAGCTCGGGCTCTACCCTGGCATGGGAACGACGTATTTTCTGGCGCGGCGGGTCGGTGCACTTCGCGCCGCCGAGCTCGTCCTCACGGGGCGTAGGTTCTCCGGTCGCGACGCGCTCGCGTGGGGCATCGCGAACGAAGCGGTCCCGTCCGCGGCGGTGCTCGGTCGCGCGGAGGCGATCGCGAAGGACATCGCGTCGTCGTCGCCGCTCACGGTCCGCGAGCTCAAGCGAACGTTCGCGCCCGATCGCGCGCTGCTCGCCGCGACCCTCGATCACGAAGCGACGAAGCAAGCCGAGAGCTACGCGAGCGCCGATCTCGCGGAGGGCCTCGCCGCCGCTCGCGAGCGACGTGCGCCCACGTTCTCCGATCCGTCTCTTTGAGGGCGACGCGCAGGAGCCAGGGAAAAACAAGCACGGTTCGCTTTCATCGGTAGAGCGCGCCGGCCGCGAGCACGAGCTTCACGAGGTACCCGAGGCACACGATCGCGATCGCCGCGTGCGCGAGGGTGATCCACACGACGCTCGGCGCGCGCGCCCCGAGCTGCGCGATCGCGCGACGGTGGGCACGCCTCGACGTGCGCGCCGGCGCTTCGAGACGTGGAAGCTCGGCTAGCGACGCGAGCAGCGGATCGTCTTTCGTGAGCGCGTCCTCGTCGTGTGGCGGGAGGCTATCCTGGCGGTCGTTTCGCGTGGTCATCGGTCTCCTCGGTTGTCTTCGAGCTTCCGCGCGAGCTCGTCGCGTGCGCGCGAGACACGTTGGCGAAAGGCGGCGTGGCTCACCCCCACCACCTCGGCTGCGCGGTCCTGCGCCATTCCCTCGACCGCGACGAGGAGCAGCGCCTCGCGATACGAAAACGAGAGCGCCGCGAGGGCCCGCTCGAGTCGGACCACGTCCTCCCGCCCTTGCGCGACCGTCTCCGGGCTCGGCGCGCGAGACGCGAGCACGTCGAGCACGTCGGACTCGGTCCGCGCCAGCCGAGCGAGGTCGAGCGCGCGGAAGCGTCGGTGGTTCCGGCTCGCGTTCCGCGCCACGGTGAAGATCCAAGCGCCGAGATCGCTGTCGTCGCGGAGACGGCTCGCGTGGATAGCGAGCTTCTCCCAGGTCTCCTGGAAGAGGTCCGCCGCGGCCTCGCGATCTCCGGAGAGGCGCAAAAGAAAGCCATAAAGTCGTGCGTGGTAGCGGTCGTAGACCGCCTCGAACGCCGAGGGGTGACCTTGGCGGAGTCCGTTCGTCAAGGCTCGGTCGTCGTCGTCCACGCGATCGGAGGAACCCGCCGCGAGCGCTTTCGTGACAGGGATTCTTCGCGCGTCGCGATTTGCGGTCACACCGGAGCGCGGCGCGCGTTCTCGTTCTCATGCGCACTCTCGTGATCGAAGGCGGGATCCCGATCGTCTTCCTGCTCGTCCTCGCGCTCGCCACGTTGGCAAGCGCGCTCTCGTTCGCGGCGCGGCCGTCGCGTCGTGGAGAGCGCTCGCTGCGTCACGCGGTCTACGCCACGCTCTTCGCGACCCTCGTCGCGATCGCGCTCGACGTGGGGGCGACGCTGCACCACGCGGGGGGGCAAATGACGCTCGAGCGTCGCGTGCAAATGGTGGTCGTCGGCCTCGGCGAGTCGATGGCCCCCGCGATCGTAGGCCTCGGTGCGCTCGCGGTGGTGTCGCTCCTCCGCGCGGTGGGCCACGCGCGCCTCACGCAGGCGGACGAAGATTGACCGTCACACGATCGCGGCCTTCGGGTTGGGGAGGATACGAGGCCGACGCGACCGCGAAGATCGCTCCCTCGAACCATCGCGCGTTTTGTCCCGCCATTCCCAGGAGCGTCCCATGCGTCTTTCCGTGCTGTTTTTTCGTGTCGTCACGTTGGCTGTTTCTATTTCGGCGTGTGGAACCGCGAAGGAAGAGAGCACGGGCTCCGATGGGGGTAGGGCGCTTGCGACTGTCTCCAATCCTCCCGCAGGCCCGTCGAGCCAAGCCGCGCTCGATCCGCTCGCCGTCGTCGAGCGCGGCGGGGAGCTCTTCTTCGTCCTCGACGAATCGAGGGAGGCGCTCGAGGAGGTCGAGCGACAGTGCCGCGCGACGAAGGATCCCGTCGCCTGCGTGGAGCGCATTCGCGAAGGCGGCTCGCGCGAGAGCCTGCGGATCGGGAAGACCGCCGAGGGCCTGCAGCTCGAGTCCGTGGGACACCACGACGAAAAGGAGGAGATTTACACGCGCCTGGGCTTCTCCGCGCGACGTGGGCCCGGCTCGAGGGTGCTCTGTACCGCGACGACCGCGATCACCGGCACACGCGTCGCGCGCTCCGACCACTGGCGGTCGTTCACGCTGGCCGTGATCGACGAGGACACCCTCGCCCTCGAGAGCGAGGCGCATGGCCCGATGGTGTACCGGCGGCGCTGAGCCTTTGGGTCTTCCTCCGGTTCATGCGCCGTCATCGAGCGGTGCGTCGCTCTCGTGCGGCGAGCGTCACGTCGCCTCTCGAGGCGGGAGCGTCGTCGTCCTCCGTTCCGCCGAGGGACGCGAGGATGGGGCAGGCTTTCTCCAGATTCGCGCTCGAAGCGATGCGGGACGCGATCGCCTTCTGCATCTTCTTCAAGTCGCGGATCTTACGGTCGATTTCTTCGATCTTCTCGGCGCCGAAGCGCGCGAGCACAGCGCCCTTCGGGGGCGGGCCGTCGGCCGCGGCGAGGAACGCGGCGATCTCGACGAGGGTGAAACCGAGCTCCTGCGCGCGTTTGGTGAAGCGGATTCGAACGGCGGCGCTCGGATCGTAGAGCCGGTAGTTGCCGACCGTACGTCGCGGCGCAGGCAGGAGCCCGCGGCGCTCGTAGAAGCGCAGCGTGGTGCGCGGCACACCCGAGAGGCGCGCGAGCTCGATCATCGTGAGCCCTGGTTTCATGACCTCGAGTCTCGCCGAAGCGCCCACGCTTGCGCCACGAAGAAGCCCACCTCGAGCACCAAGAACACGGCCACCGTGTGCGACGCGCCGTGAAGGAGCGCCCACCCCATCCACGCCGAGAAGAACGCGCGCCCACACGTGTCGAGCACGTGCACCACCCGCGCGCGCGAGGTGGCGCGGAGGACGGACCATATCGTCACGATCGTTCCGAAGAACGAGACGAACATGAGGTGCGACGCGCCGAACGCAGGAAGCGGCGCCCCGCCGAGTCCGAGCGCGTCGTGGGCTTTGCCGAGCACCGTGAGCATCCACGCGGCAGTGAACGGCGTCGCGAACGGGAGCGTGACGAGCAAATCGTAGATCGCGCCCGCGCGGAGCACACGGTACGAGCCGTCGTCGCCGACCTCGCGTGCAGTGACGTCGTGGATTGGGAGTGAGCCTGTGACCTGGAGATGCGTCGTCATTCGCCAGTCGTAAGGCTTGCACCATGGTGCAAGGTCAAGGGCTCGACGATGAAATCCAAAAAGGGAAAGGCGCGCTTCCGCCGCAGCGGAGCGCGCCTCGTCGTCGACCGCGAGCGTCGCGACTACTTCTTCGCGGCGCCGGCGTCCTTGTCGACCTTCTTCACGAGCTCGATCTCGAGGTCGATCGTGATCTCGTCGCCGACCGCGACGCCGCCGGTCTCGAGGGCCTTGTTCCAGGTGAGACCGAACTCTTTGCGATCGATCTTGGTGGAGGCGTGCGTGCCGCGGCGAATCATCCCGTAGGGGTCTTTGGTCTCCTTCACGATCGAATCGACCGTGAGCGTGACCGGCTTCTTCACGTCCTTGATCGTCAGGTCGCCGAGCACCTTGTAGCCTGCGCCGGATCGCTCGACGGACGTCGACTTGAAGGTCATCTTCGGGAATTTCTTCACGTCGAAGAAGTCGGGGCTCTTCAGGTGCTCGTCGCGCTTCGGGTCCGACGTGTCGATGCTGGCGGTCTCGATCTCGACCGTCACGTTGGAAGCTTTGGGGTCCTTCTCGTCGAGGAACACGTTGCCGGTGAACTTGCCGAACTGCCCGCGCGTGTTGGACACCATCATGTGGCGCACCGAGAACGTGACGCGCGAGTGGCTGAGGTCGAGATCGAACGCGGCCGGATCGGCGGGCGGGTCGGTGGGCGCGACCGCCGCGGCAGGTGCCGAAGCCGAAGTCGCGGGGGCGGCGCTCGTCGCGGGAGCGCTGGCCGTCGGCTTGCTCTCGGCCGAGGGAGCCGCCGGCGGCTCGACCTTTTTGTCG
Source organism: Myxococcales bacterium (assembly GCA_013297655.1). GTDB lineage: Bacteria > Myxococcota_A > Polyangia > Polyangiales > Polyangiaceae > JAAFHV01. Next base: position 33,533 of record JAAFHV010000061.1, on the reverse strand, counting down.
TCGCACGCGGCGAGGGTGAGCAGGGCGAGGAGCGGGAGGGAGCGGAGCATGTTCGACATGCCACTTCCCTTATCGAAGCAACCCGAGTAGCGGAATGAGGTAAAATAAGACACTACTGTTGCGAATTGCAGAACAATAGCGCCACATAGCGGGAAATTCTGCGGGTTTCTTAGGTCCGGTAGGGGCCTTTGGGGTCGAGCCTCTTGGCCTCGGCGAGCGCGTCTTGGAAACACTCGGCCGCGTATTCGGCGGCGGTGAGGTCCGAGGCGCCGATGTCGATCTCGCGCATCGTGCCAGCGCGGAGGTTGAGCGCGACGAGGTACGCGGTCGTCTTTTGGGTCGCCTTCACGTGGGTCCCGAAGCCGTCGATCTCGTCGAGGCCGACGCTGAGGTTCGCGCGGGTCGGGATCGGCCCGCTCGTCCACGAGACCGTGCCGCCGGCGATGACGAGGCGCCGCGTGTTGAAGAGCTCGACGAGCGCCTTGTGCGTGAGGAAGATCCCGGCGCCGAGGTGGAGGAGCCCGAACAGCGCCATCGGCCAGATCCCCCCTGCGATCGCGATGCCGTACCACACGGCCATGAAGGTGTTCCAGACCAGGCAAAACCCGACGAGCGGAATCGCCGCGAGTCGCCGCGGCGGGAGCGATGCTTCGTAGCGGCCCTCGGCTGACTTCTCGACGAGACGGAGGGACTCGGGCCGGTACAGCGTGCGCGTGCCGCCGTCGGTCGTCCGCGCGAGCGAAGCGCCGCCCGCGAACGGAGTGACCACGTGTCCAATCGGGACGAGCTCCCCGCATGGCCGACACACGCCGAGGCCCTTCGCGAGGTCGATGTCGACCCCTTCGATCGCTCGCGCGCACTTCGGGCAGGTGAGCCTCACGTGGAGATCATCCCACCTTTTCTCGTCCGGAGACGAGCGATTCTATCGTGACGCGCGCCAGCGCACCGACCGCGCTCTCACCGTACCGCGCCGACGCGCGCGACGAACGAGGCGAGCGCGCCCCAGTAGACGGGGTGAAACGAGAGATCGTTGTGGCCGCGCCCGGGCACGATCACGAGGGTCTTGTCGATCGCGGTCGAGGCTGCAAACGCCGCGCGGCCCTCGTCCGGAACGATGAGCGTGTCGTCCTCGCCGTGGAGCACGAGGAGGGGAGCCCCCGAACACGCGATCTTCGCGAGCGGACAGAGAAGGGCGCGATCGTCGTCCGCCATCGTATCGAGCACGATCCCTCGCCGCCGCGCGAACGCGAGCACGTCGGTGAACCCGCTCTCGAGCACGAACCCTGCGATCGCCAAGGGCGCCGCGCGCATGAGCTCCGCCGCGCACATGCTCCCGAGGGAGCGGCCCATCACGATCACGGGGAGCGCGCCGAGGTGCGGCCCCAACACGGAAATCACGCGCGGCGCGTCTTCGATCGTGGTGCGGACGTTCGGCCGCCCCTCGCTCCTGCCGTACCCGCGGTAGTCGACCACGACGAGCTTCGCCCCAGCGTCCTCGTAGCTTCGAGCAAGCGCGTCGTAGTCGGCGACCACCTCGCCGTTCCCGTGGAACAGGACGAGCGTCGCGATCGCCGAGGCAGCGTCGTGGATCCTCGCGTGCACCCTCGTCTCGTCGTCGACCGCGAGCATGAGGTCGATCGCGTTCGGGGGCTTCGCGCTCGAGTCCCGCCGCGGAAAGAAGGCGTTTGCAGAGAACCGAGGATCGTCGGCGAGGGAGGGCATCCCCTCGAACTTAACAGGCGAGTGGCGGTGCGCGTCGCGCCTACTCTTCGGGAGCGGTGGGCTCCTCCGCGTCGTCGGAGGCATCGCGGGCGGCCTTGCGCAGGCTCTCGTCGTCCCATGCGCCGTCGCGGCTCACCGGGCCGCCCGCTTCTTCGCGCATGAGCCGCTCGGCCTCGCCGGTGACGCGCTTCACCTCGGAGAAGTACGCGTCTTGGTCCATCGTTCCCCACAGGTCGGCGAGCTTGTCGATCGCGCGGCTGTCGTGCTCGCGGAACTTTTGCGCCATCGTGTGGGCGGTGCGGGCGCGCGCGCCGAGCATGCGGAACGCCTCGATCCCGAGCTCGATCGAGCTGCCGTAGGTCTCGCGGAAGGCTCCGTGGACGCCGATCTTCTTGAGCTCGTAGTAGTGAACACGATCGCGCGCGCGGGCGAGGATCTTCACCTTCGGGTACGTGTGGCGCACGAGCTCGGCGATCTTGTTGGTCGCCTCTTTGTCGTCGATCGCGAGGATGAAGAGCTTCGCGTCGGCCATGCCGGCGGTGGCGAGCAGCTCCGGTCGGGAGGCGTCGCCGTAGTAGACCTTCATCCCGAGGCGACGGAGCACGTCCACCATCTCGGGATCGAGATCGAGCACCGTGGTGCCTACTCCGTTCGCGCGCAGCATGCGGCCTACGATTTGGCCGAAGCGGCCGTGGCCCGCAAAAATGACCTCGTTCCCGTCGTGGGTGACTTCGTCGTGGGGGCGCTTTTCGCCCGTGGTGACGCGAGGGAGCACGAGCCGCTCGAGCACGATGAAGAGCCCCGGCGTGGCCGCCATCGAGAGCGCGACGACCGCGACGAGCAGCTTCGCGAGGTCGGGCGGGAGCACGTGCACTTGCCCCGCGAACGCGAGGAGCACGAACGCGAACTCACCCACCTGCGCGAGCGCGAACGCGGTGAGCCAGCGCGCCGAACGATCGAGCCCGAGCCCGCGCGCGACCGCGTAGATGACGCCGAGCTTCGCCGCGACGACGACGACGACGAGGGCGCCGACGACGACGGGCCGCGTGGCGATGAAGGGGAAATCGATCTGCGCGCCGACGGAGACGAAGAACACGCCGAGGAGGAGCCCCTTGAACGGCTCGATGTCGGACTCGAGCTCGTGGCGGTACTCGCTGTCGGCGAGCACCACGCCCGCCACGAACGTGCCGAGGGCGGGAGAAAGGTTCACGCTTTGCATGAGCAACGCGACGCCGATCACCAGCAAAAGAGCGCTCGCGGTGAAGATCTCGCGGAGGCGCGTCTCGGCGATGAAGCGGAAGATGGGGCGCACGAGGAACCGCCCCGCGAGCACCACGCCTCCCACCGCGCCGAGCACCAAGAGGCCCTGCAGCCACCCCGGTCGCCCGCCCTTCGCGCCCTCGCTCACCGCGTCGCCGACGGCGAGCAGCGGGAACACCGCGAGGATCGGGATGACGGCGATGTCTTGGAAGAGCAAGACCGAGAACGCCGCTTGGCCGCCCGGTGTCTTCAGGAGCGACTTTTCGTTGAGGGTCTGGAGCACGATCGCGGTCGACGACATCGACAAGATCGTGCCGACCGCGATCGCCGTCTTCCACGGGAGGCCGAGGGCGAGGCTCGCCGCCGCGACGACGAGGGTCGTGAGGAGCACCTGAAGCCCGCCGAAGCCGAGGATGGGACGGCGGAGCTGGTAGAGCAGCGCGGGGCGCAGCTCGAGGCCGACGAGGAAGAGCATCATGACGACACCGAATTCGGCGAAGTGCATGATTTCTTTGCCTTCGTGGCCGACGATGCCGAGCACGGACGGCCCGATCGCGACGCCCGCGAGCAGGTAACCGAGCACCGAGCCGAGCCCGAGCCGTTTTGCGATAGGCACCACCAAGACCGACGCGGCGAGGAACACGAAGCAGAGGAAGAGCGGCCCGTGCGTCATTCGCGCCCCCAACCCGGGCCGTCGTCCTCGGGCAGATCGTCGACGACGGGGTTCAATGTGTCGAGGTTCGCCGCGCGCGCCACGTCGATGTTGTCGGCGACGAAGGCAGCGAGCAAGCGTCGGTACGCGCGCGCGTGGGGCATGACGTCGCGCTCGTCGTCGAGGAGGAGCGACGCGTGCACACAGAACGGCGGCAAGTAGCGCATGCCGCAGAGGTTCGCGGTTTGGTCGTAGGGGGCGAGCAGCTCGCGCATGGTGAAGCGGTTGTACCCGCCGCGCTGGTAAGCCGAAGCGGGGCCGCCGGTCGTCACCGCGTTGAACGTGATCTTGCCGTGGAGCGCGGTGCCGTTCTCGCCGTAGGCCCACCCGTGCTCGAGCACGAGGTCTTGCCACTCCTTCAGGATCGCGGGGGTGGAGTACCAGTAGAACGGGTGCTGGAACACGATCACGTCGTGCGCGGAGAGCAGGGTTTTCTCGCGCGCGACGTCGATCGCGAAGGTGGGGTACTCCTCGTAGAGGTCGCGGAGCGTCACGCCCGGCAGGTCGCGGATGGCGTCGACGAGCACGGCGTTGACCCGCGAGCGCTCGAGCACGGGGTGCGCGAAGAGCACGAGCACCTTCATGGTGGGAGGCGCGGAAGCCACGCGATACGCCTTAGGCCATCATGGTCCGTGAACCAAGCGCGAAGGCGCCTCGCGCGTCGGCGTCGCGGCTGTCAGGGAGCGTCGACGGTCGTCGTGAGAGCGACGACGCGCGCGTTCGCGGAGACAGGTCGCGCGCGACGAAGGGCGAAGCGCACCGAGCCGCGCGACCTCACCGGAGGCCGTATTTTGCCTCGTAGATCGCGGTGAGGCGCCCGTGCTCGTGGAAGAGCCGCATCTCGTCGCGCATCGCGTTCGCCGAAAAATGGGCCGACCACCACGCGCTCACTTGGCTGTACTCCGCGATCGTCACGCCGAGACGCTGGAGCGCGGCTTGAGGATCGTGACCGCGGTTCGAGGCCGCCGCCATCACCGCGCCCATCTCGATCCACTTCTCCATCGAGCACGGCTCGCCACCGAGCTCGCGCCCTGCGCCTCCGACCTGCATGTGCGCGACGCCGGCCTTCGCTGCTCCGGAGAAGCGCCCGGTGCTGCCGTTCACGAAGGCCTTGCCGTACTCGGTCGCGATCGTGGTGGTCGTGTCGCGCGACATGCGCGCGTTCCACTCCGCGCTCACGCGCTCCCAGGTCGGCGCGTCGATCGCGAGCTCGCGGGTCACGTTGTCGAGGGTCCCGCCCTGCGCGACGTACGCCATCGCCGAAGCCCACGCCTCGAGTGAGATGCCCTCGACGGGCTGAATTTCCCCGTGAAGCGCGCCTCCCTCGTGGAGCTCGGCCTGCATCCCCGCCGTCATGTGGTCCTGCGTGACCCGCATTTGGAGGTGCATCATGTCGTGCACGGTTCCGTAGCGCGCGGCCGCTTGTGGCGAGTGCATGAAGCGCTCGACCGTCGATTTGACCTGGTGGTAGTGGCGGAGGCCGCGAATGCCGTACCTCTGGAGGAGCTCGCGACGGTGCTCACGATCGTCCCACGCGCGCTCGATCTCGTGCTGGGCGAGGAAGTACCCGCCGAGGTCGTTGAAGAGGTCGAACGAGGCGACGTCGTTGGTGGCTTCGAGGCGATAGTCGCGCGTCTCGTCGTCGTACGGGTCGAGGGGGGCGTGCGGCGAGGAAACTCCGAAGGATGAGTACATGGGCGCGGGCTCCTTTTTGGAGAGCCTCTGCAGCGCGCGTGCCGCTTCGGATTTTGCCCGAATTTAGCCTATTTTGCTGTCGGCGGCGCAGCTCTGCCGGCCGTGGATTGCCGAGATCGGCAAGGCGTTGCCGGAACGAACGAGGCTATTCGTCGGGGTCGATGCCGGTGACTCCGCCGACGTCAGTGCGCGCGATCCGCTTCGCTTCGACCTCTGTGAGCTTGCGAAGCGTCTTGCCGTCTTTGGATACGACGGACCACGAGACGATACGACCGCGGTACTTCGGCGACGAGATCGGGTGCGCGTCGTCGAGCCGGTAATGGGAGGCGAGGTAAGCTCCCTTGTCGCGCCCGCTCACGATCGCGGCCTCGATCGCGCCGTCGAAGAGGAACCGCTCCTTGCCCGTCGCGAGCTCCACCACGTGCGCCGCGCCGGAGGTGACCCACGCCGCGGAGCCGAAGAACAAGAGCGTGTCGTCGGGCGACAAGACGAGCGGCCCGAAGGAGGCGAGGGTGCGCTCTACACTTTCGTTCGGGCCCGCGGCGTGCCCTCGGACGAGCACCTTCGGCGGCCCGCCGTCGCGGGAGACACAAATGTCTTCATGGGGCGCGTCCTCTACCGAGGTCGCGACCGTCTTGCTCGGATCGACCGCGACGAACACCGTCGTGTGCCCATCGTGGGAGGCGATGGTGCGTTTCGGATCGGGGCGCGAGCATTCGCCGGTCGCCGTTGTCGACGCGCCGGAAGCGTCCGCGCGGCCGACGGCAGAGGCGTCCGCGTCCGCGGCAGCTCGTGCGCGTGCGCTCGCGCTCGGCGACGCGGCCAGCGGTGTGCTCGGGAGGACCGGAAGCGGATCGCGCGGAGCGGCCTTGGGCGAAGGCGGCTCCCCGCACGCGGCGAGGAGGGTCCCGACGAGGGCCACGGTGACGATCTTCATCGAGACGACTCTACGCCGGCGCGTTCGAATCGATTCCGGCTTCCTTCCGCGAAGCCGGCCGCGGGCTCTTGCGCGTTCGTCGAGCGACAAAAAAGAGGCCCCCGCGATCCGGGGACCGCGGGGGCTTCGGGCTCAGGCGAGCGTGAGGAGCACGCGCGCCTCGGTTTCTGGGAGCACGCCGTACCCGTTGGCCTTCACGACCGCGGTGCCGCGTCCGCCGGTGATGCCGCGGAGGCGCGATACCCAATCGAAGGTCGACGAGAGCGGCATTTCGGCAGTGACGATCACCGAGCCACCGCGCGGAACGACGCTGCGCACCGTTCCACGACGGCTCTGGAGATCGCCTACGACGCCACCCACCATCGCCTCGGGGACGACGATTTCGGCGTGCGCGAGCGGCTCGAGCAGGACGTGACCGGCCTCCTTCGCCGCGCGCTGGAAGGCGTGCGACGCTGCCAGCTCGAAGGCCGCGGGGGTGGAGTCCTTGGCGTGGATCGCGCCGTCGACGAGGCGGACCGTGGCGTCGACGAGGGGATAGCCCGCGAAGACACCGCGGCTCGCCGCGCCACGTACGCCCTTCTCTACGGCCGGCACGAGCTCCTTCGGGATGACACCACCCACCGTCTCGTCGACGAAGGTGATGCCGCTCCCGCGCTCGCTCGGTTCGACCGAGAGCGTGACGCACGCGTATTGACCGGGGCCTCCCGATTGCCGAATGTGCCTGTATTCTGCACATGAGGCCTTCGCGAGGGTCTCGCGGTAGGCGACCTGGGGTTTGCCCATCGTCACCGCGACCCCGTGATGCGAGAGGAGCCGCGCCACCACGATTTCGAGGTGGAGCGCGCCCATCCCGCCGAGCACCATTTGCCCCGTCTCGTCCGAGGTGGACACGCGGAGCGAAGGATCCTCGACCAGCGTCTTGCCGATCGCGGAGGAGAGACGCTCACGATCGGCCGAGGTTTTGGCCTCGATCGAGACGAGAGCGACCGGTTCGGGCGCGACGATGCGCTCGAGCGTCACGGGATGCGAAGGGTCACAAAGCGTGTCGCCCGTTCGCACGGAGCTCGCGCCGGTGATGGCCACGATCGCGCCTGCGTGCGCTTCGTCGACGGGCTCGCGCGCGTCCGCGTGGAGCACGTACATGCGCGCCACGCGATCACGCTGATCCTTCGGCATCACACGTACGGCCTGCCCGGCGCGAAGGACGCCGGAGTAGACGCGCACGAACGTGAGGAAGCCCGCGCTCTTGTCGCTCGTGGTCTTGAAGGCCAGAGCGGACAGCGGCGCGTCGTCCGAGGGAAGACGCGACTCCTGCCCATGCGGCCCGATACCGACCGTCGGGGGAAGATCGGCAGGGGACGGAAGATAGGAGACGACGGCGTCGAGGAGCTGCGAAATCCCGCGGTTTTTGAGCGAGGATCCGCACACGACGACGAGCAGCTTCGATTCGATCGTGCCTTTGCGGAGGGCGCGTTCGATCTCGACGGCGTCGACGGAGCGGCCTTCGCAATACTTCGCGAAGACCTCTTCCGACACGTCGGCGCACGCCTCGACCACCTTGCGGCGCGCCTCGGCGACGACGTCGCGGTAGGCCTCGGGGACGGGGCCCACGACGTAGGAGAGATCGTCGTCGAACGAGAGGGCGACCTCACGAACGACGTCGAGAATCACACGACCGCCGTCGACCGGGAGCTGGAGCACGACCGGGCGTGCCCCGAGGCGTTCTCGGAGGTCGGCGAGGCAGAGCTCCAGATCGGCGCCCGGTTTGTCGACCTTGTTCACGAAACAAATCACGGGAACATGGTGACGCTCCGCTTGGCGGTAGACGGTCTCCGATTGGCATTCCACGCCGCTCGCCGCGTCGAGCACGAAGATCGCGCCGTCGAGGACACGGAGCGAGCGCTCCACCTCGATCGTGAAATCGATGTGACCGGGTGTGTCGACGAGCTGGAGCCGATGACCGAGCCCCTCGTAGATTCCTTGTTTCGGAGTCCACGCGACGGTGGTCGCGGCGGCGGTGATGGTGATCCCGTGCTGCTGCTCCTCGGGGAGATGATCGAGGGCGGCGGTGCCGTCGTGGACCTCTCCGGTTTTGCGAATTTTGCCGCAAAAATAGAGGATTCGTTCGGCGCAGGTGGTCTTGCCCGCGTCGATGTGGGCCATGATTCCGAGGGTACGAAGGCGGGGGAGGGGGATGTCGCGAGGCATGAGAGTGTCCTGTCGCTCCCGGTCGATTCGGGAGACGCAAAGCGTGGGTGTCGAGAGGACCCCGTCGCGCGCGTCCGAGACGACAAACGCAGCGAGGCCGGCTATCGCAGAGCGCGGAGCCGGCCTCGAGGACACATCGGATTACTGGGAATACGAAATGCCTTACTCGACCGCTCCGCGGGAGAAATACGTGAGGATCACGAGGGGCAACATGGTCTCCAACGTATGACTCCGCGCGCGGCGATCGTCAAGGGCACTCCGCTCGTATCTCGCTCTCCGTCGCGGCGACGCGCTCACGAGCCGGCACGTATCACCGCGACCCGTCGCGCTCGAGGGAGCTTACAAAAGATCGATCACGACGTTGTCGTAGTGCACGCCGAGGCTCGGGCTCGGGCCCTCGAAGCTGGAGATGCCGACCGAAAACTCGGTCTCGGGGGTGAGGCCCGTCCGCTGTGTGACGGGGAACGTGAGCGACTCGGGTTTGCCGTCGATCGCGAGCTCGTACCGGCCACGCGTGGGATCGAAGTCCATCATGACGTGGATCCACTTCTTCGGCGCGAGGTGGCCCTTCGTCTCCACGTAGCGGGTACTTTGGCTCTCGATCGAGACCGCGGTGCTTACGCCGTCGGTGAAGAGCAACGTGCCGGTGAAGCTGGTGCTCGACGTCATGAAGATGCCCGCGAGCGAGAGGCCGCTGTCCGAAGGTTGGAAGTCGGACGTCTCGAGGCGAATGTCGAAGTCCATCCGCACGCGCCGCCAGCCGACGAGGATCTTCTCGGCGCGCACGAAGACGTCACCGGCGCTCGCTCCGCGACGGGGCAGCGTGGCGAGCAGCGAGCGATTCCCGCTCACCGAGAACGCAGTCGAGGTGTCGAGCAGACCCGGCGCGTCGACGCGAGTCCCCCCGAAGGACTCGAGCTTCGTGGTGTCGAAGTCGGCGCAGAGGAAATGCGTGTGGCCCGCTGCGCACGGCGTACCGGGCGCGCCATCGACGGCCGCGTCGACCGGCGGCGGCGGAGGTGCCCCGTCGCTCGGCGGTGGCGTCGTGCTCGCAGGCGGTGCGACGCTCGCGTCCGAGGACGTGCCCGCGTCCGCGCCGACGGCCACGTAAGACGACGCGCACGCGCCCGCGGAGACCGCGCAGAGAAGCGCAGTAATGCTCGCGCGAAGGCCTCTCGTCATCGCTCGAGCGTACCGGGGGCCGGGTCGGCGGCCAAGGTGATGCATTTTGCACCAATTTTTCCGGACCGATCGGGCCCGTGTCTGCTCGCGCCGACGGTCGTGGTGCTCGTGCGCGTGGGTCGCCGTAAATCGATCCTCGTGCACTAAGCTGGGCGCGTGACGCACGATAGCAACCTCCTCTACACGTTGGCTGGGGGGCTCGGCGCGGCGCTGTTCTTCGGGTTCGCGACGCAGAAGCTGAAGATGTCGCCGATCGTGGGGTACCTCATCGCGGGGATCGCGGTCGGCCCGCACACGCCAGGTTTCGTCGCGCACGGCGCGATCGCATCGGAGCTCGCCGAGCTCGGGGTGATCCTGCTCATGTTCGGCGTGGGGCTCCATTTCCACGTCGAGGACTTGCTCTCCGTTCGCAAAGCGGTGCTGCCCGGCGCCATCGTTCAAGTGGTCGTGTCGGCGCTCGTGGGGGCGGCGCTGGGGCCCTTCGTAGGGCTCTCGGCGCCGGCGGGAGCGGTGGCGGGGCTCGCCGTCTCCACCGCGAGCACGGTGGTCGTGTTGCGTGTGCTCACCGACGCGAGTGTCGTGCAGAAGCCCGAGGGGCACGTCGTGATCGGCTGGCTCCTGGTGCAAGACGTGGCGACCGTGCTCGTGCTCGTGCTGCTCCCGGTCGTCGCTGGCAAAGACGGCGAAGGTCCGGTCACCGTCGCGACGGTGGCGCGCTCTTCGGCGATCGCCATCGGCAAGCTCGTGGCGCTGGTCGCGTTCACCGCGGTCGTCGGACGGCGAGCGATCCCGCGCCTGCTCGGCTACGTCGCCAAGACACGATCGCGAGAGCTCTTCACCCTCACGGTGCTCGTGCTCGCGCTCGGGATCGCGGTCGGCTCGGCGCAGCTCTTCGGCGCGTCGATGGCGCTCGGGGCCTTCCTCGCCGGCCTTGTGGTGGGGCAATCCACGTTCGCCGCGCGCGCGGCGTCGGAAGCGATGCCGATGAAAGACGCGTTCGCGGTCCTCTTCTTCGTCTCGGTCGGGATGATGCTCGATCCGGCGCAGATATGGCCCAACCGCGGGCTCGTGCTCGCGCTCGTCGTGATCGTGATGGTGATCAATCCCGTCGTGGCGTACCTCGCGTCGTACGCGCGCAAGACGCCCCTTCGGATCGCGGTCACGCTCGCGCTCTCGCTCGGCCAAATCGGGGAGTTTTCGTTCATGCTCGGCACGCTCGGGCAGAAGGTCGGCCTCCTTCCTCCCCACGTGCTCCCGTGCCTCGTTGCGGTATCGATCCTTACGATCACCTCGAATCCATTGGTCTTTCGGCTGGTCGGGCCCATCGTTGGCGCGCTCGAAGGGCGCCGCACGTTGCCGCCCCCGCCCGCCGCGCTGCCGGACGACGGAACCAAGAAGCACCACGCGGTGGTCGTCGGGTACGGCCCCGTCGGCCGCACGCTCGTGAAGCTGCTCGCCGAGAACGGCGTCGTCCCGACCGTGATCGAGATGAACCACGAGACGGTCGCGCGCCTCAACGCGGAGGGGATTCGCGCCGTCTACGGAGACGCGGCGCGGAAAGAGATCTTGGAGAGCGCGGGGATCCTGAACGCGGAGAGCCTCGTCGTCGCGGCTTCGGGATCTCCCGCCGCGGTGATCGACGCGGCGCGGGCGGAGAACCCGAAGGTGCGCGTGCTCTCGCGCGCGACCTACCTGTCGGAGGTCGCGTCGCTCACCGCGATCGGCGCGAGCCAGGTCGTCACCGCGGAGGCCGAGGTGGCCCTCGCGATGGCCGAGATCATCCTCACGAGGCTCGGCGCGACGCCGGAGCAGCTCGACAAGACCCGCGACAACCTCCGCACCGAGCTGGTGGACGACGGCGGCCCGGTGAGCCACGGCCTCGACACCAGCGGCTGAGGCGTCGTCACGCTTTCGTGCGCCGGCGTTTCATCGCTCGTCTGCATCGGAGCCCCGTGATTTTTCCGTGCCTCGGTCCAGTGCTCGAGCGCGCGGCCGATATCGCGGTACGGTCGGGGGCGATGGATCTCGTCTCGACCGACGGCAAGCCCGGCTTCTTCGCGATTGGCCAAGAGGCGGTTGGCGTCATCGCGATCGGCCAAACCGCGCTCGGTGTGTTCGCGCTCGGCCAGCAGGCGCGCGGGGTCATCGCGATAGGCCAGATGGCGATCGGCGTCGTAGCGCTGGGTCAGCTCTCCATCGGCGCGCTGTGGTCCACCGGCATGGTGGGCCTCGCGGGGCCTTATGGATACGGCCTCGTGCTCCACACAGTGCCGCGCATTTTCCTGGAGAAGAACCCCGACGTTCACGACGCCTCGCCCGCCGCGAGGCTCGAGGACGGCTCGCTGAAAATCGGTCACCTCGCCGCGACGATCGGGGAGGCCGGGATCACCCTCGACGAAATGCACCTCGCCGTCGACACGAGCGCGGTGACGAACGTGCTGACCGACGCGAAGGCCCGCAACTTCGACCGCGTCATGCTCACCGTCGACGTAGTCGAAGATCGCGACGCGACGGGCTACCGCGAAGCGAAGGTGACACGGCGCCTCGTCGCTCGGTCCGCGACCGCGTTTTGGTCATCGCCCCCGAAGCGCCTCGCGTATGCCAAGCCGCTCGGCGGCGGCGGGATGTCGCTCGTGACCACCCACGTGGTGCTACGCACTCTCGGTGGGCTCGTGCTCTTCGGCCTCGTCGCGGTGTTCGCGATCGCGCCGCTCGTCGAGATGCTGTTCTTCTGATTTTTCGGGGTCGAGGCCTTCAGGGGCGTCGGCAGACGAAGATCTCGTCCGTCTCGCCGTCCCCGATCGGGCGGCGCGTGGTGCCGACCGTGAAGCCGACCTCGGTGAGCACCTCGCGCCACTCTGCTCGGGAAAACAAGCCCTCCACGTGACGGTCGTGGACGGAGACCACCTCGCCGCCCTCGCGGAGCAAGAACGAGTACTCGGTGATGCAGGCGTGATCGTCGGGGGAGGGATCCCAGCTCCACTCGAGGCAGCGGAGGGCGCGTGTGCCGTCGTCGCCCTCGTAGAGATCGGTGCTCTCCTCGAACGTCTCGCGATAGACATCGGGAGCGAACACGGCGAGCCCACCGGGCCGCGTGTGCACGAACGCGGTGAGCACTGCGGCGCGCAGATCGTCGAGGGTGCTCATGTAGGTGATGCCGTCGTGGGCGAGCACGACGTCGTAGGTGCGGCCCTGGCGGAGCGTGCGCATGTCGGCGACGAGGTGCTCGCACTCGGGGTTCTGCGCGCGTGAGAGGCCGAGCATGGCGGGAGAGAGATCGGTGAGCGTGCACGCGACGTGCGCCTTCAAATGGAACGCGTTGTTTCCGGCGCCGGCCCCGAGCTCGAGCAGGGTGTTGCAGGGAGAAATCCCCTCGAAGGCCTCGATGACGACGGCCATCTCGTCGGCGTGCTCGGCGACGGGATCGAGCAGGTGGTAAAACGGGACGAGCGTGTCGTAGAGCGCGAGAGCCATGGGGATCTCCTTCGAGTCATTCGGAGGGCGAGAGCGATCGGTGCTCGAGAGCGTGGCCGACGGGGCAGGTGGCGTCCGGACAGGTGGCGTAGTCGCAGAGCCGGCAGATGCGCGCGGCATGGGGCTCGTCCCGCACGAGCGACACGAGCACCTTGGAGACGAGCGCGCCCAAGGTGGCTTGCTCATCGTTCGAGAGCACCGCGAGCGCGCGCACGAGCGCCGCTTGCCGCTCGGCCGAGAGCGCCGCGGCGGCACGCGCCCCCTTCGCGGTGAGCCGGAGGGCGACCGCGCGGCCTTCGCCCGGTTTACGCGTGACCTCGCGCTCGTCCTCCAGCTTGTCCACCAAACGGACGCACGCAGAGTGGGTGATCCCGAGCGGCTCGCGGAGCGCCTCGATCGACACGTCCTCGTACTTTCCGAGGTGAACGAGGGCGACCGCCGCGGTCTGGCTTCGGTCCTCCTTCGCGGGGAGCGTGAGCAGATCGTCTACCAAGCCGGCCGCGCGTCCGAAACACCGTACCGTGAGGCATGGCGGACGAAGCGGACCTCCGTGTCGAGCGGCTGGAGGCGGAGGTGGCGACCCTTCGCGAAGAGCTCGCGCGCGCGCGGAAGGAGCGGTTCTTCGGCGCTCGCGAGGCGAAGGCGTTCGGCGTTCCGGAGGGGTTGGCCGACACGTTCGCGGAGGCCTCGCGGCGGGTGACCCGCTTCTTCGCCGATGGCGACGTGGACCCGGCCGAGGCGCGTCTTCGTTTCGGGGGTGAGCGCTACGTCCTCGTGCGAGCCTCGGCGTTCTCGATCGATTTCCTCGATACGATCGCGCAGCTCTACGCGGACCGCGGGCAGAAGGAGGCGATGGCGATCGGGCGCTCGTTCCTCTTCGACGTCGCGCACACGATCGGGCGCAACGACGCGAAGCGCTTCCACGAGCTCATGAACGTGGTCGATCCGCTCGAGCGCCTCTCCGACGGGCCGTTCCATTTTGCGTACACCGGCTGGGGGATCGTGCGCCTCGATCCGCGAAGCAACCCGGTCCCGACGGACGACTATTGCCTCGTCTACGATCACCCGAGCTCGTTCGAGGCGTCGAGCCACCTCGAGGCGGGGCGCGCCTCCGACACGCCGGTGTGCATCCTCGGAGCGGCCTATTCTTCGGGCTGGTGCGAGCAGAGCTTCGGCATCGATCTGACCGCGGTCGAGGTGGAGTGCCGCGCGAAGGGAGACGCGACGTGCAGCTTCGTGATGGCGCCCCCGGGCCGCATCCACGAGCGCCTCGGCGAGCACTTCGGGATCGCGGTGCCTTCGCGCGCGGACGGTAACCTCGACATTCCCACGTACTTCGAGCGCAAGCGGATCGAAGAGGAGCTCCACGAGTCGCTCGAGCGGCTCCGGCGCGCGCAGGTGGAGCTCGTGGAGCGCGAGCGCCTCGCGACGGTGGGCCTCCTCGTGAGCGGCGTCGCGCACGACATCAACACGCCGCTCGGGGTCGCCGTCACCGCCGCGAGCGTGGTCCATGGCGGCCTCGAGGAGCTTCGTGAGGGCCTCACCGCGGGCAAGCTCGGGCGCGCGCGGGTGGCCGAGATCCTCGAGAGCATGACCGAGGCCGACGCGATGGTGCGACGCAACTTGGAGCGCGCGGCGGACCTCGTCCTCGACTTCAAGCGGGTCAGCGTGGACCACACCACCGAGGAGGCACGCACCCTCGATCTCGTCGACCACGTGCGCCGCACCCTCGCGAGCCTCGCCCCGATCGCGAAGCGCGCGACCCTCGACGTGAGCGTCACCGGCGCGAACGTGAAGGGCCGCACGTACCCCGGTGCGATCGCGCAGATCCTTACGAATTTGCTCACGAATACGGCGGAGCACGGCCGCGTGGAGGGCCGCGCGACAGCGGTGCGGGTGCACGTCGCCGAGAGCGGCGAGGGGTTCTCACTCGCCTACGAGGACGACGGTCGTGGGATCACGAAAGACGTCGCAGCGAAGATGTTCCAACCCTTCTTCACGACCCGGCGCGGGCTCGGCGGCACCGGCCTCGGTCTCCACGTCGTCGCCACCCTCGTGCGCGACGTGCTGCGCGGCACGCTCGACGTGAAGACCGAACCGGGCGAAGGCACGAGGTTCACGCTCGTGTTCCCGCGCACGCCTAGCGGCGGGTTGGGCGCGTGATCCCGAGGGCCTTGATCTGCGACGTGAGGGTGGACGCGCGGAGCCCGAGCAGATCGGCGGCGCCGCCCTCGCCCGCGATCTTCCACTCCGCGCGCTCGAGGGCGCGGCGAGTGTTCTCGCGCTCCAGATCGCGCATCTGCGCGGCGGTCAAAAAACCGCCGTCTTTGCCCAGAAAAGCGTCCGTTTTGGCGATCTCGGCGAGGGGGCGCGGGTGCGGCTTTTCGGGCTCGCGGGGGGTGAGCGGGGGCGGCGTTCCTGCCTCCGGCACCACGAGCGAGAGATCGAGCGCGTCGTCGCTCGAGAACAGCGCCGCGCGCTCGGCCGCGTTCTGGAGCTCGCGTACGTTTCCTGGCCAAGGGTAGGCGCGGAGGATGTCGCCGTGCTCGTCGCGGACGGGCAGCCGCGGCCGCTTGAACGTGTCGCGCGCGCGATTCAAAAAGAGGGTGA
>JAAFHV010000061.1:0-17723 GCA_013297655.1 Myxococcales bacterium | reverse complement strand
TCGCGGAGCGGGGGCACCGGCATCGGGAACACCGCGAGGCGGAAGAAGAGGTCGGCGCGGAAACGACCCTGCTTCACCTCGTCCTCGAGGTCGCGGTTCGTCGCGGCGACGAGGCGTACGTCGACCTTGCGCGAGCGTGTGTCGCCCACCCGTTCGACCTCGCGTTCTTGGAGCGCGCGGAGGAGCTTGCTCTGCAAATCGAGCGGAATTTCCCCGATTTCGTCGAGGAAGAGGGTGCCACCGTCGGCGAGCTGGAAGCGGCCCTCACGATCGCGGAGGGCGCCCGTGAACGCGCCCTTCACGTGCCCGAAGAACTCGCTCTCGAAGAGCTCGTGCGGCACCGACGCGCAGTTGACCTTCACGAGCGGTTTGTCGGCGCGATCGCTCGACTCGTGAATCGCGCGCGCGACCACCTCTTTGCCGACGCCGGACTCGCCGAGGAGGAGCACTGTCGCGGACGTCTTCGCCACCGTCGCGATGCGCTGGAGCACGCTGGTGAAGGCGGGGCTCGCGCTCGAGAGGCCGGCCATCACGCCCTCGGGCATGCCGCGGCTCTCGCGCGCCTCGTCGCGGAGGTAGTCACGCTCGCCCTCGATTTTCGCGCGGAGCGTCTCGAGCTTCTCGTAGGCGGCGCTCTTCTCTCCGAGCAGCTTTTCGATCTCGCGCCGCTGGGCCTCCACCGCCACGATCTCGCCGTAGGTGCGGAGGGCGGAGACCACGGTGGTGTAGAGGCGGGTCGAGGTGAGCTCGGTCTTCGAGCGGTAGTCGCCGATGTCGTAGTCGCGAATGACGGTGCGCTCGGGGGCGTGGCCGGGCTGGCCGGTGCGGAGCACGATCCGAACGAGGCTATTTTTTAGCGTCTCGCGTACGTATTTCACGAGGCGGAGGCCGGCGTCCTCGGTCTCCATCACGACGTCGATCACGAGGAGGGCGAGGTCCGGATGGCGAGTGAGGGCGGCCTTGGCTTCGATCGCCGAGTGCGCGCTCACGATCTCGATCCGACGCTCTTGGAAAGACACGCCCTTCAGCGCGAGCGCGGTGACGTCGTGGACCTCGGGCTCGTCGTCGACGACCAAGACCTTCCACTTGCCGACCGCGAAGGACGAGAGGGCCTCGGGGTCCTCCGCAAAGGCGATGGTGTCGTCGTGCGCGTGAGCCATGTTCCCTCCCGTCCCGGTCGCGTCGCGGTCGCGGTCGCGGTCGCGCGCGGAGCATCGCATGGATCGCCGACCATGGGAGCGGGAAGGGGGAGTCCGCCTCGGGGTGGCTCGGGGTCGGAAGCGGGCTCTCCGGTGGGTCGTTTTGCTCGGTCTAACGGGGAACGTGCTCGCGATAGCCCTCGCCACCGCTCCGCGCGCGACCGCCACATCAATAGGGAGCAGGTGTCGTCGTGCAGTCGTACGGCCAGCCCGCGTCGGGGAAACACGTCTTGCTCACGCAGAGATAGGCCACCCGGCAGACCCCCGAGTCGGGAGCTGCTCGCGCGTCCTCCGTGGACACACCGATGCAGCGCTCACCGGGGCTGCAGTCACATGCCTCGTAGTTCGCTTTCGTGTTGGTGACACAGATGCCGTTTCGGAGGTTGTTCGCGCTTACTCGCTTACAATGCGGCAGCCACTGGCAGCGCGGTGACCCCGTTTGGCAGGCATAAAAAGGCTGGTCGCCTTCGGCAGCATCCGCCGAGATCGTGCCCTTCGCGGAGACACTCGCAAAACAGTCATCGAGGGGAGGGGGCGCGGCATCCAGGGGGACGGCATCTGTTTCGGCATCCGCGTCCGGACCTCCGTCCGCCAAGTCGGCGTCGTTTGCAGCGGCGTCCTGAGTAACCCCAGAATCGAGCTCCGCAGCATCGGGCGGGTTCAGTTTGCATGCCATAAACAGGCAAAGGGAACCGAGAAAGGCCGTGGAGAGCTTCAACGCAGCGATGGCTTTAGGGCGCATACCAGCTCAGTACGGAGCGGGGCTCGTCGTGCAGTCGTACGGCCAGCCCGCCTCCGGGAAACACGTCTTGCTCACGCAGAGATAGGCCACCCGGCAGACCCCCGAGTCGGGAGCGCTCGCGCGTCCTCCGTGGACACACCGATGCAGCGCTCACCGGGGCTGCAGTCACATGCCTCGTAGTTCGCTTTCTTGTTGGTGACACAGATGCCGTTTCGGAGGTTGTTCGCGCTTACTCGCTTGCAATGCGGCAGCCACTGGCAGCGCGGTGACAGCGTACTGCACGCGTAGAAGGGCTGGTCTACTTCGGTTCGGTCCGGAGGGATCGCTCCGTTTGCGGAGACCCTAGCAAAGCAGTCGTCGAGAGGCGGCGGTGCCGCGTCGAGCGCGCCGGCATCTCCGTCGGCGTCTTTGTCCGTTCCGCCATCGTCGAGGACGTAGGCACCATCCGCTGTGGCTTCCTGGGGGATCCCAGAATCGAGATCCGCTGCATCGGGCGGGTTCAGTTTGCATGCCATGAATAGGCAAAGGGAACCGAGCAAACCGAGGGCCACTTTTTTCATCGGAACATCACTGGGTCATGATGGCCCAAGAAACGAGCTCGTGGAAGGTCCCCCTGCGCGCGTGATCCGCCGGTCGCGAGCGCCAAGTCCGCAATCCTCAAGAAGGGATCGTTCTTCACCCCGAGGAGCACTTGCAACTCCTTCGACCGCGCCGGCCAGGGCAGCTGGTTCACGACCTCGATCATCTTCTCGACGTGATCTTCCGCGTGCACCCATGAAACCGGCCGCGCGGGACGAAGGGCGAACGCGGGCGGGCGGGAAGGGGAGCGGGCGGGCGGGAAGGGGAGCGGGCGGGCGGGAAGGGGAGCGGGCCTCGCCCAAGGGAGCGACCGGCGCCGCAGCGACGTTGCGCAAAGGCGAGAACGCTCGGAGGTCTCGCTCGATCAACCTGGGCCGAGCGTGCGCGCGAGACGAAAACCGACGGGGCCGACGGACGTCCACGCCGAGCCCAACCGCCACGATGCCGTCGTTGCGAAAGCCGGGCTTCCGATATGTCCTCCCCGACACGCGCGTGTCGGAGACGTGCCGAGCGCCTTTCCGGGATCGACGTAGGGGCCAGCCCTGAGGCCTAGGCCATCGTAGGCGTCGCTCGTCCACTCCTCCGCGCTCCCAAGCATGTCGTGCAGGCCCCAGGCGTTCGGGATCTTGCTCATCACGGGCCGCGAGTGGATCTGCGGCGGCGAGGTCGACGGATCAACCGAATTTCCGCAGTACCAAACTGTAGATTCGAGCGCGGGCTCGATAGGGCACAGACCCACGACGGCTTTCGTGATCGTCATCTTTCCGCCGTAGTGCGACGTTCGTGTCCCGGCGCGCGCCGCGTACTCCCACTCGGCTTCGGTAGGCAATCGATACCCGCGGCAGCTGTACACATCCTCGCTCGTGAGCTTGACGCTCGTGCAGTCGACACCGGCGTCCGCGTCCGCGCACGTCAATTCGTAGCATGTCGGAAGCGCAGGCACTGACGCCCGCGAAAGTCGATTCGCATATGCAATGGCTTCGAACCAGCTGATGGCGACGACCGAGCAATTGTCGGCCTCGCAGAAACCGGGCAGGCTCTCTCCTTCGAGAGGTTTTTGCGGCCTATGGTTGAACCCCAACGCCTTCCACTCGCCTACGGTCACCTCGTGCTGCCCGATCTGAAAGTCGTGGGTCAGCGTTACCTGCGCCTCGGGCTCCGAGCTCGCCCCGCGGCCGACTTGGCAAGGAGGAGACCCGGAAACGAAGCAGCCGCGAGCAATCGTGCAGAACCCAGCACTACAAGCGAGCCGCGGTTCGGGCTGGACACAATCAGGCGTCGTGCGGAAGGTGGACACACACTCGGCAGGCGGAGGAGCGCTCCCTTCGAGCGGAGGGGATGCGGACGCGTCAACTCGACTCAAGCCTGCATCGAGGATGAGACCAGCATCGTCGCTAGATGCGCGCGGTGTGCACGACGCACCAATCAGGGCGACCGCGCCAATGCCTCGGAGAAGCCTACGCATGGGCAGCGCCATTGGTAGTTCGCGCCATACAGATTGATACTATTAGCAAACATGGTACGCCTTGGGTCCAGCGGGCTTGGGTAGATGGATTGACTTGCCGTAATGAAGTTCCGCGGGAGAACGCGGAGGCAACGCGAGGCGATCGGGGCGGTGGCTACGGCGTAGGCGGTCCGAACGACGGGCGTTTTGGCGATCGGCCGCCGTTGGCTACGAGGTCAAGCGAGACGGCCAGACCGGCGTTCTAGCCCCGGCGTGCCTCGAGCAGCGCGGCGCCGTGATCGTCCGGGAGCACCTCGAGCAAGCGGGCGGCGAGGCCGCGCAACCACGAGACGGCGAGGAACACGTCGTCCTCGGCGAGATCGAGGAGCACCTCGACCGGGAGGGCGAGCACACGTGTGCCTGCCGTGGCGACGAGGTCGTACGTGAGGGCCGCTTCGCCGAAGCCGTGATACGCGCCGAACACGTTCCCCGCGCTCACCTCGCCGGTGCCGTAGCGAAGCGTGCCCTCGACGACCACGAACATGTCCTCCAGATAGGCTCCCTTCTTCGCGACGAGGCCGTCGACGACCGTCTCTTTCATCGCGAGGGCGAGCTCCGCCGTCGTCTCGGCGCCAGCGATGGTGAACGCGGAGAGCCCGCGCAAGAACAGCAAACGATCGACGAAGCTCATCGGGACGTGGCCTCGGTGGGAAGGAGGCTTCGCGAACGACGGTTCCATCTCGGAGAGTGACAAAATCGCGCCGCTGATCGAGCGCATCGCCCCGACGAGACCGTCGAAATCGTCGACCAAGAGCGCAGTGAGCTCCTCCCCGAGGATCTCGAAGACGATCACGTCCGTGACACACGCAATCTCGAGGCCCTCCGGGCTCTCGGCGAGGAGCTCGAGGAGGCCTATCGGATCGCGCGTCGCGACGTGAGACGCACTCTCCGGATCGCCGATCGCGATCTCCCCCTCGCGGAGGAACCACGCCGCGCGAAGCGGCGCGCCTCCCTCCGAGAGCCGCGTGCCGGCAGGGAGCTTTCGCTCCGTCATCGTCGCGAGCATGCGCGCCGCGGCGTCGAGGGAGAGGCTCTCGAGGCCAACGAATTGGCGCATCGTAAGGAGCTGCTCCACCTCCAGAAACACGGGCTCACCCACCGACATGGGACCTCCCGGTGAGTGCGAGCGCGAGCTCGCGCAACGGAAGTGAGCCGTCCTTCGTCATCGCCGCGATCGCTTCCGCGCGCGTGACCTGCTCGCCGCCCGCTTCTTCGAGGCGCGAGATGTCGTCGGCGACGCGGAGCATGCCGACGAGGCGCAAACGGATCGCTGAAGGAAGGCTCTCGACCAGCTCGAGGGCAGCGTCACGGGCGTGCGCGTCCGAGTGTTTGACCCCACGCCACACGTCCTCGAGCGCGAGCTTCGGACGTACGATCCCGAGGAGGCGGAACACGCTCTCGAGCGCGCGGTCCTCTTTGTTCTGGAGGAGCGGGCGCAGAAGCTCCTCGATCGGATCGTCGCCAGGACCGCCGAGCGCGATGCGGTACGCGAGGAGCTTCACCGCACGATCGAGGTACCGGTCGGCGTGGCGGAGCACGGCCTCCTCGTCGATCGCGATCGACGGCTGATCAGCCCGCAAACGCCCGAGACCACGAAGGATTTTATGGCGAACGGCACCATCGCGTTCGACGTCGAGGCGCGCGAGGAGCACCGTCGCCGCGCGCTCGGTCGCGAACGCGCTCAACGTTCGGGGCACGTGACGACGGACGACGCGCGGGAGTGTCTCGTCCGCGAGCCACCCCTCGACCACCGACGAGTCGCCGCCCGAAGCGGCGAGGATCGCGGGACGCAGCTCGCCGAGGACGCGCCGGTCGGCGAGGAGCGGGACGAGCGCGGGGAGGTACGACGCGGACGGCACCACGGCCATCGCACGCAGCACCTCGCGACACAAGGTCACGAGGCGCGTCTCGAGCAGGCGGACGAGGTACGGCGCGAGCTCCGGATCAGGGTCGGCCTTCGTCGCGCGGGCGAACGCGAGCTTGCCCTTCGCGTCGTCGCGCGCGAGCAGCTCCTCGATGTAGGCCTTCGCTTCCGCGCGCTGCGTGGCGTCGCCTCGAAGGAGCCCGACGACCGCGGTCGCGCGCACGTCGACGTCCGGATCCCGCATCGCGCGCGCGAGATCGGCGTTCGCGGCGAGGCCGGCGCGAAACGCGGCGGCGCGTATTTTCCCGTCGGGGTGGCGAAGGAGCGGCGCGACGAGGTCGGCGGGCGGGCTCCGCTTGCCACGCACGAACGCGTCGAGGGCACGGAGCACGACGGTGCGCGACGGGTGCCTCACGAGCACAGCGGGCACGAGGCGGACGTGGCCGTTCTCCGCGAGCAGATCGATCGCGGCGCAGACGACCAGATCGTCGGGGCTCGAGAACGCCTCCAAGATCGCCTGGAGCGTGTCCGACGCGAGCACCGGCACCGTCGCCGGGACGCCGCCGCGACGGAGCCCGTCGCGAAAGAGCGCGAGGTAGGGCCCGCGCATCCACATGGTCACGATGGCCCAGCCGAGCGCGAGCACCGCGGCGAGGACCGCGATCGTGCGACTGCCGGCCCCGAGCGCGACCAGCCCGAGGAGCGCGAGCGACCCGAGCGCCTGCCCGCCGCGCTGCCCGATCGCGTCCGCGAGCGCCTTCCAGCGCGCCCTCGTCGCGTCGGAGAGGGGAAAATAGAAGAGCTCGAACGTGACGCGGTGGAGCGAGTTCCGGAGCGCGCCATCCGCCCCCCGCGCGACGAGGACGAGGAGCGGGAGGCCCACGACCGCAAAACCGCCCGTCGCCGCGACGAGCAGCACCGGCAGCATCATCGCCGCGGTGTGGGTGCCGAAGCGACGGAGCAGCGCCGGCGCGAGCGCGATCTGCACCACGAGCGCGACGACGTTCATCGCGGTGTACGTGCGGGCGAAGTAGCTCGCGAGCTGTTCCCTCGGGATCGTGGCCGCGGCGGTCGATTTGAAGAGGTAGTCGACGACGGTGAGGGCCGCGCTCGCCAAGAGCGCCGACCACACGAGCCTCCGAACGTACGACTTGGGCTCCTGCGATCGCGGCCCATTGGAAGCTTGCGTCGCCTCGCGCCCCGGAACGTCCGTCGCCGTCGCGCGCGCTACGATGGCGGCGACGACGTAGATCGCCCCCGCGGCCGCGAGGAGCGCGCGCGGATGCACGCGCGACGCGATGAACGTGGCCATCGCGGAGCCCGCCGCCGCGCCCGCGATCCCGCCGACGCCGATCCACGTGTAGTAGCGCTTGGCCTCACCGACGGTGAACCGGCCGGCGAGGAGGAGCCAGAACCGCGGCACGATGATCGTGACGTAGAGCGCGCTGAAGACGTAGAGCGCGATCGCCCCTCCGCGCGCGAACGCCGGGAGCACTCCCCAGAAGACGAACGACG
The DNA here is from genome assembly GCA_013297655.1 of Myxococcales bacterium. Taxonomy (GTDB): domain Bacteria; phylum Myxococcota_A; class Polyangia; order Polyangiales; family Polyangiaceae; genus JAAFHV01. The sequence goes on along the minus strand of JAAFHV010000061.1, from coordinate 10,320 downwards.
CAACCCCGCCGACCGCGAGGATGCCGGCGAGGCGCGTCGCTCTCGCGCGACGACCGGCGAGACGCGACGACGCGACCGCGAGCACGGCGATGAGCACGTACGACCAAGGGAGCGCGACGGGAGACAAGGCACCGAGCAGGAACGCGTCGCGGGCGGCCTCCATCGCGGCGTGCGCGGCCATCATCAAGAAGAGCAACACGAGCGCGCTTCCGACCGCTCGCCTTCGCGCGCGCTCGTCCTTGGACACTCGTTCGTTCTCGTCCGTGTCGCCCGCGCCCATTTCGCCTACTCGAGAGCCGTCGTCTGCGCGATGCCTGGTTGTTCGGCGGCGCTCGCGGCCGTCGTCATCGGTCGGACGGTAGCCGCGTTTGTCCGCGAAGCGCGACGAAAACGACCCACCGGAGAGCCCGCTTCCGACCTCGAGCGACCCGGAGGCGGACTCCCCCTTCCCGCTCCCATGGTCGGCGATCCATGCGATGCGCGCGACGCGACGCGACGCGACCGCGACGGGAGGGAACATGGCTCACGCGCGCGACGACACCATCGCCTTTGCGGGGGACCCCGAGGCCCTCTCGTCCTTCGCGGTCGGCAAGTGGAAGGTCTTGGTCGTCGACGACGAGCCCGAGGTCCACGACGTCACCGCGCTCGCGCTGAAGGGCGTGTCCTTTCACCTCGTTCGCATCGTGTAGGTTTTGGCGACCTAGAGCACCGAATCGCTTCATTCGGTCGGCTTTTCGCCGATTTGCTTCGCCGTGCTTCGTTGCTCCTCCTCGGCTAGCAGCAGTAGGACTCGTCCCTCGTCAGGGACTTGCGGCCCTGTAGCGTCGTCGTCGCGCCTCGCACGGCTCGCAACTCGGCGAAAATCCTCGGTCATTAAGCGGTTCGGTGCTCTAGTAGGCACTCGCCGCGGCAACGCGAGCAGAGGCCCACTCCCCCAGACGCGGCCTCATGGTCGTCGCGCCAGGGGCCGGGGCGACACGACGTGCATCGTCTCCTCGTCGGCCTCGCGGACGTGTGACTCGTCCGGCGGCGGATCGCCTTCGCCCGGCGCGGTGGCCAGCCTCTTCTTCCTCTTCGCATCCTGCCCGAGGGCTCCGAGGAGCGCAGAGAAGAATCGATTCGCCGTCTGTCTCGTCGACTCAGGCTTGCGCGACATCGCCGACCTCTTCCACCTCGGGTGCCGGCGTCTCTTCTGCCCGCTTCTTCCCCGACCGGTCGAGCCAGAGATACACGATTGGCGTCGCCAACAGCGTGAGCGCGAGCGACAGCGATTGACCTCCGAGGATGCCGACCGCGATCGCGCGGTTCGTCGCCGCTCCGGCCCCGGACGAGACCACGAGAGGGATCATTCCGGCGACGAACGCGAGCGTCGTCATGAGAATAGGGCGGAGGCGGTCGCGGCAGGCCTCGATGATCGCGCGCTCCGCGGAGTGCCCTTCCTTTCTTAGCTGAATCGCGCGATCGACCTGCAAAATCGCGTTCTTCTTCACCACCCCGAAGAGCACCAAAAAGCCTAGTACCGAGAACAGGTTCAACGTTTGCCCGCCGAGAAGGAGCGACAACAGCCCGAACGGCACCGTGAGCGGAAGCGACACCAAGATCGTGATCGGGTGGAGCCAGCTCTCGAACTGCGCCGCCAAAATCAGATACATGAATACGAACGAGAGCCCAATCGCCACCAGGAACGCCGAGAAGGCCTTCTCCATCTCCTTGGCATTGCCGAGTACCTCGCCCCGCACGCGCCCGGAAGGATCCACCTCCGCGAGCTTCTTCGTCAGCGTATCCACCACCACGCCGTCCGACGTGCCAGGGACCGTGTTCATGAAGAGCGTAATCTGGCGCTCGCGGCCCACGCGCCGAATGAGGCCGGGGCCCTCCTTCGAGGCGATCGTGGCGAGGCCCGCCAAAGGCACGAGGGCGCCGGTCTCGCCGCGGACCGTGAGCTGCCGAACGATGTCCACGTTCGAGAGCGTGTCGCTCCCCACCCGCAGTCGCACCGGGATCGAGACGTCGTTTCGAGAGCGTGTATCCCGCACGCTTCCCATGTCGAGGCCCTTCTGGTCGGCGAGGGCCAACGTCTCACCGATGTCGGCGTGCGATACGCCGAGGCGCTTCGCGTCGTCGCGATTGACCGAAATCGAGAGCTCGGGACGGCCGCCTCCGCTGGTGAGGCCCTGGTCTACCGTGCCGCGGATCGCCTTCGCCTCGATGAGGAGCTTCTGCGCCACCGCCGTGAGGTCGGCCAGATCTTTCCCCCCTCGAAGCACGAACTGAATCGCGGCGCCGTCCGGTCCCGGGAACGCCAGATCGTCGGTCGGGCCGACCATGATGAGGTATCCGTCGTTTGCAAAGCGGGCAGCGACCTTCTCTCGCGTCGCGAGGATCCGTGCCTCCTGCACCCCGCGCCGACCGAGGAACACCGTCACCGTCGCGTCGCGCGCGTTGAGGGTGGATACCGCGGTGTCCGTCACGTCCGGAAAGGTGCGCGCGAGGGCGGCGATGCTCTCCGCCACCTCCGCGGTTTTGTCGAGCGACGCGCTCTCCGGGAGCCGAACGAACACCGAATAACGCGCCATATCCTCCACCGGGAGGAACGTCGTCGGCAACACGGACATCACCGGAACGATGGATACGAGCGTCACGAAGATGCCTATCCCCGCGACCCACTTTCGCGCCACGAGCCAACCGAGGGCACGGGTGTAGGCCCGCTCGAGCTTCCCGTCGCCGCCGTGCGCCTCGGCAGAGGGGACGGACGCGCGTTTGAGCCATCGACTGCAGAGCATCGGCGTGAGGGTGAACGCGACCGCCATCGAGAGGAGGATCGACGCGGCCATCGTGAGGCTGAACGGGGCGAGGTAGCGGCCCACGATGCCCTCCATCGCCGCGACGGGGAGGAAGACCGCGACGAGCGACAAGGTGGTCGCGAGCACGGCGAGCCCGATCTCGTGGGTGGCCTCTCCCGCCGCCTCGCGCGCCGATACACCCCGCTTCTCCATCACGCGGACGATGTTCTCGAGGACCACGATCGCGTCGTCGATGACGATGCCCACCGCGAGGGTGAGCCCGAGGAGCGAGAGCATGTTCAGCGTGAGGCCGAGCGCGCGCGCGACCGCGAACGTGCCGATGATCGACGTCGGGATCGCGAGCGCCGCGATGAGGGTCGCGCGGAGGCTGCGCAGGAACAGCAACACCACCGCCGCCGCGAGGATCGCGCCGATGACGAGGTGCTCTGCGACGGCGGTGACGGACGCACGAACATCCTCGCTGTTGTCCTGAAGCACACGCGCGACGACCCCGTCCGGAAATCGCTTTTGCGCCGCAGCGAGCCTCGATCGCACCTCGTCCGTCACCGCGACCGTGTTCGCCCCTGGCTGTTTCATGACCGCGACGATCACGGCCGGGCTCCCCGACAGGCTCGCCCGCGAATCGGCGGGGATCCCGGCGTCCTCGACCTTGCCGACGTCGGAAATGTGAACCGTGTAGTTTCCACGTTTTGCGACGACCACGGCCCCGATCTCCTCGGCGCTGCGTGCCTTCGCGGAGAGGCGCACGCCGAGCGACGTGTCGCCCTCCGGGAGCGTGCCACCGGGGGCCTCCAGGTTCTCCACCGCGAGCGCCCGCCGCGCTTCGAGAGGCGAGAGACCGAACGACGCGAGCTTGGTAGGATCGAGCACGATCGAGAGGGTGCGGGTCTCGCCTCCCACGACGCGGACCTCGCCCACGCCGCGGATGCTCTGCAGATCGCGGCGGAGCGACGTGTCGGAGAGCTCGGTCAGCTCGCGTAGCGTGCGCGCCCGCGTCGGTGACGCGCTCGTCACGCCGAGCAGCACGATCGGAGTCCCGTTCACGTTGAACGTCTCGATCTTCGCAGGCCGCGCGGTAGGTGGCAGCTCGTCGGCGAGGCGCGCCATCCGGTCGCGTACGTCGTTCGCCGCGTCGGTCGACGACTTCTCGAGGGAGAATTGCGCCGACACGACGGCGGCGCCTTCCATGCATACGGCGTCGAGGCGATCGAGCCCGCTCACGGTGCCGAGCGCGCCTTCGACCTTCTGCGCGATCTCGCTCTCGATCTGCTCCGCCGACATTCCCGGCGCCGTGATCGTGACCGACACGAACGCGAAGTCGACGTTCGGGAAGCGTTCGATTGGCATCTTGCCGAGGCCGGTAACGCCGAGCACCACGAGCCCGAGGACGAGCACCCAGGTGAACACCGGACGGCGCAAAAACAGCTCTACGAGGCTCTTCATTTTTCCACCTTCGTTCCGTTCGTGTCGGCGCGGCCGTCCACGAAATCGATCTTGGCGAGCGCGAGGGCGCGTTCGATCGCGGCGTCGACGTGCTCGTTCTTGGCGCGCAGCACGTCGGCCTCCGCGACGACGACGGCGAGCGGCAGCGCGGTCCCGGCGGCGAGCTCGCCCCTCCGCGCGCGGGCGAGGTCCTTGGCCCGCGTGACACGCCCTTCGGCGAGTCGAATGCGCTCTTCCGCTGCGGTCAGCGCCGCCCGCGCACCCTCCCGCTCGGCGAGCAAGGTCCTTCGCGCGGCGACGATTTTGGCGCCGAGCGCCTCGGCTTGCGAACGCGCCTCGGAGGCCTTCGCGCTGCCGGACGTGGCCTGCGAGAGAGACCATTCGAGCCGAATCCCGAGCTCCCACGTCGGGATCGCGGTGATGCGATCGAGCACGAACACGCGCGGGCTCGGCGCGCTCAAATCCGCGATCCCGTACGCGGCGATACGAGGGAGGCGCGCGAACGACGTGGCATCGTGGGCGCTCTCTGCGGCGCGCTTCTCGGCTTCGAGCGCCGCGATTCGAACCGGCGTCTCCGGCGCCGCGGCGGGGAGGGGAACCTTTCGCACGAGATCGTCCAGCGCCGGGAGCGCGAAGGACTGCCCACGAAGGCTCGGAACATAGGAGTAGAGCGTCGCCTCCGCCGCTCCGGCGTCGGCCCGCGCGGCGGCGAGGCCCATTCGCGCGGAGTCGAGCGCGGTCTCGTAGGGGAGCACGTCGTTGCGCGCCGCCGTGCCCGCCGCTTCCTTCCGCTTTTGCTCTTCCACTTGCCCCTCCGCCACGTGAACCAGCTCGGTCGCGTTGGCGACGGCGTACGTTCGGCTCGCGTACGTGAAGAAGGAGACCTTCGCCTCGTAGGCAATTTGCGCGCGTGTGCTCGTGAGCTCGAGGTCGGCCGCTTCCGACCTGTGCCCTGCCGCCCGCGCGGTCGCGGCGAGGGTAAAGAAGATATCCGTGATAGGCACCGACAGCTCGGCGCGAACACCCAGGTTGTCCAAAATTTGAGGGAATACCGCGTCTCCGAACGTGCGGAATCGTGCCGGAATGCTGCTTAATCGGGAATAGCGCGCCGATACGGTGAGGTCGGGGATGCGCGCATAATCGGCGGCCGCCGATGCGGACCGAGCGGCCTCTCGGCCCGCCCGCGCGGCGTCGATCGTGGGGTGTGACGCGAGGGCGAGCGAGACCACGGTCCCCTCGTCGAGGCGGGTTCGCGCCGGCTCGTCCGCGCGCGCGACTCGGCTATTCACGATCGCGGCGGCGAGCACCAAGGTGGCTATCGTTTTCCTCACGGCGTCACCTCTTCGTCGATACGAAAGTCGGGCTCCGGGGTCGTCACGAGGGCATCGCCGGCTCGGAGCCCGCGCCGCACGAGGAGCCGCTCCCCCTCGAAGCTCGCGACGGCGAGCAGGCGCTCCGAGAGGTGCCCGTTCTCCACGACCCACGCGCGGAACACGCCCGCGCTCGACGTGGTCGCGGCGAGCGGGATGTCGACGAGGGTCTCGGTCTCGGGGAGGGCGAGCCACACCGTCGCCCGTGTCCCCGGGAGGAGCGCCTTCGGCGGGCCCTCGAGGCGCGCGTCGACGACCTTCGTGTTCGCGTCGCCGACGAGGCCGGGCGTCACGCGGATGACCGACGCGGGCACGCGCGCGCCGTTCACCATGATCCGTGTTTTGGCACCCAGTGTCACCTTGTCGGCGTCGGCTTGCGGTACCTCGAAGCGCACGTGAAGCTCGCTCGGATCCACGATCCGGACGAGGGGCCCGTGCGGCGCCGCCATGTGCCCCACGTCGAGGAAACGCTGGAGCACGACGCCGTCGAAGGGCACACGAATGTCCTTGTCCCCGAGGGCGGCGGTCGCTTGCCCCACCGCCGCGCGCATCTCGGAGAGGCGACCGAGATCCGCCCGCGCCGCCGCGAGGGCGACCCCGTACTCGGCCCGCGCCGCGCTCTCCGCGTTCTTCACCCGCAGCAAGTCTTGTTCGCTCGTCGAGCCTTGGGCGTGCAGCTTCTCCGCACGTCGCGCGGCGTCTTCGGCAGACTCCAAGCTCGCCTTCGCGACGAGCACGCTCGGCGCGCTCTCCGGCGCCTTGGCCTCTCCGAGGCGCGCTTCGGCTTGCGCGGCACCTGCGGCCGCGATCTGCGTCGCGAACACGAGCTCACCCTGGCCGAGGCGCGCGACCACCTGCCCGCGCCGCACGTGGTCCCCCACTTCGACGAGGTGCGCCTCGATGCGGCCTCCGCGTGTCGACGACAACACTGCGTCGCGCGGCGCGAGCACGGTCCCGACGAACGAGAGCTCTTTTGGCGCTCGAACCTCGGTCACCGCGATGACAGCAGGCGATTTGCGCTTCGGAGGGGGGCCTCCAGCGCTGGGGCTCTTGGTGCAACCGGAGAGCGCGAGGGCGAGGCCCGTGAGGACGATGACGTTTCGGGGCATCCGCGTTTCGTAGGGCTCGCTTGCTCTCGCCGCGACCGAAGTCCGACGAGGGCGGGCCTCCGTGCGACGAACCGGGCATCGCGGCCGCTCCCCACGGCTCGTCCGAAAAGTGCGCCCTCTCGTCCGAAGCGTGGGGCAAAAGCCTGCGAAACGGGCGACAGTCTACGAATGACCGCGATCGCGAGCCCGCCTCTCTCGGCCGATGCCGCCACCCTGAACGACGCGGTCGTGTCGATGCGGAAACACGCGCTCGTCGGCTACTTCGCGATGCTGTTCGCGTTCGTGTCGCCGATGGCGGTGCGTGTCGTCTTCGGGGTGTGCACTCCGCTCTACTTCGCGAGCACGTTGCTCGCGTTCGGTCCCGTCACCGCGTGCGCGATGGCGGCGATGGTCTTCGTGTTCCGCGATGGTCTCCGTCGTGGTCTGTCGCTGCGGCGGGCCGGAGTCATAAGCCTCTTCGCGACGGTGCCGGTGATGGTCCTCGGCTATCTGGTCATCGCCCTCGCGCAGCATTGGAGCTCGTGGTTCACCGTGCTCGATCCGGGCGAGCCACGCACTGCGCTCTATCAAGTCGTCACCGGGGTGGCCGACTCGTTCCCGATGATCGCGGCGTGGGCCGGTCTCATCAAGCTCCCCGCGCTCCTTCGGATGCACGAAGCACGAGGAAGGGAGATGGAAGGCCTCCGCCGCGAAGCGGAGCTCTTGCGCCTGAAGGCCCACCTCGAGCCGCATTTTCTCCTGAATACGATGAACGCGATCGCGGGCCTCGTGACGGAGGACCAGAACCAGGCGCGTGAGCTGCTCGGCTGCCTCGGCGATCTCCTCCGCGACGCCACCTCCCTCGGAGATAGGCACTCGGTCGCCGACGAGCTCGCGTGGCTCGAGCGCTACGTGGCCATTCATCGCGCACGGTTTCCGGGTCTGTTCGAGGTCGAGTGGGACGTGCCTCCCGAGGTGCGCGCCGCGCGTATCCCGGCGCTCCTTCTCCAGCCGCTCGTCGAGAACGCGATAAGCCACGGCGTCGCGCGTCTCGACGGCGAGGGCGGGCACGTCGTCATTTACGGACGAAGGACCGCCGCCTCGCTCGTGTTCGAAATCCGCGACAACGGCAGAGGCCCCGGGCCCCGCCGCGCGGGCGGAAAGGGGCTCGCGATCGTGACGCGGCGCCTCGAGCTCGAGTCGCAAGAAGGCTGCGAGAGCGCTTCTTTTGTCCTCGATCGTGACGGAGACTGGACCAAAGCTCGTGTCACGCTCCCGCTCCCGGGAGGTGTCTCGTGCTGACCGCGCTGGTCCTCGAGGACGAGCGTCCCGCGCGCAGCTATCTCGTGGAGCTCGTGGAGGCGACCAAGCTGGCGCGTGTGTACGCGGCGGTGCCCTCCGTCGATCTCGCGATGGAGGCGCTCGTCGATACGCCGGTCGACGTCGCGTTCGTCGACGTGAACCTGGTCGGCCCCACCGGCGGCCCGACCGCGGGCCTCGCCTTCGTGGAGGCGGCGAAGGCGGCGCGCTCGGTCGGTCGCTTCGTCATCACCACCGCCTCGCGCGAGCACGCGATCTCCGCGTTCGAGCTCGGCGCCGTCGACTACCTCATGAAGCCGTTCTCGCTCGCCCGTGTGCGAGAGAGCATCCAGCGCGTCGCAGAGTCGCGCGCGATGGCCGCGAAGCCAGCACAAGAGAAAGAGGGCCGCGTCGCCGCGCGGAAGGGAAAATCGCTGGTGTTCCTCGATCCGGGCGAGGCGTGGGCCTTCGAGGCGGAGGGGCGCCTCACGTACGTTCATGCGAGCGCCGGTCGGCTCGATGTGGACCTCTCCCTCGCCGCCCTCGAGGCGGTGCTCGGCGAGGGCTATTTGCGTGTACACCGCAACTGGCTCGTCGCGACGGCGCGCGTGCGAGGCATCGGGCGCGACGAAGGCGAGATGACGCTCCTCGTAGGGGACGGCACTCTCTCCGTCCCCGTCGCTCGTGATCGCATGCCGCAGGTCAAAGCGAAGCTGCTCTCTGCCACGATTGGCCTCCGCGCGACGGAGTGACTGCGCGACGCCTCGAGGATGGGTCCGGTGCGGCACGGAGCCTGCGCGCGGACGCGTGCGGCACGGCCTCGGTGCGAACGACGGGCCGTCGGCTCTCGTTCCGCGCGAAGCTCAGCTCGTCTTCTTCGCTTTCTTGGTTTTGGGCGCGAGCTCACGGAGCGCCTCTTTGCCTATCGAGCGCGCGTGCTCTCCGCCTTCGGTCGCGAGCCGCTGTGCGAGCGCGAGCGCCGCGTCGCGGAGGGCGGGGCTGTTGCGCTTCTTTCCTATGCTTCGGAGCGCCCAGCTCACGCCCTTCTTCACGAAGTGACGTCCGTCGTTCGCCTCCCGCTCCACGAGCACGAGCCCCTCGAGGAACGCCTCGTCCGGCGTCGACTTCGCGTGCACGGTCAGGCTCGCGAGCATCGCGAAAGCGGCGCGCTTTTGGAATTCGTCGCGCCGCTTCGACCAGGCGTGCACCTTCGCGAAGGCGTGCGGCGTGCGATCGAAGAGGGCAAAACACACCGTGTCGCAGATCGCCCAGCTATCGAAGTCACGAGACCACGACTCCATTTGGGCGGGGGTCACCTTCGAGGGCTCGTCCACCAGCGAGGCCACCATTCGCGCTTCGTAGCGCGCGGTCGCCCACAGCCCCGCTGCCAGCTCGTGGCTCTTCCCGAGCTCCTTCGCGAGCCGCCTCATGTCGGCCATCGTGACGCCGAACGCTCCGGTGCTCGGGATGCCGTACCTGGCCATGCCGTCGAGGGTCGCTTTCGTCGCGTGCGCCTCGAGCCAGCCGAGAACGAACGCAACCCGCGATTCAATCGTGTCCGCGTCCGCCCAAGAGAGCGGCGCCGCGGGAGCTCTCGTCACGTTGGCCCGTCGCGCCGCCACCTTTCTCGTCGCCATGTTTGCCCATTATCGCCGAAGCGCGCGCACGCCGGTCACCGCGAAAATCAGGTGATCGCTGCAGAAAATCCTGGGTATTCGTCGCATCACCCCGTCGGGTGACACTGGAAAATTACGATCATGCTGCTCTCTGTTGAAGGGGAACGCAGGTCCGTCGTCCAAGGTGGGCTGGATGCGTACTTCCTCGGAGCTGTAGGTGGATCGAACGATCCACTCGGGCAACGAGGGAAACGGAACGGGAGGATAAGAGAGTGTCGATCGTCTCCTCGGGATTCTTGGCTCGCCGCTCCACGCGCACGTTGGTCGCCGCCCTCGCGATCGCCGCCGCCGCCTCGACGACCACCGCCTGCGAAGACGCGCCCTCGATCCTGCGACCCGGTGGTGGCTCTGCCACGGAGCCGGCAACGAGCGGGACCGATCCGGAGGCGGCGCCGGAGTCGACCGGCGGACTGCCCGCGAACGACGTGCCGGTCAGCTCCGACCCTCGCTCTGCCGGGTCTTGTGCGCGCTGCCACGGCGCGATCTTCTCGCAGTGGAGCGGCTCGATGCACGCTCGCGCCGCGATTCACGCGCCCGTCGTTGCGCAAACGAACCAGGTCGCGCGCGGCCCGCTCGCGGCGTCGTCGAAGCCCGATCCGGCGAACATGTGCGTGAACTGCCACGCGCCCACCGGCGCCGC
>JAAFHV010000060.1 GCA_013297655.1 Myxococcales bacterium | reverse complement strand
GCCTCGGTACCGCGCAATCGGGCCACGCCGAGCACGTCCACGACCCCATCGATCCCGCCACCCTCGACCACGCCCTCGCACGCCTGCTCGCGGAGGATCCGCACCTCGAGGGAGACGACGCGCGCGGCTTTCGTCACGTCGTCGCGCGGGTGAAGCGCGGGCTCCGCTTCGAGGCGGCGGGATGAGCGGCACGGCGTCGAGGCGCGGGTTCTCTGCGCGTCGCGCGGCGTTCGTCGCCGGGCGGGTCGTCTTCGTGTGGGCGCTCGCGATCGCGTTCGAGAACGTGGTCGTCGGCCTCGGCTACCGCGCGCTCTTCGCGGGCTACTGGGAAATGGCCCTCGCGCGTCGGTTCTTGAGCCCGCTCTTGCTCACGGTCCTCGCTCCGGCGGCGGTGGCGGTCGGGCTCTACGTCGAGGCCACGCGCTACGCGCTCGCGGGTCGCGCTTCACGAACGATCGGGCCGCACGTCGTCGTCGCGTTCCTCTTCGGCGCGGCGGTCGCGCTCTCGGTCTCGACCGGCCGTCACCTGCAGAGCCTCGTCGTTCGTGTCCCGTTCGTCGTCGTCACGGGTGCGCTGGCGGCCGGCGTGGCGCACGTGCTGCTCCCGAGGCTGCTCGCGCGCTCGGTGGGCACCCGCGCCACGATCGGCCTCGGCCTCGCAGCCGCGTTTTGGATCGCAGATTCATTCGTACTTCCGAGACTTTACCCCGGGTTTCACCTCGCGTGTTTCGTGCTCTTCCTCGCCAGCGTCGCGCTCACCGCGCCTTCTCTACCTCGTGTCTTCGACAAGGTCGGGGCGGCGACGTTGCTCGCCGCGGCGGGGCTCGGCGCGTTCGTGAAGACGGAAGCGCGAGGGGCCGCGCGATCGGACAACCTGCGGATCGTGCTCCTCGATCGCGCGCCGCTGCTCGGTCGCGCGGTGCGAATCGCGGCGTGGGTAGCTCCCCCGGAAGACACCGACGAGCCGACGCAAGCGACCACCGCGGTCGCGGCCTCCGAGGTGCCGCGCGCGCTCGATTGGACCGGTAACGATCTCGTGCTCGTCACGGTCGACGCGCTCCGCGCCGATCATGTCTCGTCGTACGGCTACGCTCGCAAGACGACCCCCGAGATCGACGCTCTCGCCGCGCGCGGAACCCGCTTCGCGCACGCGTATTGCCCGACGCCACACACCTCGTACTCGGTGACCTCGATGCTCACCGGGAAGTACATGAAGCCGCTCCTTTCGCTCGGGGTCGGCGAGGGCTCGGAGACGATGGCGAGCCATCTCCGCCGCTACGGTTACCGCACCGCCGCGTTTTATCCGCCGGCCGTGTTCTTCATCGACGAGAGTCGCTTCGTTCGCTTCCGAGACTCAGGTCTCGACTTCGAGTACCGCAAGGTCGAGTTCACCGATCGGGCGCTTCGGATCGCGCAAATCACGAAATACATGCAAACTGCACCAAAGGACAAACCGCTGTTCCTGTGGGTGCACCTCTTCGAGCCGCACGAGCCGTACGTCGTCCACGACGCCCACGTGTTCGGCGATCGCGCGCGCGGGACCGACGTCGACGCGTACGACAGCGAGGTCGCCGAGGCCGACCAGACGGTGGGTGAGATCGTGCGCCTCGTGGAGGGGAGCCGACCGCGCGCGACGTTCGTCGTCACGGCGGACCACGGCGAAGAGTTCGGCGAGCACGGCGGTCGTTACCACGGCACGACGGTCTACGAGGAGCAGGTGCGGGTCCCCCTCGTGGTGGTGGGCAAGGGCGTCAAAACGCAGACCCTCGACGCCCCGGTCGAGACGATCGACATCTTGCCGACCGCGCTGTCGGCCCTCGGCATCCCGCGACCGGCCCGGGTGCGCGGGCGCGATCTCGGCCCCGTTCTCAAAGAGGGCGAGACCACCCCGGCGCAAAAAGCGGGCTTCGCGTTCGCGGAGACGGACGACTTCACCCTCGTCGCCGAGGGCGGAGAGCGGCTCGTGTGCGCTCGAAAAATCGCGGCCTGCGCGCTCTACGATCTGGCGCACGATCCCCTCCAGACGCGCGACGTCGGCCCCACGAGCGAGAGGACCAAAGCGCTGCGGAAGAAGCTCGCCGAGACCGAGCGCGACCACGGCCGATACGAAGGTGGTCAAAAGCTCCCGGACGCGCTCCGCCGTGGAAAACAAGGGGAAGCCGACGCCGCGGAGGACGTCGCGGCGCTCTTCGACGACGCCAGTCTGGTCGTGCGTCGCGAGGCGGCGGAGGTCGCGTTCTGGCTCGACCGCGGCGAGGTCACCGCGAACGCGGCGCGACGCGCCCTCGCCCGCGAGGAAGACGACACGACGCGCCGGTTCCTCGCGCTGACGTTGGTGCGCGCGAGCGACGCCGCGCCGGGCGCCAAGGCCGTCGCGGAGAAGCTCTTCGCCGATCCGGATCTCGCGTGGAGACGCCGCGCCGCGCTCGCGTTCGCCGACGCGGGCGATCCGCGGGGCGTCGCGCTCCTCGCCGGATGGCTCGACGAGACACGCCCTCCCGCCGCCCTCGAGCTCGACCGCGCGCGGGAGATCGTGGCGCTGCTCGCGCAGCACAAGGCCAAGAGCGCGGTCCCGACCCTCGTGGGCAAGCTCGGCGATCTTCGCCTTCGTCCCTACGTCGCGGACGCCCTCGCGGCGATCGCGGATCCCTCCGCGCGTGAGCCGCTCCTTCGCGCGTTCGTGGTCGAGCGCTACCGGCCGACCCGCGTGAAGCTGGCCAGCGCCCTCGTCGCGTGCGGTGCAAAAGACGAAATGTTTCGATCACTTATCAGGTTCGCGGGGGTACCTGAACCGCTCGAGAACGCGGTGCCGGTCGCGCGGGCGGCGGGCCTCCTTGTTCCAAAAAAGGGAGGCCTCGTCGCGGGCGCCGACGGCGGCACGGTCAACTCGCTGACCGGCTCGGTCCTCGTGCCGGCGGGATCGTTTCGTGTCCTCGTCGAGGGCGCCGGGCCCGGCGTTGCGACCGTGTCCGTCGCGGGCATCTCGCTCGTCGCGCGCACCACCGCCGAAGCGTCGCTCGCGGTCGCCGAGGGCACGGGTGACACGAAGCCCGGCATGAAGGAGCTCGTCGTCACCCATCCGGCGGGGGTGCGCGCGGTGCTCGTGGTGCCTCTCGCGGAGGAGCTCCCGCTGCCGCCGAAGGAGGCGTGGGATGGCGGCGTCTCCGAGACCGACGACCCGCCCACGGTGCCCGGGACCGACGCGAGCCTCGGCGACGCGGGACTTTCCGACGACGCCAAGGCCGAGTAAGGTCCGCGCGCCATGACCGACGACGCCGACAAGAGCGAGAAAAAGCCCGTCGAAGCCACCGACGACGCTGCCGAGTCCGAAAAGACGGCAGCCAAGTCCGCTTCCGACGAAGCGCGCGCGAACGAGGCGGAGGCGGACGACGCCGACGCGGACGACGCCGATAAGGGCGACGCGGACGACGCCAACGAGCCGGCCGAGGCGGCGCCAAAATCCGCCGCGCCCGCGAAAAAGAAGCTCGTCGAGGAAGATCTCGACCTCAGCGACGACCCCGAAATCGCGAAAGAAGAGCTGAAGCTCCGCGAGCGGCAGTCGAAGCTCAAGAAAAAAGGCCAGGGCAAGGCTGCCCTCGCGAAGGCGGCCTCCAAGAAGCTGGCCGAGGTCCGCGAGAAGCGAAAACAAGACGTGGCGAGCGCCGCGGACGCCGATCCGCTGCTCACGCGCACGAACCAAGTCGGCGGCTGGCTTCAACAGAACCAGAAGGCGGTTCAGATCGGCGGAGGCCTCATCGCCGCGGGGCTGCTCGGCGTCGGTGGCTTCCTGTTTTACCAGCAGAAGCACGAGGCCGACGCCTCGGTCGACCTCTCGTACGCGATCGCGGCCGACCGCGGCCTCATCGGCGAGCCGCCCCCGGACGACGACGAGAGCCGGATCAAAGATCCGCGCCCGATGTTCAAGACCGCGGCCGAAAAGCAGGATAAAGCGCTCGAAAAATACAAGGGCGTCCAGTCGAAGTACGCCGGCACCGGCGCGGCGTTCCTTGCCCGCCTTGGTGAGGCTTCGGTGCTGCTCGACAAGCGCGACGCAGATGGGGCCATCGCGGCCTACACCGACGCGAAGGCCTCGCCGCTCGCGGTCGCGGACCTCGAGGTGCGCGGTCGCGCGACGGAAGGGCTCGGGTTCGCCCACGAGCTCAAGGCCCGCCTCGATCCCGCCCAAAAGGACAAGCACCTCGACGCCGCGATGGCCGAGTTCAAGTCCCTCGAGACCGTCATCGACGCCAAGGGCTTCAAAGAGCTCGGCATGTACCACCAGTCGCGCGTGCTCCAGGCCAAGGGCGACACCGCGAAGGCCAAAGAGATGCTCGTCCAGCTTCGCGAGCGGCTCTCCAAGCCCGGCGAGAGCCACCCCTTCGCGTACCTCGAAGAAATGGCCTCCGATCGTCTACGCATGATCGATCCGAAGGCCGTGCCGCCGAAGCCCAAGTACAACGACGCGCAGCTCCAGCAGATGATGCAGAAGCTCCGAGGCGGACAAGGCGGCGGGGGCGGGGGCCTTCCGGGAATGCCCGGGGGCGGGGGAGAGGAAGACGACGAGTGAGGTCCTCTTCGCTTCTGCGGCTCGTCGCGCTCGCTGGCGCCACCGCGCTCTCGGCGTGCGCGACCGTCTCGCCGGAGACCGTGAACGATCGCGTGAACCCCGAGGTTCCGCTTTGGTTCCATCGTCCGATCGGCGCGATGACGGTCGAGTACGATCGCACGATCACCGCCGACTCACGGAAGGTCGGCGAGCCGTGGGAGCGCGGGCGCCCCGAGATCGACGTCGCGCGAAGGCGCGTGTTCATCGGCTCCGTGGACCACGGGCTCTACGCCCTCCGCGCGGGCGACGGGAGCACCATTTGGCGCTTCGAGACGCCTTCCGCCGTGCAGTCCGAGCCGCTCTATGATCCGGAGATGGACACCGTCTACTTCGGGTCCCACGATGGTGCGCTCTACTGTGTCGCCGCGTCCGACGGCCACCTCATCTGGCGCTACGACACCGGGGCCGAGGTCGCCAAGCGGCCCGCCCGTGATGGCGAGATGCTCTTCTTCGCGAACGCCGCCGACAACCTCTACGCGGTCGACCGGCGCACCGGAAAACCCAAGTGGGCAGCGCACCGGCAGTCTGCGCTCGGCATGGAGGTCGCGGGATACGCCGGCCCCACGTTCGACCGAGGTCTCGTCTATGCCGCGTTCAGCGACGGCCACGTGATGGCCTACGACGGCCGCGACGGCTCCGAAAAATGGGCCCCCGTCGATTTGGCCGCCGACGCTGAGCAAGGTGGCGAAACTGTTCGCTATTTGGACGTCGACACGACGCCTGTCGTCGACGATGGTCCGTCCGGTCGCGTGGTCTACGTGGCGAGCTACGCCGGTGGCGTGGTCGCTCTCGACGCCCAAACCGGCGCCCGCGTGTGGACGAACGACAAGGCGGTCGGCGTCACCGACTTGCTCCTCGTTCGCGAGCCCGCGCACCGCTCGAAGGTGGAGAACGATCCCAACGCGCCGCTCGTGCCGGAGCGAAAGGTCCTCGTCGCGTCGAGCGCGTCGAGCGGCCTGTGGGGTCTCGATCCGCAGGCGCTCGGGCGTCCGCTCTGGCGCAACCGTGTACCCGAGGGCGGCATCACCGCGCCGGCCTACGTCGCGGGCGCGCTCCTCGTCGGCACCACGCGCTACGGCGCCTTCCTCGTGTCGCCGATCAACGGCAAGGTCATCGACGGCCTCGACATGGGCGGCGGGTTCGCGCACACGCCCGCGGCCTACGGCACGCGGGCGTTCCTCTTCTCGAACTCGGGTCGCTTGCTCGGCCTCCACGTCGCGCCGCCGCTCGAACCCATCCAAGCCGAGCTCCGCGCGCTCGCTCGCTGAGGGGCCGGCGAGCGGGTAAGCTCCAAGCCAAGCTCGGCGCACTCGCTCGCCGGGGAGCTACCGGTAGCGAGGCGAGGAGCCATGTCGAAGCACTGGCGCGAGCCACTCGATCCGAAGCGCCACGTCGACCATCACTTTGCGGGCGGTCCACGGCCACGTGAGGCCGAGACGGGCGAGGCCTACGCGTACTTCGTGGAGGTGTGTCGCTTCACCTTCGAGCTCGCGTCGATCGAGCAAATCGAGGCGTGCGTGGCGTTCTTCGAGCGTCGCATTCAGCCATCGTCGTCCCTCGTCAGGGACTTCCAAGGGTCGTCGAAGCTCCCGGTGTGCCAGCTCGAAAAGGGACACTACCAGCGCTGGCACGAGCGGTTCCCAGCGCGCATCCTGAAGGGCTCGAAGCGCGACCGCATCGTGCGCGCGCTCCAGAGGGCGCTCATCGCGTTTCGGAACGCCACCTAACGGACGACGTTCGGACCGCCACCTAACGAACGACGCGCTCGAGAGGGCGCTCGTTTCCGGAACGCCATTTCGACGGCGGCCGACAACTCGGCGTCTGCGCGCCTGGCGTTGTCGTGCGGTCGCGCGCGGTCGTGCGGGCGCGCTGGCGTTGCTCGCCGGGACGCCAAAGCCTCCCCTGGCCCAACCCCGTCGCTCGAGTTTACATAATGCATCTTATGCGAATTTTATAGGGAGGAAACCTGGGGAAATTCGAGGGTCCCCGTCCGGTCGGTTTCGGCGCGTTTCTGAAGCTCTGGTCGGGCTCGTCGCTCCGTTTGGCCATCGTCCCGGTCACCCATAGTCTCGATCCCCATGCCGCACGTCGCGCTCGTCGGTCCCGAATTCGAAGAGAACCTGAGCCTCCGGTACATCGCCTCGTCGCTCGCGGCGGACGGTCACACGACCGACCTCGTCGCGTTCAACTCCGAGGCCGACTTCGCCGAGGTCGTCGACCAGGTGCTCGCCGCGGCCCCGGCCGTGGTCGGTATCTCGCTCGCGTTTCAATGGCGCGCGCGGGACTTTCTGTCCGTCGCGATGGCGCTCCGCGAGCGCGGCTTCACCGGCCACATCACCCTCGGCGGTCACTTCGCGACGTTCGAGGCGCCGGCGATCTTGGCCGACTTTCCGGAGGTCGACTCGGTGTGCCGCCAGGAAGCCGAGGACACCATGCGCGCGCTCGTCGCGGGCGTGGTCTCCGGCGCGCCGCTCGACGAGATCCCGGGCCTCGCGCTCCGTCGTGGCGACCAGATCTTGCTCACGCCGCACCCCGAGCTCCCGAACCTCGCGACCTTGCCGCGTCCGGACCGCCGTGGCGAGCCCGCGACGTGCTTCGGACACGGGATCGCGCCGCTCGTCTCGAGCCGCGGTTGTTATGCGAACTGCTCGTTCTGCTGCATCGCCGCGTGGCACGAGCAGAGCTTGCCCGGCAAACGGTACCGCCTCCGCGAGGTCGACGACGTGGCCGACGAGATGGTCGCCATGAAGCGCGACCGCAACGTCGACATCTTCGTATTCCACGACGACAACTTTTTCGTGCCTGGGCACCGCCACAACAAGGAGCGCTTCTCCGCGCTCGCGGACGCGCTCGAGGCACGCGGCATCGGCCGCTACGCCACCGTCGTGAAAGCGCGGCCCACCGACGTCGACCGCGAGGTGTTCACGATCCTGAAGGAGCGCCTCCACTGCATCCGCGTCTACATCGGGATCGAGACCGACGCCGACCAAGGGCTCCGCACGCTTCGCCGCTGGTCGAAGTCGCGACAGAACCACACCGCGATCGATCTCATGCGCGAGCTCGACCTCTATACCTGCTTCAATATGCTCGTCTTCGACCCGGACACGACCGTCGAGAGCCTGGAGACGAACATCGCGTTTTTGCGCTATGCGCCCGAATTTCCATCGAATTTCGGCCGTGTGGAGCTGTATGCCGGCACGCCTTTGCTCGCGCGAATGCAGGCCGAGAAGCGGTGCCGTGGCGACTACATGCAGTGGGATTATTCGCTCGGTTCGGCCGACGTGGAGCGCATCTTTACGCTGTCGATGGAGGCGTTCCACGAGCGCAACTTCGGCGACGGCGCGCTCGCGAACCGGATCATGGGCACCCGCTTCGACGTCGAGGTGGTGCGCCATTTCCACCCGCGGGAGTTTCGCGCGGAGTGGCTCGCGCACGGAAAAGAGCTCTCGCGAAGGCTCACGCTCTCGGGCGCCGATGGCCTGTCCGAGATCGTGGACCTCGTGAAGCGCAACGGCAGCTTCGAGGAAGAGCGCGCGCTCGTTCCCGAGATCGCGGCGCGGATGCGGGCGGTCGAGGTCGCCATCGGCGAAGAGGCACGAGCCCTCGCGCGCGACATCATGACGTCCGTCGGGGGCACGCCGCTGACCGACCTCGGCGTCGACCGGGTGATGACACCGCTGCAACGCGCGAAGGATCTCGCGCCGCATGCGCTCTCTCACATCGAAGGAGCCGCAGAATGAGCGATCGGAAACGCAAGCTGAAGCTCCTCCCCGAGGTGCTCCCCGCCCCTACCCCCTCGACCCGTTCGACGAGCCCCCGCGAGCGAACGATGCTCCACATGCGCCGCCTCGTCGCCGCGACCGCCATGCTCGGCGCGGGCGCCGATGGGTGCAGCAAACCAGAGCCGATCTCGCCCCCGCCCGATTTGCCTCCGCCTCCGAACACCGCGACGACCGCGCCGCCGACCGCGACGCAAGCGACGACGACGCCGCCCGATCCTGTCACGACCGCGACGCCGTCCGTGAAGCCACCGCAGCCGCTCCCTCCGCCCACCTACGCGGTGGTCGATCCGATGCCGCCGCCGGCGCAGTGCAACTTGGGGACGGTGAACGCGGCGACGAAGTGGGTCAAAGAAGGCGAGCTCGTCGACATCGTCGTGGGGAGCGCGTCGCCGCAAGTGAAGCTGCGAAACCCGAAGGAACACCCGCTCAGCGTGGTCGGCGGCAAGCTCGCGACGTCCGATTTTCGCGACGGCAAGGTGCACGCGCAAGTCACGGTCGATCCGAACGCGACGATGGTCGTGCTCTCCGTGCCGGCCTCGTGCCCGGGCTGGGCCACCCTCGCGGTGAAGCTCACGATCGACAAAGCGAAGGGCCGCAAGATCTCCACCACCGTCGACAACTACTGAAGCCATGAGCCCCCGCGACAAGACTCGCGCCCACATGCAGAAGCTCCTCGCCGTCGCGGCGCTCGCCGCTGGGTGCTCGAAGCGACACGAGCCGGGCTACGGCGTGGTCGATCCCATGCCGCCGCCGGCGCAGTGCCCCGGCACCTTCGGGCAAGTGACGGCCCGCGCGACGTTCCTCGGGACCGACGTGCTGCTCGAGGTCGACTTCTCGAAGAGCGCGTCGAGCAAGCCGCGTGTCGGACAAGCCGCGCAGTCGTGGGACGGGAAGGTCGTCGCCGAGGAGGTCGTCGGCGATCTGCTCCGCGTGCGTGTACGACCCGCCGCGGGCGCGACGAACGTGAACCTGACCATGCCCGTGCAATGTGCTTCCGCAGGTCAGCTTGGCGCGCGGCTGTCATGGGCAACGCCGCCATCCGGGCCGCAGGCAGCCGACGACGGGGGCATCCCTCCGCTCGCCAACGGGCCGCCGCAGGCGAGCACGATGGACGCAGGAAAGAGCCGGATTACGGTCGATCTCCACGACCAGTGACCCCGCCGCGTCGCAAAGACCGCGCGTGGACGCTTGTACAATGCACGTGTCCGCGGGGAGCGACACGGGACAGGAAGAGACCAACTACAACGCGTGCCCTCGGCCCCAAGGTTCGAGCGATCGGCGGAGCCCCGATGCGCGTGCATCATGCACATGATTGAACTACGGGACCGCCGAGGCGAATCCCTCGGCTCCCGGGGCCGCGAGCCACGCCAGGAGAGAGAGGGATGGCCGCCCCTTCCCTCGCCGGCCCCGACTGGCGGCTTGCTACGACGCGTTCGGTCTCGATAGGTGCACTTTGCACCTTTGAGTCACGGGGCCTCTTCCATCGCGGCGAGGGCCTTCTCCACGAGCGGAGAGGGCTTTTCGCTCGAGATGCACCAGAGCTGGTGCGCGGCGCGGGTGGCGCCGACGTAGAGCGCGTGCCTCGCTTGCGAGCTCTCCGGGTAGCTCGCGGCGGTGGTCTCGAGGAGGATGACCTCGTCGAACTCGAGGCCCTTCGTTTGCCGTACGTCGGTGACCTCGAAGCCCGCTTCCCATTGGAAGTCTTGTTTCGCGACACGGCGCACGTTCGGCACCTCGGCGCGGACGAGGCCTTCGTAGAAGACCTGCGCTTGCTGCGGGAACCGCGCGACGACAGCCACGTTGGCGGTGGGCTCGTCGCGGGAGAGGTCCTTGAGCGCCTCGGCCAAAAAGAGCACCGCTTCGCCCGGCGACGCAAACGTGAAGAGCTCCACCGGCGGCCCGCTGCGGGTCGCGATCGGCTCCGCCTCGTGCGCGTGCGGCCCGAGCACGTGACGCGCGAACGTCGTGATTTCTGCGGTAGAACGGTAGCTTACCCGCAGCGGCGAGAGCGAACGGCTCTCCACGCCGAGGTCGGTGAGCATCTTCGTGAAGTCGACCTCGCCGCGCTCGTCGCCGTCGTCGAGCATGCGCTGCGCGGTGTCGCCGGAGAGCGTGATCGAGCCCTCGGGGCCGCCCGCGAGATCGATGAGCACCGCGAGCTCGACCGCGCTCGCGTCTTGGACCTCGTCGACGAAGAGGTGCGCCACCTTGAGCGGGCGACCCTCGCCGTCGGCGAGCGGGCCGCGGAGCACCTGGTGGATGCGAAGCAGCAGCGCGTGATCCTCGAGATCGATCGTGGGCATCTCGCCGTCGCGCTCGCCCTCTTGGCGCACGCGCGCTTTGCGCACGCCATACGCGTGCACCTGGTCGAGCTGGCCAGGACCGAAGCCGGGCTCGTTCGCGAACGCGCGGGCGAGGAGCTCGCGGTTCGTCGTGAGCTCGTCCCAGGTCGCGAGCACCGTGCGGCTCTCTTTGCGGAGGTCGTGGCCGAGCTTCTCGACGGCGCCGCGGGTCACGTCTGGGAGGGTGCTCGCCGCCGGAATCTCCTTGGATATCGGACGTTTGTTCGCGAGCCAGGCTGCGAGCTGGCTCACGCGCACATCGGGCGCGCCTTTGCATGCGGCGAAGGCGCGGACCACGGTCTTGCCCTCGGGCCACTTGGCCATCGTGTCCTCGACCATGCGGGTCATCCGCTCTTCGAGGCGCTTGAGGAGCTCGTCGAGCGCGCGGAGCATGCAGCCGCTCGTCTTCGCGCGCGACACGACCGGGAGGGTGTCCTCCGCGATGCGGGTGGGGAGCTTCGGGTAGAGATCGAGCACCACCCGCGACGACCACTTCGGGAACGTGGCGATCGGGACGCCGACCACGCCGAGCGATGGCAAGACGCGCGCGGTGTAGTGGATGAGCGCTTCGTTCGGCACGATGACGAGCATGCGCTCGGGACGGAAGCGCGCCGGATCGGTCTCCGCGAGGAACGCGACGCGGTGGAGACCGACGGTGGTCTTGCCGCTGCCGGCGCCGCCCTGGATCGCGACGAGCCCCGCGCTCGGCGCGGTGATGAGGTTGAACTGATCCTTGTCGAGGAGGGCCGCGATCTCGGGGAGCTCTTTGTCTTTCCGGAGCTCGCCGTCGTGACCCACGCCGAGGCGGCTCTTTCCGCCTTCCCAGCGCTTCTCGGTGACGAGACGCGACGACCGCGGATCGAGCCGCTTCCATGTGCCTTCTTTGCCGAGCAGAAACGTGCCCTGCGGCGACGCGACGCGCTTGAGCTCGCCATCGGTGATGGCCACGCTGCGACGCGCGAGAACCTTGCCCTCGACGAGCCTGTCGCCGAGCGTCTCCTCGTAATCTTCCTGCTCGCCGTAGCGGTAGAAGATGCGGCTCACCGGGGCGTTGCGCCAATCGACGATCCGGAGGCCTGCGCGAGGGTCCAAATACGAGCGCGCGCCGACGAGCACGTCGCGGCGCCGCGGCTTCTTTTCGCCTTCGTACGACTCTTCGAGGCGGAGGTGCCCGAAGTAGGGGCTTTGTTTGTCGAGGAAGCCGGTCGCGCTCTTTCCTCGTTGCGCACGGAGGGCGCCGAGGTTGTGCATCTGCTCGAGGAGGGCGGGCAGGTCCTCGGGCTTCGCGGCCGCGATTTGCTCACGGAGATCGAGCAGGAGCGAGTCGTCCTCGGTGACGACGGCCTTCTCGGCGTTCTTCGCCGCGTCGGCGAGGGTGGCCTTCACGGTCGCCAAAAGGCGCAATTCTTCCGAGACGATACGAGCCCCCTCGGGATCGTTTTCAAGGCCGGGCGGAAGGGCTTCGGGGCTTACCATCGGGGCCACGCGTTATTGTCGACCCCCCACCCGTCCGCAAGCCTTTTGGTGACTTCACGGAGGCGGGCACGCCGCGCGACGGCGACCCGACGTCACAGGAGATATTCGTCGCCGAGGTCGAGCACGGTGAGGTTCACGCCCTTGATGCGCGCACACTCCCGCTCGACCTTGGCCTGGAACACCGGCTTGATATGGTAAAGCAGCGTGGGGACGTCCTTCGGGGACGCGAGCTTGGTGAGCTCTTCGCCCAGCGTGCGCGGGGTGTGGTGCCCGCTGATGGTCGCGAGGCGCTGTTGCTCGTCCGGGAAGCTCACTTCCATGAGGAGCGCGTCGATCTTGGGCAGCTCGGCGGCGAGCTGCCAGAGGCGGTCGGTCGGGCCGGTGTCGCCGCTATAAATGAGCGACTTTCCCTTCCGCTCCACGATGAACGCGCACGTCTCGATGGTGTGGCTCACGAGCACGGCGCGCACCGAGTAGCACACAGGTCCGTCGTGCGCTCCGGGACGAGCGGGAAGTAGCGGATCGCGGGCGCGGCGGCGGTAGGAATGCGCGTGAAATCGGGCCAGACGAGGTCGTTGAAGAAGTGCTTCTGCAGGACCGAGAGCGTCATCTTGGTGCCCACGACCAAGAGCGGCGGCATGCCCATCTGCGTGCGGTTGTCGGCGATGGTGGCGAGGTCGCGCACGTGATCGAGGTGCGCGTGGCTGACGAGCACCGCCTCGAGCTTGCATTGTGCACGCAAATCGAGGCCGCTCGTGAGGGCGCCCGCGTCGATCGCGAGCTTGCCGTCGAGCACGAACGCGCTCGTGCGGTGCTTCGGGGTCTCGCCGCCGTGACAACCGGCCACGAAGAGCTTCACGAACGACGCCTTTTGGCGAGGCTCGGAGCGAGTGGAGTGCCGCCTTTTCGCATACGGGACGCAACGTTACCGCTCGTCATTCCTCCGAGTCAAAAAAGGACGCTCCTCGGCGCCGGTCGTGCGGCGTCGTGCCGTCACGGTGGCGCGCCGATGCGCGCGTGTATTCTCTCGGATCGTGAGCGCGCGAACACGAGAGACGATCCTGGCGATCGTCGCGACGGACACCACGTTCGTCCGCGCGCGGTACGGCGAGGGCGAGGCGTTCATCGGCAAGTGCCTCCACTGCGGCGGGCGGCTCGTGATCGATCTCGACGGCACGGCGCTGAGCCGCGCGACGATCGAGCACATCCTTCCGAGGGCTCACGGCGGCACGGACGCCCTCGAGAACCTCGGCCTCGCGTGCGCGCGGTGCAACTCCGAGAAGGGCGTCCGTCACGACAGCCGCGCCACGTTCGACGGCCGCCTCGCCGAGGTCGTGCACGCGCTCGTGGCGAAGCGCATGGAACGATGGCGACCCCCGAGCGACGAGCTCCGCGCCCGTCACGAGCGCTACCTCCTCCGACGCTCCGGCGGCACGACCGCCTCCACGAAAGAGACTCGCCGCGCGAAGAAGCGCCGCTGATCTGCGCGCGATCATCTGTCGCTGCGGAGCTACGGATTCCGGGGCAAGTAAGACGCGATACCGGTCGCGTGACCCTGGGCGCACAAAGAGAAAGAGCCCCGACGCGTTTTGGCGCCGAGGCTCTCCCAGGGGTTTCGGGGTGCGAAACCTCGACGTGTCAGTCCATGTCGAAGTCGCCGCCCATGCCGCCCATGCCGCCCATACCGCCCATGCCGCCCATGCCGCCGCCGCCGCCGCCGCCCGCGGGAGCAGCCTTCTTGGGCTTGTCCGCGATGATGGCTTCGGTGGTGAGCATCATGCCAGCGACGCTGGCGGCGAACTCGAGGGCGGAACGAACGACCTTCGCGGGGTCGATGACGCCCGCCTTGACGAGGTCCTCGTAGACTTCGGTGGCGGCGTTGAAGCCGAACGAGCCTTCGCCGGCGCGGACCTTGTCGACGACGACGGAGCCTTCGGCGCCCGCGTTCTTCGCGATCTGGCGGAGGGGCTCCTCCACCGCGCGCTTGACGAGGCTGACGCCGAACTGCTGCTCGCCGTCGAGCTTGAGGTTGTCGAGGGCCTTGCTCGCGCGGAGGAGCGCGACGCCGCCGCCGGCGACGATGCCCTCTTCGACGGCCGCGCGGGTCGCGTGGAGAGCGTCCTCGACGCGGGCCTTCTTCTCTTTCATCTCGGTCTCGGTGTGGGCGCCGACCTTGACGACGGCGACACCACCGGCGAGCTTCGCGAGGCGCTCCTGGAGCTTCTCGCGGTCGTAGTCCGACGTGGTGAGCTCGACCTGCTTGCGGATCGACTCGACGCGGGCCTTGATGTCCTTCGGCTCACCGGCGCCGTCGACGATGATCGTGTTGTCCTTGTCGATCGTGACGCGCTTGGCGGAGCCGAGGTCGGTCAAGGTGACGGCGTCGAGCTTGAGCCCGAGGTCGTCCGAGATGACCTGACCACCGGTGAGGATCGCGAGATCCTTGAGCATTTCCTTGCGGCGATCGCCGAAGCCGGGGGCCTTGACGGCCGCGACCTTGAGGAGGCCACGGAGGCGGTTCACGACGAGGGTCGCGAGCGCTTCGGCTTCCACGTCCTCCGCGACGATGAGCAGCGGGCGGCCGTCGCGAGCGATCTGCTCGAGGAGCGGGATGATGTCCTGCATCGACGAGATCTTCTTCTCGGTGATGAGGATGACCGGGTTCTCGAGCTCGGTCGTCATCTTCTCGGTGTTGGTGACGAAGTACGGCGAGAGGTAGCCGCGGTCGAACTGCATGCCCTCGACGACCTCGAGCGCGGACTCCATGCCCTTCGCTTCTTCGACCGTGATGACGCCTTCTTTGCCGACCTTCTCCATCGCCTCGGCGAGCATGTCGCCGACCGACTGATCGCCGTTCGCGCTGATGGTGCCGACCTGCGCGATGTGCGCCTTGTCTTGCGTCGCGATCGCGAGCTTCTTGATCTCGGCGACCATGACCTCGACCGCGGTGTCGATCCCGCGCTTGATGTCCATGGGGTTGTGGCCGGCCTCGACGAGCTTGAGGCCGTTCATGTAGATCGCTTGCGCGAGAACGGTGGCGGTGGTGGTGCCGTCGCCCGCCTTGTCGTTCGTCTTCGAGGCCACTTCGCGCACCATCTGGGCGCCCATGTTCTCGAACTTGTCGCCGAGCTCGATCTCCTTGGCGACGGTGACGCCGTCCTTGGTGATGACCGGCGAGCCGAAGCTCTTCTCGATGACGACGTTGCGACCCTTCGGTCCGAGGGTGACCTTCACCGCGTCGGCGAGGAGGTTCACACCGTGGAGGATGCGGGTGCGGGCGCTGCGGCTGTAGATGATTTGTTTGGCGCTCATGATGTCTTTCGCTTTCCCTGAACCTTCACTTGTCGAACACGGCGAGGATGTCGTCCTCGCGGAGGACCACGTGGTCTTCTCCGTCGAGCTTGACCTCGGTACCCGAGTACTTGCCGAAGAGGATGCGGTCGCCCGCCTTCACGTCGAGCGCTGCGAGCTTGCCGTTGCTCAGGATCTTCCCGCTGCCGACGGCGACCACGAGGCCCTCGAGCGGCTTCTCCTTCGCCGTGTCGGGGATAATGATGCCCCCCTTGGTCTTCTGCTCTTCTTCAGTGCGCTTGACGACGATGCGGTCGAGGAGCGGGCGAACTTTCATGAGTATATCCTGTAATTTCGGGAGGTTGAGCGGGTCGTCACGAGGACGACGCGAGGGCCGGGCACGCAGCGCCGGGGCGTCGCGAGCGGTGTTAGCACTCACCCTCGGGGAGTGCTAGCGGCGGCCAAGGTAAAACAGACGCCGTCGACGTCAAGGCCGACCGCTCGAAAAGTTCAATCCGGAGGCCTTTCGAGGTCCTCGCGCGTTCGTGCCCCCGTGGTATCCCCCATCCGCTTGGACGATGGTCTCTGCGAAGGCACCGTGATCGCCGAAAAGTACCGCCTCGTCTCGCTCTTGGGCGAGGGCGGCATGGGGGTCGTTTGGGCGGCGGAGCACCTGGTCACGAAGCGGAAGGTGGCGCTCAAGCTCCTGCGGCCGCGCGTGCGAACGGGCCGCGGCCGCGCGAAGGACGAGCGGGTTCGTGAGCGTGCGCTCCGCGAAGCGCGCGCCTCGGTGGCGGTCGGCGACCCGCGCGTGCTCCCGATCGACGACGTGCTCGAGCACGCGGGCGAAGCGGTGCTCGTCATGGAGCGCCTCGTCGGCGAGACCTTGCGCGTCCGGATGGATCGCGCGCCGAAGCTGCCCTACGCAGAAGCGCGCCCGTTGCTCGTCGCGCTCGCGGAAGCGATGTGCGCCGCCCACGAGAAGGGCGTCGTGCACCGTGATCTCAAGCCCGACAACGTCTTCTTGCTCGCGAAGCCCTCCGCCGAGGTGCCGCTCAAGGTGCTCGATTTCGGGATCGCGAAGCTCACCGCCGAGGTGCTCGACGATCTCGATACGCCGCTCACGACCACCGGCGCGATGCTCGGGACACCGGTCTACATGTCGCCCGAGCAGGGCTTCGGCGAGAGCGACATCGACGCCCGCTCGGACGCGTGGTCCTTCGGGGTGCTCGCGTACGAGATGCTCGCCGGCACGCGCCCCGTCCGAGGTGACAACTTGGGCCAGGTCCTGAAGGCGATCGCGCAAGGCTCGCGTCCGTCGCTCGAGGGCCACACCGACGCGCCCCCCGCGGTCTGCCGCGCGATCGACGCGCTCCTCGTGAGCGATCGCGACAAACGCGGAGATCTCGGAAATTTCCTCGCCGCTGCAGCGGCCCGTACGCACGCGGAGCCCGCCGCTTCCATCGTCGCTGGCGCCGGGCGCACGTTGGCCGCCGTCGCGATCGATCCCGCGGAGCGTACGAGCGGGCACGACCTCGCGCCGCCCGCATCACGCGCATCTCGCGCGAGGCGATCGCGCGCGCCCCTCCTCGCTGGCCTCGGCCTCGCCGGTGCCGTCGTCGCCGTCGCCGCTTTTGTCGTGTTCGTTCCGCGCGCCGCAGCGCCACCTCCGCCCGCGGTCGTCGCGGCGCACGATCCGTCGCTGGCGTCCGTTCCGTCGGCGTCGCAGTCGGCGTCGGCGTCGCCGGTCACGCCATCGCCGAGGGTCACCCCGTCGGCTTCGGGCGTCGCGGGGGCGAAGACCGCGCCGCGGCCGGATGGATCGATGCATTCTGCACCCAAGCCGAATGGCTCGCCTGTCGCGTCGGCGCCTACGATTGGCCCGGCGATGGGCGCGAGCGCGAGCACACGCGGCGCGGGTGGCGTCGTGGTGAACCCTCCCTTCTGAGACCATGCGCGGACAAGCCCTCTTTCTCCTTCTCGTCATGATGTCGGCAGCGGTCGCCGCGCCACGCGAGGCGCGCGCGGACGACGACGAAGAGGCGCGCGCGGCGTTCGTGGTCGGGAGCGAGCGGGTGAAAGAGTCGCGTTGGGCGGAGGCGCTCGAGGCCTACGAGCGCTCCCTCGCGAAACGCGCGCACCCGGTCACGACGTTCAACGTGGGGGTGTGCGAGCGCGCCCTCGGCCACGCGACCCGCGCGGAGCAGGCCTTCGCGGCGGCGCTCGACGACGAACGCAAGACACCCCACGTGCTACCGGAGCCCGTGCGGCGCGACGCGGAGACGTTCCTCGCCGAGACGCGCGCCACCATCGCGGAGGTGGAGCTCACGATCTCGCCGGGCGACGCCCTCGTGCTCGTCGATGGTCGCCCGCTCGTCCCCGCCGAAGGTCGCCCGGACGTTCGTGTCGCCGGCCTCGCCCCGCAAGGCAAAGCGGTCGCGCTCGGCGCGGGCACGGAAGCCAAGATCGTGCTCCGGGCGGACCCGGGCCTTCACGTTATTCTGCTTTCGAAACATGGATTTAGCGACATCGTGCATCGGGCGTCGTGGGCGCCGCGCACGAAGGCGAAGCTCGCGCTCTCGCTCGACCGACTGCCGGGGCGCATCGCGGTCACGAGCGCGCCGGCGAGCGGCGTGGTGACCCTCGACGGGCTCGACGTGGGCGAGGCCCCGGTGGCGGTCGAGCGCGGCCCCGGGCTTCATCACGTGCGCGTCCGGCGGCAGGGGTTCCTCCCCTACGACGTGGACCTCCAGCTCCGCGCGGGCGAAGAGTCGAACATCGACGCCAAGCTCCAGCGAGAGTCGCCCTCGCTCCTCGGTCGATGGTGGTTCTGGGGAGGCGTCGCGGGCGTGGTGGCGGGCGCGGCGCTCGTCACGTACTTCGTCGCGCGACCTGCGCCGGAGGCTCCTCCGCCCAACGGCGGCGGCCTCGGATGGGTGCTCGCGGTTCCATGAGCCCTCGCGGAACGAGATCGTCGCGTCCTGTTTCGCCGCGCGCGGCGCTCGTTCCCCTGTTCGCCGGCCTCGCGGTGGCGGGCTGCGGGCGCGAGCTTCCACCCCTCGGGGAAGCCCTCGTCGTGGTCGACACCGACCTCCCGGTACCGCAGATCGCAGGTCGATTGCGGGTCGACGTCTACGAGAGCGGCGTCTGGATCGAGAGCCGCGAGCTCGCGCGACCCGACGCGCGCGACTGGCCGGTGAGCTTCAGCGTGGTCGGCAAAGACGACGGACGCGATCACGACGTGATGGTCCGCCTCCGTGTGTTCCCGGAAGGAGCCACCCGCTCCTACCGCGGCGAGCGCTTCCAAGATTTCGCCACCGTGCACCGCCCGGGAGCGGCGAGCGCGACGCCGACCGCAGGGCCGCGGCTCGTGCGCGACGGACGCGATCTGACCCCCCCGCTCGAGCCGCTGCCCAACCTCGCGGTCGATCGCCTCGTCGCGCTCCACCTCGTGCACGCCGAACGCGCACGCCACACCGTCGTGCTCGCGGGGGCGTGCGCGGGCGAGATGGCGCGCCTCGGCGACGAGCCGACGACCCCCGATGTGGTCTCCGCGACCACGTGTAAAAATGGCGTCCGCGGCCCTGCCGACGGCGGCGCGGTGGACGCGGTCCTCGAGACCCCGACGACGTCACGGGCAGGGACATTTCACGCCGCTCCGTGCACGAACGAGCTCACGACGAAGGACCGCGTGTGCGTGCCCGGCGGCGCGTTCGTGCTCGGCTCTCGGCTCGTCGATTTTTCGCCGGAGGAGCCCCCGTCGCCGGAGCGGATCGTGGCGGTATCTCGCTTCGTGGTCGATCGCCACGAGGTCACCGTCGCCCGCATGCGCGACGCGCGGGCGCGCGGATTTCGCGGCGAGCCGGAGGGCACCGAGGGCCCGATGGCGACCACGGTCGAAGAGGCCTGTCCGTGGTCGCGCTCGGCGCAAAAGCGCGAAGGGTATGCCGTGAGCTGCGTCGGCTTCGCCCTCGCGTCCGGCTTCTGCGCGTTCGAGGGTGGTCGCCTCCCCACCGAGGCGGAGTGGGAGAAGGCCGCGTCGGCCGGCGGGCCGCGCAAGACGAGGTACCCCGCCGGTGACACCGAGCCGAGCTGCGACGAGGTCGTCTACGGACGGGTCGCCCTCGCCGGATCGCCCGGCGTGTGCGCGCGTGGTCGTGAAAAGGGCCCCGTCCCCGTGTTCGCGGAAGATGGCGCACCTCTTCAGGAATCCGACACGTCGCCGCTCGGCGTCGTGGGCCTCGCGGGGGGCCTCGGCGAATGGACCGCGGACGACTACGCCCCCTACGGCTCGGAGGCGTGGACCACCGTCACGCGCATCGATCCACGGGTCGTCGTCGCCCCGACCGCCGGTGTCGTCGCGAAGAAGGTCAGCCGCGGCGCCTCCTGGATCGCGCCGGTGCTCTACCTTCGCAGCACGACCCGCCAAGTCACCGACGTCGACGCCATCTTCTCCGGGCTCGGGATCAGATGCGTGTATCCTGCACCATGATGGCGGCGCTTCGCTCAGCGTTGAGAGCTTCGATAGGGCTCGGGCTGCTCGCGTCGCTCGCGCTCGGAGTCGCGTCGTGTGGCGATCGTGAGCTGCCGCCCCGCGGGCAGCTCGTGGTGTACGTCGACACCGACGCGCCGCTACCGGAGGAGCCGGGCACCGTGGCGCTCGTTCCTCCGCTGTTCGATCGCCTGTCGTTCGAGCTGTTCCTACCTGGCGAAACGGAGCCATGCCGCGGCTGCGCGCGGGAGCTTCAGCCAACCCGCGAGGGCGCCAAGAACGGAACCCTCTCGATCGGCGTGCTCCCGATGGGGGCGACCTCGCTACGGGGCGCGCTCCGGCTCCGGGTGCGGCTCTTCCGGTCGAAGGGGCTAGCGGCGCGACCGGCGTCCACGATCGAAGCCACGATCGCCCTCCCCGAGATCCCGAACGAGGGCCTCGTCGACGTGGTCGTGACCTTGCCGGTCGCCAAGCTCGCGGCGCCGCAGGGGGACCTCGCCGCGCCGATCGTCGCGACCCTCGGCCGCCCCCGCGCGGGCTTCGCAGGGAGCTTCCACGAGCACGAGCCACGCCCGTGCGTCGGCGAGCCAGGGCCGAACGAGGCGTGTGTAGAGGGGGCCGGGTTCTGGATGGGCGATCCGACCCTCGATCGCGGCGCGAAGACCGATTTCGACGGCGAGGCCGAGCGCCTCGCGATCGTGGCTCCCTTCTTTTTGGACAAGCACGAGCTCACCGTCGGCGAGCTTCGCGCGATCGGGATCACGTACCTCGACGATCCTTCGGACCGAGTCACGGGCAAGATTGTAGGATGCACCTATGCGCGCGACGGGAGCGGTGAGCAAAACCTCCCCGTGAACTGCATCTCGTGGACGGAGGCGCGCGCCGCCTGCCGCAAGCTCGGTCGTGATTTGCCGACCGAGACGGAGCTCGAGCTCGCGGCGGGAGGCAACCGCGGGAGCACGTTCCCGTGGGGCGACGATCCGCCCACCTGCGAGGACGCGTCGTTCTCGCGGAGCGCGAACAGCCAACCCGATTGTCGGCGCGGAGAAGAGGTGCGGCCCGGGGTCGGCGGCACCACGAAGCGCGACCGGATCGCCGCGCGCGGCGGCGAGCTCGTCGATCTCGGAGGGAACCTCTCGGAGTGGGCGCGCGACCGCTGGAACCAACAAGACGAGCCCTGCTGGGGCAGCGGCATTTTTCGCGATCCCTTTTGCGACGCCGAGAGCCCTAGCCTCCCAGGCGCGCGATCGATGCGGGGAGGCTATTTTTCCGGTCCCGCCGGGCTCATGAAGCGCGCGAGGCGCGGTCGAATCGTGAACGAAAAGCGCGCCGTCGCGGCCGAGGTCGGCTTTCGCTGCATGCGTCCGGGCAAGTGAGCGACGGGCTCTACTTGCAGACCTTGCAGTAGGTGTCGCAGTTGCTCGACGAGCTCTTGCACGAGTCGTCGTCGGGGTTGCAGCAACTGTTGCCGTCGTTGGGGCCAGCCGAGCACTTGCAGGCGCCGTTTTCGCACTTGAACTCCTTGGTGCAGCTTTGGCTCGAGCTCGACGACGTACCATCGCCGGACGTACCGCTGCTGCTGCCGTCGGAGGAGCACGCCGTGAGGAGCGGCGCGGCAACGAGGCCGAGGGCGATGACCGAGACGAGCGAGGCGATGCGGGCGAACGAGTTCATGATTCCGTGGCTCCTGGGTTCGATGCGCGACGACCGCGCGCCTCGGAGACGGGGCCTGGTTCGCGTCGTCGCAAAAAAGAATCACGATTGAGCAAAACGAACGCGCCCGCTCGCGAAACGCGCCGTGCCGAGGACCGGACCGAACGCCGGCTGCTACGCCTTGTGGGGCTCGAGGAGCCGCACGAGGGAGACGTCGACCTGGCTGCGACAGAGGCGCGTGATGCTGTCGAGCTCCGTCCGCGTGAGTCGAAACCGCGCCGAGAGCTTCTCGCGGGTGCCCATCGCGAGCGCCTCCCGAGCGTGCGCCACCCATCGCGCCGCGGTCGCGCGATGGACGCCGTGCAGCGCGCCGAGGGCATCGACGTTCATGCCGTCGACGATCGCGAACCTCAGCAGCGCGCGCTCGCGCTCGGGGAGCGCCTCGAGGGTCGCTTGGAACGCTTCCTTGAACGGCTCGCGGTAGCGCGAGAGGAGGGCCTCGAGCTCGGGATCGCCGAGACCACCGGCCGCGTCGCGGAGCTCCTCGTCTGCATCTTTACGCCCAGGATCCCCTGGCGCTCGCGCGCGGCGCAGCACATCGAGCGCGACGCGAGCGACCACCGCGCGGAGCCACGCCGAGAGGGGTCCCTTTCCCGTGTACTCTACAATCTTCGGCGGCGCGCCGTTGCGCGCCACGAAGAGCCGCTCGCGGACGAGCTGGGCGACCTCGTCCTCACGATCGGCGCCGAGCCGAAACCGCGAGAGCGCGCTCCGCACGAGGGCGCCGTAGGTCTTTTCGAACGTGGCGGTCGCGGTGGCGCTCCCCTGCCCGCACGCGTACGCGAGCAGCAAGTCGGCGGCGCATGCCTCGCTCGGGAGCTCTTCGCGATCGGCGAGCTTTTGCTCGAGCGCCCCGAGGAACGCCGCTTCGTCCACCACCAGCGACGGGTGGGACGCGCGGGCGGCGCGCACGATCGGCATGAGCTTGGATTCGTTCACCTTCTTCGCGCTCGAGATTACCATGGGCGAAAGCCGATGCATTGCCTCGACGAGACCACCGTGGTCGACCTCCTCGACCGGACCGAGCAGCGCCTCGCCCCGGAAGCGCGGGCGGCCGCCGTGCGCCACATCGAGGCGTGCGAGGCTTGCCGCGAGCTCGTGGTCGCGCTGTCGACCGACGAGGCTTTTTTCCCGACGTTTCCGCTCTCCGAGGGCAGCGAGGCGCCGCCCGGGGCCGCCGACGGGGAGCGGTTCGGCCGCTTCGTCATCACGCGTACGGTCGGCGAAGGAGGCGTCGGGGTGGTGCACGCCGCGTTCGATCCGGTCTCGCGCGCCACGTGCGCGCTCAAGGTGCTGAAGGACCTCGAGGGCCCGCACGCGGCGCGCTTTCGGAGGGAGGCCAAGGTCGCCGGCGCCCTCGTTCACCTGGGCATCGTGCCGGTCCTCGAGGTCGTGGAGCACGAAGGACGCGTCGGCCTCGTCTCGCCGCTCCTCGAGGGTGAGAGCCTCGATCGGCGCCTCTTCAGGGAGCCGATTTTCCCGCTGGCAGGCGCCGCGCACGTGCTCGCCTCGCTCGCGCACGCCCTCGCCTTCGCGCACGAGACCGGCGTCGTGCATCGCGACGTGAAGCCCCAGAACGTCTTCCTCGTCGGCAATCCACGCGATCCGCTCGACGCTCAAGAAGTAAAGCTGCTTGACTTCGGTCTCGCGAAGGCGCTCGGGGCGGGGCTCGGCGTCTCCACGCGCCTCACGGACACGGGGGTCGTGCTCGGGACGCCCCACTACATGTCGCCGGAGCAAATCGTGGGCGAGACCGAGGTCGGCACGCCGTCCGACGCGTGGGCGCTCGGGGTCGTCGCGTACGAGTGCCTCGCGGGGGTGCGGCCGGTCGAGGGCAAGAGCTTCGGCCAGATCTTCAAGCGGCTCACGCAGGAGACGGTGCTCCCTCTCCGCGAGCGAAACCTCGGGCTACCCGGAGAGGTGGTCGACTTGGTCGACGCACTCCTTCGTCATGCGCCGGGCGACCGGCCGACGCTCGCGGAGGCCGCGCGGGTGCTCGAGGCCTACGCGTGACGGGAGCGTGGTGCGAACCGGCGCGGCTTTGGTAAAGAGCGCGTGATGATCACAGGAGGCCTCCCGGAGTCCGGCTTTCGTCTGGTGCTCGAGCGCCCACGCGAGAACGACGCCGTGCCGTGCACGTACACCGGCCGAATCGAGCTCCCGACCGCGAGCCACGCGGTGGTCGTCGAGGTCGACGCGAGCCTCGTCGTGCACGTGCGTCTCGAGGCCCCGGAGGGCCCCGAGAGCGCGGCCCTCGGCGACAAGATTCGGCTCCTCGTTCGCCAGGTCGTGAAGGAGTCCACCCGCGACGCGAGCCCGCTCGCACGCAAGATCGTGCGGTGGCGCGGGGAAAAGTAGTGTAGTGGAGGCCTATGGCTCGTACCTGGGCGCACCCATCGGCTAGGTCCGCACGCGGCCTCACGTGCGCGGCTCACTTCGCGCTCGGCTCGGCGTTGGTCTCGTTCGCCTCGTGCGCCCTCGTCGGCTGCGAGGTGCAAGAGGCCAAGAACCCGCTCAGCTACTCGGCCGACGCGAAGCGCTCGTACGACGCGGCGATGGTCGAGTTCGACGACAAAAACTGGCTCGACGCGCAAGCCCTCCTCCGCGAGGTGCGTCGCAAGTACTCCTACTCGCGCTACGCGAAGCTGGCCGAGCTCCGCCTCGCCGACATCGACTTCGAGCAAGACAAGTTCGCCGAAGCGGTGCGCGAGTATCGCCAGTTCGTGCACGATCACCGCGGCGATCAGGCCGAGGTCGTGTACGCCCGCTCGCGTATCGCGGAGGCGGAATACAAGCAGATCAGCGAGTCGCTGCTGCTCCCCTCCGCCGACGAACGCGATCAGGGCGTGGTGATGGACGCGTACCGCGAGGTCAAGGGCTTCGTCGCCGACTACCCCGACGCCAAAGAGTCCGAGAAGGTCCGCGAGCTGCTCACGGACGTCACCGCGCGGCTCGTCCGTCACGAGCTCTACGTCGCGCGGTTTTATCTCAATCGCGGCAACTTCGAGGCCGCCGCCGGGCGCATCTTGTACGCGCTCCGCAACTTCGGCGGCGCCGAGGGCGAAGAGTCCGAGGTCGCCCAAGATCTCGAGCGCGACCGTGATCCCGAGACCGGCCTTCGCGAGCGCCGCCCGAGCGGCCGCGGCGATCGTGGTCGAGGCGACCGTGGCGAGCGCGAGGTCGAGGCGCGCGGCGGCACGTCCCGCGGCGGCAACTTCGACGGCCCCCCGCGTCAGCGCGCCGCGGGCGATCCGGTCAAGACCAAGCTCCGTCGCACGCCCGGCCACGTGGGATCGGGCCTCGAGCCGGAGGCGCTCCTCCTCCTCGGCGAGACCTACCTCAAGATGAAAAAGTCGGACGACGCGCGGGAGGCCTTCGACGCCATCGTGCGCGATTACCCGGACAGCCCGCTCGTCGTGCAGGCCAAGAACTACCTCGCGTTCCTTGGCGGTGCGACGTCCGGCAGCGTGTCCGGGGCCGCCCGCGAATGAACGCGATCTCTGCGCGACGCAGGGTGGTCCGGCAAGGGCTTCCAAGGGTCGCGCAGGTCCGGCTCGCGGTGAGCGCGCTCGCGATCGTGGGGACCGCGCTCGGCGGCGCTGCGTGGGCCGAGCCGCTGCCTCCGCTGCCTCCTCCGACGCTGCCGAAGGCCAGCGCGAGCGCTTCTGCGGTCGCCCCTCCGCTCCCCGCGCCCTCCGTCGCGGTCGCCGCCTCAGACGACGCGGGGGCGCCGCCTGCTCCTCCGGAAAAGAGCGACACGGCGGCAGTCGCGGTCGCCCCGCCATCTGAAGGGCCGCGCTGCGAGGCGGGGTTTGCCGCGCGTATCTATAGAGAAACGCGTAAGAAAGTGGTCGTCGTCGAGCGGCCCGAGGGCGGCCTCGGCGCCGGCTTCGTGTTCCACTCCAAGAAGCACGTGCTCACGGCGCTCCACGTGGTGGAGACCAGCCGCTACGCGAAGGTGATCCTCGCCGACGGCAGCTCGATGCCAGGAGAGGTCGTCGCGATCGACGCGGCCAACGACCTGGCGCTCCTCGAGCTGCCCCACGAGCAGACGGAAGAGCCGCTCCTCCCCCGCCAGCACGTGCTCGCGGGGTGGCCCGTCACCGTGATCGGTCACCCCTACGGCACCCTCGCCGAACGCGGCTACGAGGGGGTGCTCAAGTTCAGCGTATCGCAGGGCGTGGTGAGCGCGGTGAACCCCGGCCATATCCAGACCGACGCCCTCATCGCGCCCGGCAACTCCGGCGGCCCCCTCCTCGCGTGCGACGGCAGGGTCATCGGCGTGGCCTCGCAGGTCCTCGCCGACCGCATCGGCTTCGCGGTCCCGATCCTCCACGCGGTGTACATGGCGGGCCGTCGACGCGAGTCGGTCTTCTCGGGCCTCCCTCACGCCGACGATCCGTCGTTCGGGTTCGTCACGCACCAAGAAAAAGCGGCCAATTACTACGGTGTCTACGCGGGCGGCTCGCTCGTGAGCGGGCACTTCGCGTTCGTCTCGAACCTCGGCCTCGCGTTCGCGGCGAAGCCCTCCGGCGTCTCGGAGCTCACGTCGTTCTTCCGCGCGCGCGGGTTCCTCGAGCTCGCGATGGGGTACCGCGCGACGTTCTTCGAGTACTCGAAGTACACGATGGCGATCACCATCGCCGCGGGGCCTCTCTTTTACCTCGACCGCGGCTCCGAGACGGAGCCCTTGCTCGCGCTCGATCCGGCGGGATGCGTCGCGGGAGCGTGCACCCCGAGGCTCACCTCGCGGAGCCAGAGCTACAAGGGCGGCGGCGTGCTCCTCGGGCCGCAAGTGCGGGTTCGGTTCCCGTTCGTGATCCTGCCACTCGAGGCCTCGTACGCGTACCAAATCGACGTCCTCGACGTGCCGCTCTCGACCCACCGGATCATGGTGGGCCTCCCGTTCTGAGCCTCTACGCGCGCGACGGCCATGGCCGTCGTGCGGCGGGCGATCAGCGGACCTGGGGGCCGTGGAAGAGTGCGGAATCGCTCAGGAAGAAGACGGCGCGGGCGTGCCGGGGACCTCTTCCGATTTTTCGCGCAGCATCACGTAGGTCGCGGCGGCGAGGAGCGCGGCGATGAGGACGACGAGCGTGAGGTTGCCGCGCCACTGCGACGGACCTTTGCCTCGTTGCGACGACGGGCCGGTCGTCGACGTGCGAAACGGAGGGGGCCGGAACGTCGACGGAGGACCGCCGCTGCTGTCCGCGAGCACGCCGGACGGGACGGGACCTGTGGACTGCGCGAGCTTCGGCTTTCTCCCCGCGAGCACGCGGCGCACGTCGCCGAGCATGGCGTAGGCGCTGTCGTAGCGGAGCGAAGGGTCGGCCGAGAGCGCGTGATCGATGACGCTCGCGATGGGCTCGCTCACCTCTTTGCGTACGTCGCGGATGGGCTTGGCGGTCGCGCTCGCGAGCTCGTCGAGGCTCGCCGCCCCGCCGCGAGGAGGTACGCCTGCGAGCGCAAAATACATGACCGCACCGACCGACCAGATGTCACTCTGCTCGGTGGCGGACGACTCTTCGGGCTTCTTGCATCGCTCCGGCGGGGTGAATGGGCCGAGGCGGAGCGCAGGGAGCGGGCTCTCGTCGTCGCGGCGAGAGCCGAGGCCGGGCGGCACGGAGAAGTCGACCAACCGCGCCGAGCCGCGGCTCGTGAGGAGCACGTTCTCGGGCGTGATCGCGCCGTGGACGATGCCGTGGGCGTGCGCGATCTCGAGGATGTCGAGGAGCTGCTCGGCCACCTTCAAGACACGTTGCTCGTCGGGTTCGTTCGTCTTGACGAAGCGCGAGACCGGCTCTGCCTCGTGGTACGGGCGGAGGGTGAACGTGGCGCCCTCTTCGTCGACCCCGTCGGCGCTCACCGGCACGGTGCGCGGGTGCGAGAACCGGCTCGCCGCGTATCCCGCGCGCAAAAAATGGCTCTTCGCGCGCTCGCTCTTCGCGACGTCGCCGAGCAGCATGCGCGCCACGACGCGCTCTCCCGCGTCGCCCGCGCCCTTGACGGCCTCGAACGTGGCGGTCGCGGTGCCGACGCCGAGGAGCTTCGTGAGGCGGTAGCCCTTGAGGGTTGCGCCGATGCGTTTTTTCGCGAGCTGGGTGCGGGCGGCTTCGGGCGCGAGCTCCACCTTGGCCTCGGTCGGGGCGTTGCCGAGGCGCTGGCTGAGCGGGCTGTCCTCGATGTCTTCCGGATCGGGGGGAGCGGGTTCGTCTACGGGCGCAGGCGCGGGCGCTGCGTTGGCCCGCGGGTGAGGGTCGCCGTTCGTCGTGGCGGCCGGCTCCGCGGAGGTGGCGGCGCTGGTCGGCTCGTGTTCGTGGTTGGGCTTCGGGAGGGCCGCTTCCGGCTCTTTCTCCACGGTCTCGCCGCTCGCAGGCTCCGTCATCGCACGCTCCCTCGCCCCGTCCGGGAAATCACCTTGCCGCCTCCGAGCTTACTCGCTTTCGAGCGCCCGCGAACGATGATCCGCGACCCGAGCGCCCGCGCCGACGCGTTCGAGCGCGCCATTTTTTGCGGCTTCCGACGCACGGGAAGCGCAGCGTCAGCGGCCGGTCGAGCCATAGCCCCCCTCCCCGCGCGCGGTCGATCCGAGCTCCTCGACGAGGACCCATTCGGCGCGCGCGACGGCAGCGAAGACCACCTGCGCGATGCGAGAGAGCGGCGCGACGACGAACGGCTCGGACCCCAGGTTCACGAGCACCACGCTCACCTCGCCGCGGTAGTCCGCGTCGATCGTGCCCGGCGCGTTGAGCACGGTGACGCCGTGATCGCGGGCGAGCCCCGAGCGCGGACGCACTTGCGCCTCGAACCCGGGCGGGACCGCGAACGACAAGCCGGTCGCGATCGAGCGTCGCTCGAGGGGACGAAGCTCGACCGGCTCCGCGATCGCAGCGTGAAGGTCCATCCCGGCGGCGCCCTCGGTTTGGTACGCGGGGAGCGGTACCTCGATCGTGCCACGGCGCTGAATTTCGACTCGCATCGCCGCCACTCTTTCACGACCCGAAGGACCCGACGAGGCCTTCCCGTGTCGCCCACATGGAGGGCGAGGGCGAGATCATGCGAACGCGTCACCTGCATCGCGAGGGCATGTCACACGAACGCCACACGCGACAAAATTGGCCTAAATTCCGGGCAATCGTGGGAGACAACGTGTGACGGTCCGGAAACACGGGCGGCCGGTCTTCGCGCCTGCGGTTCGGCGTGATAGGCCGCGCGCATGAGCAAAGGCGGCGTGTTGGTCCTCGACTTCGGATCCCAGTACACCCAGCTCATCGCGCGTCGCGTCCGAGAGCTCGGATCGCCCTGCACGATCGAGCCGTGCACCCTCGCGGAGGACGAGATCGTGGCGCGTCAGCCGGGCGCGATCGTGCTCTCCGGCGGGCCGAGCAGCGTGTACGAGGAAGATGCGCCCAAGGTGTCGACCAAGCTGTTCGATCTCGGGGTTCCGGTCCTCGGGATTTGTTACGGGCTCCAGTGGATGGCGCACGTGCTCGGTGGCCGCGTCGAAAAATCGGACGCCCGTGAGTACGGGGCCGCGGTGGTGGAGGTCACGAAGAACCAAGGTCCGCTCGAGCCTTTCGAGAAGGGCGAAGGGCTCGCGGTCTGGATGTCGCACGGCGACCGCATCGTCGCGCTCCCGGAGGGCTTCGAGACCTACGGCACGAGCCCGCACAGCCCCTTCGCCGCCGTTGGAAACGCGGAAAGGCGTCTCTACGGCGTGCAATTTCACCCCGAGGTGGTGCACACGAAGCGCGGCACCGACTTGCTCTCGGCGTTCCTCTTCGACGTCGCCAAGCTGCCGCGCACGTGGAGCACCTCGTCGTTCACCGCCGCCGCCATCGCGCGGGTCAAGGAGCAGGTCGGCGACGGGCACGCGATCTGCGGGCTCTCCGGGGGCGTCGACTCGTCGGTCGCGGCGGTCATCTGCGAGCACGCGATGGGCGATCGTCTCACCTGCATCCTGGTCGACAACGGGCTCCTCCGCCGCGGCGAGCGCGACACGGTGGTGAGCACCTTCGCCCGCCTCGTACCGAAGCTGAAGCTCTTCGCCGTCGACGCGAGCGAGCGCTTTTTGTCGGCCCTCGTCGGCATCACCGACCCCGAGCAAAAGCGAAAAATCATCGGCCGTGTGTTCGTCGAGGTGTTCGAGGAAGAAGCCAAGAAGGTGCAAGATGCACAGTTTTTGGTGCAGGGCACGCTCTACCCCGACGTGATCGAGAGCGTGTCGCACAAGGGGCCGAGCGCGGTCATCAAGAGCCACCACAACGTGGGCGGCCTCCCGGAGCGCATGAAGCTCAAGCTCGTCGAGCCGCTCCGCGAGCTCTTCAAGGACGAGGTCCGCGCGGCCGGTCGTGAGCTCGGGCTCGATCCGGAGCTCGTCGAGCGTCAGCCGTTCCCTGGCCCCGGACTCGCGATCCGTGTGCTCGGGGAGGTCACCAAGGAGCGCCTCGAGACCTTGCGCGCCGCCGATGCGATTGTCACCGAAGAGGTCCGCAAGGCCGGCCTCGAGCGCGTCATCTGGCAGAGCTTCTGCGTGCTGCTGCCGGTGCGATCGGTCGGCGTCATGGGCGACTTCCGCAGCTACGAAGAGACGTGCGCCATCCGCGCGGTGACCTCGACGGACGGGATGACGGCGGAATGGGCGGAGCTCCCGTATTCGCTCCTTCGTACCCTGTCGTCGCGCATCATCAACGAGGTGCGCGGGATCAACCGGGTCGTCTACGACGTGTCGTCGAAGCCCCCCGCGACGATCGAGTGGGAGTAAGGTTCGTGCGCATGCGTCTCCTCGGTTTCGTCGCGCTCGCGTTCGGCTCGAGCGTGCTCGCATGTGCCCCCGCCGCCACGAGCGCCACCGTCAGCCTGCGCCTCCGCGGCGGCCCCGAGGCAGGGAGCGTCACGGTGGACGACATTCCGGTCGGTAGCCTCGCGGTCGTGCGCAGCCGTGGCGTCGCGCTCCCGCGCGGGGTGCATCACGTCACCGTCATCGCCCCGGGGTACCTCCCGTTCGACCGCCGCATCGAGGCCGAGTCGGCCCCCGTGCTGGTGGACGTGACGATGGTGCAAGTACCGGATTGATCGTTCCTTCTTGACTTGAAACACGACGCGGCTACGGTGCCGCGAGCTTTAGCGGACAGTTCTTTCGTTCGCGTCGCATTGGGAGTACGAGAAAAGTCATGGCAAATCGCGCAATCTGGGGTGTCCGCAAGCGTCACGAGTGGCTCGCCACCCCCCTCAAGAAGAAGCGCATCAAGCGCGCCGCCCGCGTCCGTTGCGGCCTCCAGGACGCGATCGACCGCAAGGTCTCGGACGCGCCGGCCAAAGCCGAAGCCTGAGCCGGTCTCGTGAGTGAACGTCGGGTGCGCACCCTCGGGTAGCGCGCCCGCTTCGTTTTGTGGAATTTGGGCGAGATTTTCGCAGGTTCGTGCGCGCGTGCCGAGCCGGACCGGCCCTCGCGGGGTTAGATCCCGGACTCTTCTAGGCTGTCTCCCACGACCGCGTAGCCCATCGTGACGGTGTTGCGGGCGAAGCTCGCGCGGCCCTCTTTGGAGACGAGGATGACGCCCCCGAGCGCGCGGAGTCGGTCCCCGAGGTGCGCGATCGTGAGCTTCGCGGCCTCGTCTTCGCCGCGCGCGAGGCCGAGCGTCGCGTGGCGCGCGAGCATGAGACGGATGAACGCTTCGCCGTCGCCGGTACCGGAGGCGGCGCCCTCGTCGTCGTCCGCGTACGTGCCGGCGCCGACGAGCGGGCTGTCCCCGATGCGGCCCTTGGCCTTGTTCGTCTTGCCCCCCGTGCTCGTCGCGGCGGCGACGTGCCCGCTCGTGTCGCGCGCGACGGCGCCCACCGTTCCGCCGGCGAACCCCGCGCTCTCTCCGGTCGCCTTGGCCTCGGCGAGACGCTCGCGCGCAACCGTCGTGATCATCGCGGCTTCGTCGGCGCGAACGAAGCCGTGTGTCTTCGCGAAGAGCTCCGCGCCTTCTCCCGCGAGCAGCACCGGGCCGCCGACGTCGAGGAGCTTACGTGCAATTTGCACGGGGTTCGCGAACGCGGGGAGGCAGGCGACCGCGCCGGCGGCGAGGCTCGCGCCGTCCATCACCGCCGCGTCGAGGGCGAGGTGTCCGGTCTCGTCGAGGCAGGCTCCGTGGCCGGCGTTGAACGAGGGATCGTCCTCGAGCACACGCACCGCTTCGCACGCCGCGTCGAGGGCGCTCCCGCCGCGCGTGAGCACGAGATTTCCGGCGCGCGCGGCGGCGAGGCAACCGCGTGCGTGCGCCTCGCGCGAGGCCTCGGGGACGAGCCCTGCCCCTCCGTGAACGAGCACGACGTGGCGCTGGACCGGGAAAACGCGGGAGACGATGGACCTCATGCCTCGCGAAGATACGCGCGGACCTCGATCGCCAGAAGCCCCAACATCGGCACTGCTGCGGCGAACGCGGGGAGCAGCTTCGCGGCCGCGAGCTGGAAGGCGACGAGCGCGAGCACGAGCGCCGCGACGGCCGGCACGTGCAGGACGAGCCGCGATTTCTCGCGCGCGAACGCGAGCGCGAGGGCCAAGCTCGCGACGAGTGTGGTCAGCGCCGCCCCGGCGCGGGCGTGGAGCGGGAGGGCAGAGGGCGGGCTCGTCGGCGCGGGCGACGTGAGCACGTGGGGCTCGCCCGCGTCGTCGATCGTGATCCCGAGATCGCCGGAGACGAACCCGCCACCCGCCGCCGGGGCGACCACGGGAGCGGCGGGGGGCGCGGGGTAAAAGCCGTCCACGTCGACCCGCGCCGTCACGATCGCGAGCGCGGCGAGCACGGGCGCGACGAGCGCGGCGAAGGCACACCCGAGCGCGATCTCACGAGGGCTCGCGCCGAGCGCGCCGAGGGCCGTGATTTCTCCGCGGCTCTTCACGCCAGTGAGCACCGCCTTCACGGCGATCGCGGACGCGATCGGCACGAGCGGGAGCACGCGCCCTACCCGCACCGCGAGCGTGAGGTTCCCCTCGTCCGTGGCGGCAGACACCAGGAACACCAACGAGATCAATGCGATATTCGCAAAGACGACCCGCGCGACGAGCCACGAGCGGTACGGTCCGCGGAGCGACACGGTCCGGAAAGTTGCCCGACCTCGGCCGAATTGGATAGCCGAAAGGCATGGCCCGTCTCGTCGGCAAGATCGCGCTCGTGGCGCTCGTGGCGCTGGAAGTGGCCGCCTGCACCGGGGATCGTGATCTCCGCGAGCCCGGCGAGAAGCTCGGCACCTTCGCGGTCGAGGGCAAGCTCGTCTCGACCACGTGCGGCAAAGCAGACACCGCGTTTCGCTACGACGTGCGCCTCTCGCGCGAGGGCGACACGCTCTACTGGGTGCAGGGGGCGCAGCCGATCTCGGGCGCGATCGACAAGGACGCGCAGGTCCGTTTCGTCGCGCGCGCGGTCTCGAAGGTGGTCGCCGCCGACGAGGTCACGGGCTCTCCCGGGTGCACGATGGAGCGGGTGGACACGCTGTCGGCGAAGCTCGTGGGGGAGCCCCTTCGCAGCTTCGCGGGCGCGGTGGTGTACCGCTTCGACGTGGTGTCCGGCGACTGCGTGACCGAGCTCGCGAGCCAAGGTGGTGACTACGCCACTCTTCCCTGCACGATGACCTACGAGGTCGCGGCGAGCCCGAAGTCGCCGAGCTCCGGCACGGTAGGCAGCGTGGGGACGCGGACCGAGCGCGCAGAGTAACCGCGAGCAGCACGACCGCGCCAGCAGCGATCGAACGGGCCTCGCGACGCTCCGGGCGCGTGGCTCTCGACGCTCTCGAGGCGCGTGCCTCATCCGAGATTTCCGCGGCTCCCCGTCTTCCCAAGCTCGTTTCGGATGCTACGTTCGAGGAGTGCGGTGCTCGCCGAGAGCCTTCTCCTGGAATGGTCCAGCGCAGTCGTGTCCGTAAGGTCATGAGCTGCGGCGAACACTTCAAAACCCGAAGGACTCGTCCTTCACCCATCTGAAACGCCATGGCCGCGCGTCCCGAGATCTTCGACGTGTGTGGTGGGTCGCAAGACCGCCTCATTCTCGCAGGGTCCTCGCGCGCGAATCCAGGTGCCGGCACGCCCGGAGGAGGTACCCTGATCATGCAGAGTGCAACGAAGTCCCTTACGTCGGGGCGTACGTCGTAGCGATAGGACCTTTACCGAGGGTCCACGTCCGTCATGAGCGATCGACCTCCAACCGGCGCCACAAGAGTGGCACCGTAGGGGGCTGACGCAAGGGAACGAACCTCAGGGGTCCGGGTGCCAGTCACCCGGACCTTTTTTCTTCCGTGCCGATCGTCGTGCCGGCCGCCCTCTCGCCCAAGAGCCACGCGACCCGCACCCTTGCGCGCAGGCGCAGAGCTCGCTCTGCCTCCCTGCGTGCACCATGAGCGAGGCGCGCTTCTACACGGACAGCGTCTCACGCGTGCTGACGGCGCATGACGCGGCGGACGCGATCACCACGCGACCTCGGGTATTTCGAGCGGGATACCGGGTTCGAACCGGCGACATTTAGGACGCGATCACCACGCGCCTCGGGTATTTCGAGCGGGATACCGGGTTCGAACCGGCGACATTCAGCTTGGGAAGCTGACACTCTACCAACTGAGTTAATCCCGCAGAGCAAAGCCAGACTACCCAATCGGGCGGGTCTGGCGCAAGACGATCAGCGCCGGCGCCTCAAAATCCTCGGACGGCGTCTGGCGCGAGGGCGACAAAGGCGAC
The DNA here is from genome assembly GCA_013297655.1 of Myxococcales bacterium. Lineage (GTDB taxonomy): Bacteria > Myxococcota_A > Polyangia > Polyangiales > Polyangiaceae > JAAFHV01. Next base: position 5,105 of record JAAFHV010000060.1, on the reverse strand, counting down.
GACGCGAGCATGGCGAGCCCGCCTTCGTTACTTCCGGATCGCGTTCAGCATGCGGTCGAGCTCTTTGCGGGCGTCGTTGGAGACGAAGGGGTTCAGTGTATTGCGCACGTTCCCGCCGAGCACCGAGGTGATGTGCCGGATCGCCGACATGGGCTTCTTGTCGAAGAAGAAGAGGTCGGGGAGCTCGCCGGTGTACCAGGCCTTCACGAACGTGCGGAACACGTGCACCGCCTGCTTCAAGATGCCCTCGTAGTCAGTATCCCAGTCGACCGTCTCCCCCGAGAGCTGGCGGTTCACCAGGTTGGCGGCGAGGGTGCCGGACTCGAGCGCGAACATGACGCCACTCGAAAAGACGGGATCGAGGAAATCCCCCGCGTTGCCGACGATCGCGTACCCGCGACCCGAGAGGCGCTTGGTGCGGGTGGTCCAGCCACGCAGCACTTGGGTCGGCATCGCCTGCCTCGCGTTCCCCAGGCGCGCCGCCGCGGCGGGCTCCCCGCGCACGATCGCCCAGAATTTCTCGGCTTCGGTGCCGTCGTGGGCGTCGAACACGCTCTCCTCCGCGACGACGCCGACCGACGTTCGCCCGTTCGAGAACGGAATGATCCAAAGCCACGCGCCGTTCTCGTGGAGGGTCACCCAGATGTCGCCGACGGCCTCGTCCTTCGGTCGCGCGTCGCCGACCACGTGGGTGTAGCGCGCGCTGCGGGCGAGGATGTCGGAGGGCTCCTCGAGGTGAAACAGCTTCGCGAGCACACGCCCCGGGCCGCTCGCGTCGACCACGAACGCGCACTCGACCACGACCTCGCGCTGGAAGTTCTCGTCGTAGAGGGTGACCTTGGCGCGGGGCGCCCTGCCCTTGTCGTCGATCGTCACGTCGCGGACGCTGACCCCAAATCGTACGTCGGCGCCGTGGCCGTGCGCGGCGGTGGCCAACGTCTGATCGAAGTCGTCGCGCGGTACCTGGAACGCGAACGGGAAATCGCCGGGGAGGTTGTCCTTGAACGCAAAACGCTGCGTTTTCCCGTTCCTGTAGAACGTCGCGCCGTGCTTGGGCTCGTAGTTGCGCGCTTCGACGGCGGAGAGCATGTCGGCGTCGCGCAAAAGATCGAGGCAGCGCGGGAGGAGCGATTCGCCGATGACGTGGCGCGGGAACGACAGGCGCTCCACCACGAGAACGCTGCGGCCGGCGCGGGCGAGCTTGGCCGCGGCGATGCTGCCGGCGGGACCTGCGCCAATCACGACCACGTCGACACGCTCGGGATACGAGATCATGGCCGCGAGTATGGTCCCTGCGGACGAAAGACGCTATGGAATCGCGTCGATGGAAGGAGCCGAGGCGGCGACGAGGCCGCGCAGCCGGCGCCGCCCGCGCTCGCCAGCCTTCGTCCCCGTCACGCCGCATCGAAGGAGCCCATGAGCCAGCTCACCGCCGATCTGGAAGCCGCCCTCTTGCGAGAGCTCGTCGAGAACCACCGCGTACTCAACGGCACGCTCTTCCGCGAGACGCTGACCACCCCACGGATGGCGCTCGTGGAGAGCACGACCCGCCTCGGTCGCTGGGTGCCCGATGCGCGCACGATCGAGATCGCGCGCCCGTTCGTGCTCGGCGAGCCGTGGGGCGTCGTCATCGAGGTCCTCAAGCACGAGATGGCGCACCAATACATGAGCGAGCGCCGCCCCGACGTGACCGAAGAGTCGCACGGCCCGGTGTTCCGCGCCCTCTGCGACAAGCTCGGGATCGACGGTCGCGCCGCCGGAAAACCGGAGACCGTCGCGCAAGACGAGGACCGCATCGGCGAGAAGATCGCGCGCCTCTTGGCCCTCGCGGAGAGCCCCAACGTGCACGAGGCCGAAGCGGCGATGCTCGCGGCGCAGCGGCTCCTCCTTCGTCACAACGTCGATCTCTCGTCCGCGCGCGCGTCGCGGGGGCACGCGTTCCGTCACCTCGGCAAACCCACCGGTCGCGTGAACGAGGCCGAGCGGGTGCTCTCGCTGATCCTCGCGAAGCACTTCTTCGTCGAGTGCATTTGGGTGCCGGTGTATCGCCCGCTCGAGGGAAAACGCGGGAGCGTGCTCGAGGTGTGCGGCTCGCGAGAGAACCTCGAGATTGCAGAGTACATCCACTCGTATCTCCTCCACACCGCGGAGCGCCTCTGGTCCGCGCACAAGGAAAAAAAGGGCCTCCCCGGCGACGCCGACCGCCGACGCTACCTCGCCGGGGTCATGCACGGGATGTACGAGAAGCTCGGCCGCGAGCAGGTCGTGCAAGAGGAGGAAGGGCTCGTCTGGGTGAAAGACGCGGACCTTCACGCGTACTACCGGCGCCGCCACCCCTACGTGCGCCACGTGCGAAGCTCCGGCGAGCGCCGCACCCGCGCCTACGCCGACGGCCGCGAGGCGGGCCGCTCGATCGAGATTCGACGCGGAATCAAAGACGGCGGCGCGAGCGACGGCCCGCGCCTCCTCCCCGCGAAACGCTAAGCGAGGTAGCACGAGCCCGATGAGCCGCCTCCGTTACGATCCTCTCGCCGCGAGCGCGTACCTCGCGGAGGTGTCGAAGCCCTTCCGTGTGCTCATCGGGCGGGTCGGTCCGCCCACGTTGAAGCGGCTCCCCGCTCCGTCGCTCTTCTTCGCCCTCGCGCGCGCGATCTGCTCGCAGCAGCTCTCGGGCAAAGCGGCGGCGACCATCTTCGGGCGGGTCGAGGCGAAGCTGCTCGCGACCAAAGCGCAGGACTTTTCCCCTGCCGCGCTCGATGCGTTGGAAGACGATCATCTTCGCGAAGCCGGTCTCTCGGGGGCGAAGGTGCTCGCGCTCCGTGATCTCGCGGCGCGATGCGCGAGCGGCGAGCTGCCCACGTTGCGAGCCTCGGCGCGCCTCTCCGACGAAGAGCTCGTGACGCGGCTCACCCGCGTCCGCGGGATCGGCAAGTGGTCGGTCGAGATGATCCTCATGTTTCGCCTCGGGCGCCCGGACGTGTGGCCGATCGACGATCTCGGGGTGCAAGAGGGCGCGCGCCGCACCTTCGGCCTCGCGAAGCGCCCCACACCGAAGGAGCTCGTGGTCCTCGGCGCTCCGCTCGCGCCCTACCGCTCCCTCGCCGCCTGGTACTTGTGGCGCGCGACCGAGCTCCCGAAAGACTGAGCTCCCGTCGCCCACAGCGCGTCCCTCGGTGGAGGTCGGAGGGGGCCGAATGAGCCGCCGCCGAGCGCCAAAAGACGTGGTAAAGCGCTTGGTTCTATGGGGAAAAGCGAAAATGCGAGCGCGGGTACGGTCGAGCAGGTCGAGCGTCCGGACGGTCGTGTCGATCTGACCGACGCAGTCGCCGAGTCCCTTCATAGGAGCCCGCTCTACAGCGAAGATCTCGCGCCGACCCCGATCGCGAAGCGCACGTGGAGCACGTACACGTACGCCGCGCTGTGGATCTCGATGGCCCACTGCATCCCCACGTACATGCTCGCGGCGGGCCTCATCAAAGCGGGGATGAACTGGAAACAGGCCCTCGTCACGATCCTCGTCGGCAACGTGATCGTGCTCGTGCCCATCTTGCTGAACTCGCACCCCGGCACGAAATACGGCATCCCCTTCCCCGTCTTTGCGCGCGCGGCCTACGGCGTGAACGGCGCGAACGTGCCCGCGGTCATGCGCGCGCTCGTCGCCTGCGGCTGGTTCGGGATCAACGCGTGGATCGGCGGAAAAGCGCTCCACACGTTCTTCCGTTGCCTCTGGCCCGGGTGGGCCACGCTCCTCGGCTCGGCGCCCGCCGCGTGCAAAGCGGGTGAGCCCTGCTCGCCTTTTCGCTGGCTCGTCTCGGGGCACTCCGCGACCGAGTTCCTCGCGTTCATGCTCTTTTGGGGCCTCAACATCCTCATCGTTTACCGAGGGATGGAGCTGCTCCGAAAGGTGGAGAACCTCGCCGCGCCGTTCGTCCTCGTGATGACGGCGGCGCTCGTGGGGTGGGCGGTGTGGCGCGCGAAGGGGCTCGGCGAGGTCATGAGCGCGCCCGGGAATTTCCCGACGTTCGGCTCGTTTTGGGCCATCTTCGTGCCGAGCGTGACGGCCATGATCGGCTTCTGGTCCACCCTCTCTCTGAACATGCCGGACTTCACGCGGTACGGGAGATCGCAGCGCGAGCAGGCCATCGGCCAAGTGGTGGCCCTCCCCACCACGATGACCCTCTTCGCCGCGATGGGCGTCGTCATCACGAGCGCGTCGGCGGTGATCTACGGCGAGGCGATTTGGGATCCGGTCGATCTCGTCGGCAAGTTCGAGTCGCGGATCATCGTCGCGGTCAGCATGTTCACCGTCGTCGTCGCGACGCTCGGCGTGAACATCGCCGCCAACGTGGTCTCCCCCGCGAACGATTTTGCGAACCTCGCGCCCAAGCACATCTCGTTCAAGACGGGCGGCCTCATCACCGGCATCGTCGGCATTTTGATGATCCCGTGGAAGCTGCAAGAAGATCCGAACGGCTACATCTACAAGTGGCTCCTCGGTTACTCGGGTGGCCTCGGCTCGATTGGCGGCGTGCTCATCGCCGACTATTGGATCATCCGCCGCAAGCACCTCGTCGTCGCCGATCTTTACCGGCGCGAAGGCACGTACGGAAACGGACCTGCCGGCGTGAACGTGGCTGCGGTCGTCGCCACGATCGCCGGCTGCGTGCTCTCGTGGATTGGCAAGGTCATCCCTGCCCTCTCCGGTCTCTTCGACTACGCCTGGTTCGTCGGCGCGCTCGTCGCCGGTGGTGTGTACACCGCGATGATGTGGGGCGAGCGCGGACGGGTGGTGCCGAAGAACGTGACTGCCCCGGCGGACACGACGTAGCGAGCCTTCACGACCGCGGCCCATCCGGGGGTCCCACGACCCGCCCGCCAAAACCGCCGGCAGCCGATGCCTCGCCCTCCGAGCCCGCGGTCGACCGCCATGTTTATCCCGCCTGCGACACGCAAGGACGCCATCACGTGACGCTCACACCTCCCCTCCTCGTCGTTCGCAACGCAGACGTCTACGCTCCGGAAAAGCTCGGACGGCTCGACCTTCTCGTTGCCAGTGGCGAGATCCTCGCCTTCGCCGACACGAACAAGGCCGCCTGGGCCGCCCT
>JAAFHV010000006.1 GCA_013297655.1 Myxococcales bacterium | reverse complement strand
CGAGGGGCTCGGCAAGGCGTTCGGGCAAACGCCCCGCGATGACATTGGGCGAGCTGAATCCGAACGCCTTGCCGAGCCCCTCGTCTGCCTGCGGAACGAGGCCAGCGTCGCCGATGACTTGAGCCGTGGTGTTGCCTCCGCGCGACCAGGGACCGGTGGCCATGCCATAGGCAAATATCGCCCCGTTCTCGAGCGCGTAGACGGTGCCGTGAATGCACATTCCATCGACGATCGGGTAGAGCGGCCCCAGGCCCGCGCGGGTGCCCCAATCGAGGGGAGGGAGCGCCGCTGCCGGCAGAGTGGTCACTGGCGCGCTGCTCACCCCGAGGGGCGCGACGGCTGCGTCTGCGGTCGTGGCGCTGGGGGTGGCCTTTTCGGTTGGAGATTGGGCGACGGAGTGGCACCCGAGCACGGTGAGGCCGGCGAGAGCGACGATGTGGGAGGAGACGCGCATGGCGACGCAGCGAACGCCTCGCGACCGCGGCCTAGTTCCCCATTGTTCGAACGGTGGGGACGACGAGCGTACGATCATTGCCCTATCTTATGCCGGTCCGCCCGATGAGCGGCGAGCCCAAATCTCGCTCGACGGGACCCCTCTGCGCGGCACCGACGACTTCGCTCGTCGAGCCCCATCGGCGCTCATCGTTTAGCGGCGCTGCTGCGGCGGCCCACCGGGATACGCGGGTTGCTGCCCGGTGGGCTGACCTTGCGGCTGCGGAGGCGCGCCATAGGCCTGCTGTGGCTGCTGCTGCTGCTGCTGCTGCTGCTGCTGCGCGTACCGAGGATCGAGCTGCTGCGGATAGCCTTGCGGATAAGCGGGATTCGGGTTCATCGAGACAGGCGGCATCGACGGATGTTGCCCCTGGGCCTGCGCGTAGCCATGCGGTTGTTGCGCGTTCGTGTGCATTGGTTGTGCGTACGCCGGAGCGGTCGTGGGCGCGGCGCTCTGCACGGCGGCGGGGCTCAAGGTGAGCGGCTTTTGATGCGACTCCTTGCGGTTCTTGGCTTTGACGTGGTCCACGCCGTGGTCGGTGTCCTCGTCGTCGTCCGCGGGCGGATACTCGTGCCCGTCGCTCGCGTGCTTCGGCTCGTGGCGATGGCCGAGGTGCTGAAGGTAGAGGGCGGCTGCCACGAAGAGGACCGCCAGCCCGAGGTAGAGCAGGTGAAGGGGGTGGTCGTATTTCATCTTCACCGCCGCCTCGAACAGACGAACGATGAGAATCATCAAGATGACCTTGCCGACCGCGCCCTTCAGGTCGTCGAGGGAGTGAATTTGCAGCCAGTTCGGGCGCGACTCCGCGGTGCGGCTCGCGGGGTCGATTTTGCTGATGAAGAGCTCGTAGATACCCATCGCGAAGATGAGGAGCACCGTGGCGAAGAGGAAGGCGTCGACCGACGAGATGAGCGCGACGGACAAATCTTCCCCGCCCTCGCCGTGCGCCGCGTGCGCGAGAGGGTGCTTCACGAACCCGGCGGCGGTATGAAAAATCGAGATCGCGCCTTTCACGAACATGAGCACGCTCGCCGTGAGCGACCCCAGCACTGCGAGGATCACGATGAGCCGCGCATTGAAGAGGAAGGTCTCGAAGGCCGTTTCGATCCAACGTTGAAGCTTTCTCATTGTCTCTTGCGCTCTTGCGCGGTGCGCGCCGTCGGCGCGAAGGGTCTACGTTGCAATCGAAACGGGCCTTCCCCGATCGTCGGCGAATTCGTCGAGGCAACGCGCAGCGAGGACGTGCGTAGCCTCCGCAGGAAAGCGTGATGGCCTAGTAGTGCGTGGGGTGTGCTCCTGCAACGCGGCGTCTGCCCCGTGCGAGCGCCCTTCGCACGGTGACCTCGATTCTCTCGGGTGGTCGCGTGGATCGCCCGAGTTGAAGAATCCGTCAGCTCCGTCGCGCGCGTGGTGGAGCCCGCCTCGCGCGGTTCGTTGGCGCTCCAAAGATAGGAGCCTGTCGACTCCTTTCCTCCCGCCTCCGCCCGCACGTCGCCCGTTGTCGTCGTGCGCGCGCAGCGACGAAACCATCCGCGAGGGACGCGAAGGTCGAGCGGAAGCAAACATTGTCGTAAGCTCGGGCGGGGTGGACGGAATGGTCACGAACGAGCACGTGTGTCCTCGCTGCGGAGCGACGTCTCCCGGCACCGGCGTTTGTGACGACGACGGCGCTCGCTTCGTTCCTCGCGGGCCGGATCCTATGCTCGGCCTCACCGTCGGCAGCTACCGCGTCGCGCAGCTCATCGGTCGCGGCGGCATGGGCCGCGTGTACCTCGGTGTACAGCCGCAAATCGGCGCGAAGGTCGCGATCAAGGTGCTGCTCGCGGCCGACGGCGACGACGGGCGGCGGGTCGAGCGATTCTTCGCCGAGGCGCGGGCGGTGAACCTCGTCCGTCACGAGCACATCGTCGACGTTCTCGACCTCGGGACGCTCGCGGATGGCGCGCCGTACATGGTCATGGAGCTCGTGGAGGGAGCCACCCTCGCCACCCTCGTATCCAATCGTTCTCTCTTGCCGATCGGGAGCGCGAGCCGGCTCGTCGTGGAGGTGCTCGAGGCGCTCGAGGCGACGCACGAGAAGGGGATCTTCCACCGCGACCTCAAGCCGGACAACATCATGGTCACTCCGGCAGGGCACCCCAAGATCCTCGATTTCGGGATCGCGAAGCTCGACCGTGAGGGGCAGAAGCTCACTGGCACCGGCGCGTTCGTGGGCACTCCGCTCTATGCCGCCCCGGAGCAGGTCCGCGGCGCCCCCGCCGATGGGCGCGCCGACCTTTACTCCGTAGGTGCCATTCTGTTCGAGGCCCTGACGGGGCGCGCCGTGTTTGCCGCGGACTCGCTCTATGGGCTCCTCGAAAAGCACGCGACGGAGCCTCCTCCGTCGCCTCGCGCGCTCCGGCCCGAGCTCCCCGTCGCGATCGAAGCGGTCATTTTGCGGGCGCTGCAAAAGTCCCCCGAAGCCCGGTATTCGTCGGCCCGCGCGATGGCCGCCGCGCTCAAGGAAGCCTCGCGCTCCCTCCCGGAGTCGTCGTATTCGCCGCTTCACGCCGTCGCCGCGCGAGACGAAGCTGCGCGCGTGGGGGGCTTCAGCCGCACCGGCGTCGACGTCGGCGACGCGAACGCGACACCGTCCGCCCTCGCCTCTCCGCGACCTCCCGCACGCTCTCCTTCCGAAGGCGGGCGCGCGCGTGGGTTCGTCGGCGCGATTGGGGTCGTGCTCCTCGCCGGGTTGATTGTGGGATACATGATCCGACTGCGCGTCACTGGCGCGGCTTCGGTGGCGCCTGACGCGGCCTCCGTCGCCGTGGCCGCGAGCGCGCCCGTCGCCGACTCTGCTCCGCTGACCGTCGCGGCGGGGCCGGACGCGTCAGCCGAGTGCACCGACGAGCGCTGTTTCTCCCTCGCGTTCGCGGCCAATCGCGCCGACCCGGTGGAGCTTCTTCCGCAGGTGATCGCGGCGGTTCACGCGCTCGAGCCGGAGGCGGTGTTCGCGGGCCTCTCGGTCCTCGAGACCCCCGATGGTTACGTGGACGTCGCAAAGCGGGTAGACGGCAGCGGCGGCGCGGCGGCGTTCCTCTTTCGGGTTCCGAAGGCTGCGTCCGGTCGTGAGGTGGTCATCGCCACGCCCGGTGGTGGAAAAATCGGCGTGAGCCACACGAAGGCGGGAGGCGCCGATGGCGTGGCCGTACGGGCGGCGACGAGCCATCCGCAATGCTCCGCGTCGATCGCGTTCGCCGCCGCGATCGTGCCCGGCCCGCGCACGTCGGAGAAAAAGACGATGGCCTACCGACGCGCGCTCTTGGGGGGCAACGACGGATGGCTCATCACCGACGCGCTCGGCGCAGAGCGCTGGGTCGACGGCAAGACGTGCACCATCAGCCCGCCAACCGTCGTTCGTCCCGACGCACCAAAGTCCAAACCCGCGCTGACGCGCCCTAGCCCGCAGGAAATACGTCGCCTCCAAGCCGAGGCGATCCGCGATCGGAAGCCCATTCCGCACTGGCCTTGAAGCGACACGGCGCCGTTCGGTGCTCGCGGTGCTTGCGTAATACACGTAGTCGCTGGCGGTCCCGAAGTGGCCACGAGGTTCGCCGTTGGTCGTGTAGGTCGTCCCGAGCTGCCGTATAGTCGGGCCATGGCCGAGGCCGAGATCACCTCCGACGACGACTGGGCCCGTTCTACCGAGGACGGCGACGGCTCATTCTCGGATCGTGTCCGTCGCGTGCGACTCGAGGTGATCGATGGCGCCGATCGCGGCAACGCGGTGGAGTCCGAGGGCGATAGGCTCACCCTCGGGGCGCACCCCTCGTGTGATTTCGTGCTCCGCGACCCCCTCGTCTCTCGTTTCCACTCCGAGATCGTGGTCGTGCCAGAGGGCCCGCTGGTTCGCGATTTGGCGAGCCGCAATGGCACGTTCGTGAATGGCATACGCATCAAAGAGGCATTCCTCCAAGGCGGAGCTCAGCTCCGCATCGGGCGCACCACGATCGAGCTCCGCGCGCACGCGAGCCACAATCGATTGCCTATTTCACCGCGGGTCGCCTTCGGCGCGATGACTGGTCGCTCGAGCGCGATGCGATCGGTCTTTGCCCTCCTCGAGAAGGCCGCAACGAGCAACGCGACGGTGCTGCTCGAGGGAGAAACGGGGACCGGCAAAGGCGCCGCAGCAGAGGCCGTGCACGGCGCGAGCGATCGAAGAGCGGCGCCGTTCGTGATCGTCGACTGCGGCGCGATCCCGCCCACCCTCCTCGAGTCGGAGCTCTTCGGTCACGAAAAGGGAGCCTTCACCGGCGCCGACGCCCGTCGCATCGGCGCCTTCGAGGCCGCGAATGGTGGCACCGTTTTCATCGACGAGATCGGCGAGCTCGCGGCCGACCTCCAGCCCAAGCTCCTCCGCGTCCTCGAGGCCCGCACGGTCCGCCGCGTAGGGTCGAATCGGCACGTGCCGATCGACGTGCGTGTCATCGCGGCGACGAACCGCGACCTCCGCGCTGAGGTCAACGCTGGGCGTTTTCGCGCCGATTTGTACTACCGATTGGCCGTCATCAAGGCGACCATGCCGCCGCTTCGAAAGCGCGCAGTCGATCTCGTCGACCTCTGTCGAAACGTGCTCTCGTCGCTCGGTGCGCAGCAGGAGCAGGTGGCGCGGCTCCTCTCCCCCGAGCACTTGCGGCGCATGGAACAGGGCGCGTGGCCCGGCAACGTGCGCGAGCTACGGAACTACCTCGAGCGCTGCCTCGTGTTCGACGACGCTCCTCCACCGAGCGTGGACGGCGCGATCCCCGGGTACTCGGGGGTCGATCCGCGTCTCTCGTTCGCGGAGGCCCGGAAGCGCGCCCTCGACGGCTTCGAGACGGCCTACGTCACGGGCCTCTTGAGTCTCCACGAGGGAAACGTGCGCGCGGCCGCGAGCGCCGCCGGCATCAACCGGGTGTATCTTTATCGCCTCGCGCGGAGGCACGGGCTCCGCGGAGGTGGCGACGAAGAGAGCTCCTGAGCGGCCCGCGTGCGACAGGGTCGCGAGAGTCCTCGACACACACACAATCAGGGAGCGCTCGTGGGCGTAATCTTGGCGCGTGATTTGTCGATCAAGACCCACCCGTGCGCCGAGCCACCGGGCACCGACTCGAACCCCGTGCCCGCGTTTGCGCCATAGCCGGTCACGTAAGATTGGCTGACCGAGTCGAGCCCCGTGAGGATGACCAGATTGCCCCCCATCGCCCGCGCCGCGCGCCGCATTTCCCCGCGATGGATCGCCGCGTTGGTGGTGAGCTTCTTCGTGTAGAGCACATAACATGGCCAACTCGTCGGCGACACGAGCGCGAATATCCCGAGGGTGAGGGTGCGGAGCGGCGTTTGCACCTTGCAGAATACGTCGCGCCCGGTGCCGTGTGTCTCGTGCATCGACTCGTACCAGAATACTGATTTCGCGAACGCTACCTGGCGGGTGTCGTCCATGAAGGAGCGAACGTCTCCTAGAATGGTGAATTTGTCACTCTGGGCGGTCAGGGTGCCCTTCTCCATCACGAGGCCATCCGGGAGCTCGTTCGTGACGAGGATATCGTCGTAGGGCGCGTCCCATGGCAAGGCCTGCGCGGCCTCCGCGATGCGCTCGTCCTTCTCCGGATCGAGCTTCCCGGCGTGACGAACCTCGAGCGCGAAAGGCCCCGATGCGCAGCCTTGGGCTGCGAGCGCGATCGCGACGACACCTAACCCCTGAACGATCCGACTTTCCCTCATGTCGCTCAAGATAACGCGGAGCCCGCGCGATCAGTCCTCTGCGAGCGGCCTGTAGCCTGGCCGTAGACATCCGGTCGTACCCTGTAGCTCCGCAGGCTACTCGGCGAGACCTCGCGGAGTGAAAATCCCAAAAAATGGGCAAAATTGGGCACTGCTTGGCGCTGGCCCGGCTCGTGCTCTAGCTGTCCTCGAGACGAACACCGGCTGCGGGCGAGGGGGCGAATTCGCGCTCCCTCGCTCGTAGCAGGCTCGCCTCGAGCGGCGCTCTGTCGAGTCATCGCGTCCTCGTGTTTCGAGGCGCACCGGCCGGCTCCGCGTCGCCCTCACGTCTTGGTTCTTACGTGCGTCGTCGCGTCGGCCGGCATCGCAGTGCCGTTCGCGCGCGTCCTCGCACGATCGTTCGTCGTTCGTCGGAAAGGACAGTCACAAATGAACAAGAAGCTCGTCTCTGGTCTCGTCGTCGCCGTCGTCGGTCTCGCTCTGTTCGCCCCCGCCGCCGAGGCGCAGGCGCCGGATCCGTTCAAGCTCGCCGGCCTCACCGGCGGCGACAACGCGATCGCGATCGCGAAGCTCAACACGCAAGGCGAGATCTCGGTCAATAGCAAAGGTACGACCACGAACACCGTCATTACCCATTATGTCGGCCCGGAGGCGGACTTTCTCGCCCAGTGCCGCCAAAGTGGGTATCGCGTGAACAAGGTCGTCGGCGCCGACGGCCTCGCCACCACCTTCGGAAGCAAGGAGTCGCGCGAGTCCGGGAAGGTGGCCGCCGCCCTCCAAGCGATCGAGCAGAAGAAGGACGAAGCGAAGGTCGAAGCTGCCCTCGTGAAGGTGCTGAAAGACGCGTGCGCGACCGGCCAAACCTCGGTTCGCCTCCCGGTGTCGGCGCGCCTCTACTGCAAGCGCGTGAAGTTCGGATTCGGCGCCGAGAACCCCAGCTACATGGCGAGCCCGATCACGGCGACGTTCAAGCTCACGTGTCAGTGACCGCCTCGAACCGCGCGCCGCGCGTTCGGGTCACACCAGGGATTCGTGATTTGCAGCTCACCGTAGGAGTGAACGACACATGATCCGTAAGCTTATTGTAGGGTTCGTAGGCGTAGGATTCGGGCTCGTCGCGTTCGTCGGCATGGAGCGGCCGGCCGCCTCCGATACACCAGACGACATCGTGTACTTCGTGGGGGATCAGGGCGGGTCCTGTTACCTGATCTTGAACCGCGGCGGACAAGCGGGGATGAAGAACGGCGACCGTCGCGAGGTGGTCGGCAACATCACCGTCGAGGTCGTGGAGACCTACACGTGGCGAGCGAAGGCGCGGGTCGCGAACGCGAAGTGCGCGGACGTTTTGGCGCACTACAAAGAAGCTACGCAACCGAAGAAGGCACCGACGGCGTCGGAAATCGCAGCGAAGGCGGCCGCCGAGCTCGCCAAAAAGTGCGACGCCGAGAAAGACCGAATCGCGAGCACCCCCGACCCGAACGACAAGAGCCGCTTCAAGTTCTCCGTTTACAAAGCGGGGGCGACCAAGCCCAACAAGTGCACCGGCGAGACCACGATCAAGGTCGACGGGAAGGACTGCGGCACGCGGTATTGCACTGCCGCCGTCCCGCCCCGCTCGCGCTGAGCACCCGCGCTCCGCCGAAGCGACACGGCCGTTCGGGAGTGCGGCCGTTCGCTCACGGTCCGTGATCGTCGTCCTCGAGCGCGATCGCGCCGAGGGCGGGTACGTCGAGGACACGCTTCGCGCGCTGCAAATCGAGGGAGTTTTCCCACTTCGCGACGACCAGGGTCGCGACGGCGTTGCCGACGAAGTTCGTGAGCGAGCGCGCCTCGCTCATGAAACGATCGACCCCGAGGAGGAGCGTGATTCCGGCGACGGGCACGCTCCCTGTCGCGGCCAACGTCGCGGCGAGGGTGACGAACCCGCTCCCCGTCACGCCCGCGGCGCCTTTCGACGTGACGAGCAGCACCGCGAGGAGGGATATCTCGTCTTTGAGCGACAGCTTCACGTCGAGGGCCTGCGCGACGAAGAGCGCGGCGAGGGTGAGGTAAATGCAAGTGCCGTCGAGGTTGAAGGAGTACCCCGTCGGGACGACCAGGCGCACCACCTCCGGCTTCGCGCCGAGGCCCTCCAGGCGCTTCATGAGCCGCGGCAGCGCCGACTCGGACGACGAGGTGCCGAGCACGATGACGAGCTCTTCTTTGAGATACCGAAGTAGCTTGAAGATCGACAATCCGAGGTAACCGCGGAGCACCGCGCCGAGGACCACGATCACGAAGAAGCCGGCCGTGGCGTAGAACGTGATCATCAGCGCGAAGAGGTTCTTCAGGCTTCCGAGGCCGAACTTGCCTATCGTGAAGGCCATCGCCCCGAACGCTCCGATCGGCGCGAGGCGCATGACGAACCCGATGATGGTGAAGAGCACCTTCGTCGCGTGGCCGAGCCAATCGAGCATCGGCTTGCCCTTGGCGCCCATCGACGCGAGCGCCATTCCGGTGAGCACGCCGAGGAGCAGCACCTGGAGCACCTCGCCGCTCGTGAACGCGCCGAAGAAGCTCTCCGGCACGATCGCGGTCAGGTGGCCGACGAACCCCTCAGCCTTCGGATGGCCGGCGGAGGCGGCGGCCAAGGTCGCGTCGAGGCTCTTCGTGTCGAGCGACGCGGCGTTGGCATGAAGTCCGCTACCGGGGCGCGCCAGATGCACGACGCCGAGCCCCACGACAAGCGCAATGGTCGTCATGACCTCGAAGTAAAGAAGCGCCTTCGCGCCCACCCTACCGACCTTTTTCAGGTCACCCATTCCCGCGATTCCGGCCGCAACCGTGCAAAACACGATCGGCGCGATCAGCATCTTGATGAGCTTCACGAACACGTCACCGAGGGGCTTCATCTCCTGGGCGACCGTCGGCGCGCGCCAGCCGAGCAGAACGCCGAGCGCGATCGCGACGAGCACCTGAAGGTAGAGCCCGGGGCCCTTTTTTGCGGGAGAAACGGGCTCTTTGGCGTCGTTCGATGGCGCGCTTCCGTCCGATTTCACGGGCTCGGCGGTTCTCTCGGGCGACGTGGACATGGGTTCACGCACGGGCGCAAGCGTACCCCGATCGCGAGCTTGGCGATTGAATCGCGAGAGGGTTTCGGGCAAGACGGGGCGATGCCGCACTTTGCCGCCCACACGCGTCCCGCGGCCGCGAGGGCCTGGGGCCGCCCCGTCGTCGCTTGGTGCGCCGCTGTGTCGCTCGTGCTCGCGGTCGAGCTGCCCGCGCGAGCAGAGGCCCCGCCGCCCAAGCCGGACTATGTGCCGAAGGGCGAGTACTTCCCGCGCGGCTCGTGGGCGGCAGGTTTTGGCGCGACGGTCGAGTCGTCGGCGTTCGAGGGGCGTGAGCCCGGGGCCACCACCACGCGCTCGTCGCGTTACGGGATCACCTCGCGAAACGGTTATTTCCTCGTCGATCGGTTCCTCGTCGGGCTCCGCGCCCGCTACGACGTGGCGCTCCACCGCGTGACGTTGGCGGGCACGAGTGGCGCGCCGGGTATCGTGACGGAGGGGTCGGAGCAGTCGTTCGAGGTCGGCCCCTGGTTTCGTTATTACGTGCCGGTCGGGAACGGTTGGGCCATCTTTGGCGAGGCCGACTGGAGCTACCGCACCTACTACGACGAAGAGCGCAGCCTCGGGTCGAGCGCGCAGGGCAGCGAGTCTACCGGGCGCGGCCTTGCGGTCGGCGTCGGCGGCGGCATCACGTATTTCCTCACGAAGGGCATCGCGTTCGACGTCGCGGGCCGAGCGTCGTTCGCGCGCCTCCTGCTGCGAAGCGACGGGAGGCGCACGCGGGTCGATTTCTCCGACTTCGGCCTCGTGCTGGGCTTCCAGATATACCTGCCGGAGTTCGTGTTTTGAGGGCGCGAGCTCGCGTCGTTGCGGCAATCCTTTTTGCGCACGTCCTCGTCCTCGGCGCGGTGGACTCGGCGCGCGCGCAAGGCACGAAGACCATCGATCAAGCCGGCTCTACCGCGGTAAAGCCGAAGAAAAAAGACGACCGCACCTACTACGGCGGCCTCGCCGTGCCCGCGCTCTATTACTCCCCGGAGACCAAGCTCGCCGCGGGAGTAGCCGGGTTCGGCTATTTTCGCCTCCCGGGGGAGACACTGGACGACCGCCCCTCGAACGTGAAGGGCGACTTCATTTACACGATCACGAAGCAGCTCCTCGTTCAGGTCTCGCCCACGCTCTACATCGATCACGGCAAATTCTTGGTCGAGGGCGAGTTCAGCCACGAGCGCCTCTTGGATCGCTTTTGGGGTATCGGCGCGACTACCCCTCATACGGCAGAAGAGCAGTTCAACTATACGCTCTTTCGTGGTCGTCTCGGCCTCTCCCGCCAGCTCGCGCCTTATGCCTACTTCGGCCCTCAGGCGCACGTCGAGCAGATCGACATCACCAAGCTCGACAACCCGCAAGGGCAGCTCGCGAACAACCCGGCAGTGCTCGGTCGCGGCGGGAGCTTGGTCACCGGCCTCGGGTTTCGGTTCACCTACGACTCACGCGACAACTACTTTTCTACGCGGAGTGGCACCTATGTCGCGGTGCAAGGCATGTTCTACGGGCAGGCCCTCGGCGGCACGCACTCGTTTTCACTCTTCACCGTCGATATTCGCAAATACATACCGCTCTGGTTCGGGCACACGTTGGCTCTCCAGGGGTACGGCGCGTCTACGTTTTGGGACGTACCGTTCAGCCACTTGCCCGCCCTCGGCGGTCAGTTTCGTATGCGCGGTTACTTCGAGGGTCGCTTTCGTGATCAGAACGCCGTCATCACCCAGGCCGAATACCGCTTTCCCATCGCGTGGCGCTTCGGCGGCGTCGCGTTCGGCAGCGTCGGCATGGTCGCGCCGAGCCTCCTCGAGTTCAAACCGAGCGACATCAAGGGCGCTGCCGGCGGCGGCGTCCGCTTCATGTTCGACCGCGACGAGCGCTTGAACGGGCGCTTCGACGTCGGCGTGTCGAACGAAGGCGAGCCCAACTTCTATATCCAAATCAACGAAGCGTTCTAACGGCTCGTGTCGAATGTAGGGTGCACGTGTCGTCGAGGCGGCCGTGGTCTCCATGCGCGTAGAGAGCGCGGTCCCTCGTCAGGGACTTCCAAGGGTCGTCGCTCGTCAGGGACTTCCAAGGGTCGTCGCTCGTCAGGGACTTCCAAGGGTCGTCGCTCGTCAGGGACTTCCAAGGGTCGTCGCTCGTCAGGGACTTCCAAGGGTCGTCGGCAGGGGGGCGACCCGGGTGAGGGCGTGGGCGATGCGCGTGGTCCAAGGCGCCGTCGCGCCGCGACCCTCGGCGACGCGTAGCGTGCCCTGGTGGAACGCGAGGACCGAACGAAGGCTGCGCGGGAGCACACGATTGCCCGCGCGCAAACCGCCGAGCACGCCCGCGAGCACGGCCTTCTCGCGAGCCCCGAACGGGAGGCCATAGCCCTCGCGGACGTGGGCCGGGAGGAACGCCGCGGAGAGCGTTCGGAGCACGAGGCTCTTTCGGCCCGCCTGTAGCGCCGCGAAGAGCGCGCGCGCCTTGTCGCCGACGTGGAGGTGCTCCGGTGACGAAGCTCGTAGGTACCAATCCTCGAACGTCGCGAGGGTGGCGGGCATGACCTCGGGGAGCACCCCCACGGCCGCGGCGCCCACCTTTTGCTCGGCGTAGAGCCGCTCGCGGTCCGCGCGATCGAGCGGCCTCACGGCGCGATCGAACACTTGGTTCACGCAAACGGGGAGTGTTACCGCCACCCAGCGAAGGAGCTCTTGCTCGTTCGCGCGATAGCTGCGCCCGTGCCAGGGCGAGCCTGGCTCGTCGACGGTACCGCGGATGCGCCCGTGCATCGCGAAGAGCGTGTGCGAGACCTTCGTCGCCGCCGCCACGGAGCCGAACACGAGATCGTACATCGTGGTGAACGTGCGGCGCGCGCGCCCGGCGTAGTCTTTGGCGAACGACGAGTAGCGCGACACGCCGTCGCAAATCGCAGGGTGGGCGAGCTGGAGGAGCACCGCCGAAGGTGCCGCCAGGAGCACGCACGGCTCGCGCATGATTTCCCACGTGATCGAGGCTGGTCCGTAGATGCCCGCCGTCTCGTTTGCGCTCTTCTCGCGCACGTACGCGAGGCATCGCTCGAACGCCTCGCGGTCGCCGGCGGCCTCCGCAACCCTCGCTTCGCGCCCCATCTCGAGAGGGTAGCAGGCCGTCGGAGCGCGATCCTCTCGCCGCCCGCCCGACCCGTCCGCCGCGAGGTGGTCGCCGCAGCGACCACCGCAAACAGGAGGCTTTGGTGCGCGGATAGTGTCGCCAATGACCGACACGAACACCGATTCGCCGCGGTTTTTGCCAGGTACGAGTCGGCGCGTGATGGAGTCGCGGGTGGCCGAAGGTAGGTTCGGTTATTCGAACGTTCCCGTAACTGCTCGCCCTTTCCCAACTCCCCCCGACCGGGCTAGCGTAGTGCGAGCGATGCGGATTTGTCCTCAGTGCAGCACCCCTTGCGACGAGACGCATCGGTTCTGCCCCGGCTGCGGGTTCAACCTCGGTTCGTTGAAGTCGAGCCCCGACGATCCGCTCATCGGCCGCACGCTTCCGGGCGGCTATGTGATCTTCGAGCTCATCGGCGTCGGCGGCATGGGCCGCGTCTATCGCGCCGAGCAGGTCGCCCTGAGCCGCACCGTCGCGGTCAAGATCATCCACCCGCACCTCATCGGCGAGGAGAACGCGGCCGCCCGCTTCATCACCGAGGCCCGCGCCGCGAGCCGGCTGAACCACCCGAACTCCGTCGGCGTCATCGACTTCGGCAAGACCGAAGACGGCCAGCTCTACCTCGTCATGGAGTTCTTGCGCGGCAAGGATCTCGCGCGCGTCCAATACGAGGAGGGCCCGCTCCCGTTCCGTCGCGTGGTGAGCATCCTCCGCCAGGTGCTCGCCGCGCTCTCCGAAGCGCATCACATCGAGATCATCCACCGCGATCTCAAGCCCGAGAACATCATCCTCGAGCCCACCCGCTCCGGCGGCGACTTCGTGAAGGTGGTGGACTTCGGCCTCGCCAAGATCCGCCAAGACTCCCAGATGCCCGGCATCACGAGCCCCGGCATCGTCTGCGGCACGCCAGAGTACATGAGCCCCGAGCAGGGCCGCGGCGACACCCTCGACGCCCGCTCCGACATCTACGGCGTCGGCGTCATCCTGTACCAGCTCATCACGGGGCGGATCCCGTTCGAGGCCGAGTCGCCCACGCAGGTGGTGCTCATGCACCTCTCGCAAGATCCGCAAGATCCCCGCGACGTCGCGCCCGAGCGCAAAATCCCGGACGCGCTCGTGGAGGTGTGCCTCCGCTCCCTCGCGAAGTCCCCGGACCAACGCTACGAGAACTCGGACGCCTTCTCGGACGCCCTCGCGCAAGCGATCGCGCAGGTCGAGAACAAGAACACGCGCGCGCCTCAGGGCGGCATCGTGTGCGGCACCTGCGGGGCGATGAACCCCGAGAAGCAGAAGTTCTGCGGCGAGTGCGGGGCCTCTCTCGCGGCGCGCAGCATCAACACGCCCGCGCCCACTCCGCCTCCCGTCAGCGGTGCGGTGGACGACGTGCCGGGACCCGTCAGCGAAGCGGTGCGTTTCCCGCTCCCGTTCATCGGGCGCGACGAAGACCTCGCTTGGCTCGAAGATCGCCTCGTGGACGCGAGCACCTCGCTCATGGGCGCGCGTGTCGTCGGTGAGCCTGGCCTCGGTAAAACAAGGCTTTTGAACGAGTTCTTGGCGCGCGCACGGGCCGCGGGGCACGTCGTCGTCGAAACCGGCCCGGACCCGTATTGGGCAGAGGTGGGTTACCACTCGCTCCGCCGCGCGATCGTGGGCCTCGCCCAAATCCCGGAGGACGGCGGCACCGCGAAAGACTGGGCGTCGGCCGGCGCGGAGGCCAAGCGCGGTCTCGCCGACGTGTTCGCTCCCGGCGATTTGTCCGCGGGCCTCTCGCACATCGAGCGACGCTTCGTCATCGCCGAGGCTCTCCGCTGGGCCATCGTTCGAGCGAGCGAGCGCGCGACCGGCAAGCGCGTCGTGCTCTGCGTCGACGACCTGAACCTCGTCGACGGGGCGAGCCGCTCCGCCTTCGCCGACACCGTGGGCGAGCCCCCGATCGTTCCCGCGCTCCTCGTCGTCAGCTACACCCCCGGTTACGATCCCGGTTGGCCGGCGAGCACCGCTTCGGCTCGTGTGCTCGGCGGCTTGCCTCCCGCCCTCGTGTCGCGCCTCGGCGGCTCGGCGAACGGCGCGCCGGCGAAACAAACGATCGCCCACGCGAACCGCGGGGTGGCCCCGCTCTACGTCGATCAGCTCCTCCGCTTCACGCGCGAGCAAGGCGGAAAGCCCCCGAGCCGCATCGGCGACATCATCTCCGCGCGCATCGAGCGCCTCTCCGGCGACGCGCGAAGGGTGCTCCAGGCGATCTGCGTCTACGGCGACGAGGTGACGGGCCCCACGCTCGTTCGTCTCGTCTCGGAGGGCACCAAGGTGACGGAGGCCCTCGCCGCCCTCGAGCAGTCCGGCATGGTCACCCAGGCGAAGGGTGTATACCGCACGAGTCACCCGCTCCTCCGCGACGTCGTGCTCGCGACGATCCCGGCCGCGGTTCGGCGCGCCCTCCACGGCACCGCCGCCGAGGTGGGCGAAGAGCTCTCCGCTCCGATCGAAGCGCGCGCGATCCACTTGTTTTTTGCGCAAAATACGTTCGAGGCGCTCATCCTCCTCGAGCGCGTGAGCACCCGTTGCGCGGCCCGCGGCGACACCCCCGGAACGATCACCGCGCTCCGGCGCGGGCTCGAGCTGGCGCGGCGCGAGCTCTTCCGCGGCGAGCTCGAAGATCCCATGCGCGCGGTGCTCATCTTCGCGCGCAAGCTCGGACAGGCGCTCACCGCGTCGGGCCAGTTCACCGATGCAGAGGGTGTGCTCCGCGAGGCGCTCGACATGGCCGGCCCGAGCGGCGCCGAGCGCGCGCGTGTGCTGGGGGCCCTCGCGCAGGTCTCCCTCGGCCGCGACCGCGCGAACGAAGCGCAGCGTTACCTCGGTGAGGCCCTCCAGCTCGCGTTCGCCTCGGGTGCGAAGGACTTGCTCCTCTCGCTCGAGGAAATGAAAAAATCGATCGCCACGGTTTAGTCGAAGCCCGCTGCATGAATCGGCCGCTCGCCTCTCTCGCCGTCGTCTCCTCCATCGTGGCGCTCGTCGTCGCGTGTCGTCCCGCTTCGCCTCCGCCGGCCGGCGATCGTGATCCTTCTTGGTTCGCGGAGGTCACCCGCGCGTGCGCGCTCCAGGCGAGCTGCGCCCACGGCCACCAAAGCAACGAGAAGCGCGACCCGGGCAAATGCATCACCGCGTGGGTCGCGGAGATGGGCACCAAGAGCGACGGCGAGGGCGGCCCGAGCGCGCGACAAGTATGCATGATGCATGCAAAAACGTGCGAAGCCGCGCACGCGTGCGAGGCGCCCGCCGATCGCGCCGCGGCGGCGTTCTGCGCGAGCCACCACGAGACCGCGACCTCGTGCGACGGGAACGCGCGCGTCGAGTGCGGCGACGACGCGGACGAAGCGGAGCGGGTCGACTGCGCGACGGTCCAGGGCACGTGCGAGCTCGTGAAACATTCGGGTGGCCTCACCGAGAGCGCCTGCGTTTCGCGCGCTCTCTGCCCCGCGGGCGCAAAGGAGGGCCGCTGCGAGGCCGGCGGGACGGTGCTCACTTGCCAAGACGGCGCCGCCGAGCGCATCGCGTGCAAGCGTGGGCAGCGCTGCGTCGCG
The DNA here is from genome assembly GCA_013297655.1 of Myxococcales bacterium. Classification (GTDB taxonomy): domain Bacteria; phylum Myxococcota_A; class Polyangia; order Polyangiales; family Polyangiaceae; genus JAAFHV01. The sequence goes on along the minus strand of JAAFHV010000006.1, from coordinate 77,576 downwards.
CGGAAGGACGACGACGGAATCGAGCGCGCGTCGTGCGAGGCCGAGGGCGCACCGCGCTGCTCCGCCCCCGGCGCGAGATACTGCGAGGGCGAGCGACTCGTCTCGTGCATGGGCCCGCGTGGAAACGAGAAGGGCGCCGTCGAGGTCACCGATTGCGGCGCGCTCGGCCTTCGATGCGAGGGGCAAGGAAAAACCGCGGGCTGCTACGTCCTCGGGAAGCCCGATTGCTCCATCGACGACGCGCCGGTGTGCGACGCGGGCGTGATGGCGTACTGCGCGCTCGGGCGCAAGGTGGAGGTCACCTGCGCAGCGGTCGGAGCGGCGCAGTGCGAGGGCGGCTCGATCCCCGTGTGTCAGCCGTCCGCGGCGACCGGCGCTCCGCCTGCCCACGGCCACTGAACGCGGCGGCGTGGCGTCGCTCGGTCCTTCGGACGTCCCTCCCCGCGGTCGTGGGGTCGCAACGGTCACGATCCTCCTGGTAGACTCGCCGAAAATGAAGCGCTCCGAGCCAACCCCGGCGAAGCCGAAGAGCCCAGCGTCCGAGAAGAGCGGGGCCCGCGCGACGACCCGCGGCGAAGAGGGAACGATCTCGGTCCGTCGCATTCACCGGCGCGATTTGCTCCGCACCTGGGAGTTCTTGAAGCTCTGCTTCCGCGACGTGAACCGCGAGACGGTGGAGTACCAGCGCCCGCGCTCGAAGAAGCGGTTCTTCGAGGTGTACGAAGAAGAGGGCATCGTGCAGCTCCTTTTCGAGCTCATCCAGGGGAAAACCTCGGTCATCGTCGGCTACGCAGAGTGCGCGTTCGAAATCTCCGGCTCCGACAACTGGATGAACCATCGGTATTTCACGAAGCGCGACATGCGCCCGCTCTACGTCGAGGAGATCGCGGTCCACCCCGGCTATCAGGGCCTCGGCATCGGCGGCTTCGTGCTCGAGCAGATGGAGCACATCGCGAAGCTGAACGGCTGCACCCACCTCGTCCTCGAGGTCGCGGAGAACAACGAGAACGCGCTCCGCTTCTATCGCGCGCGCAGCTTCCAGAAGCTCGACGCCGCGATCTTCCTCGCCAAACGCATCATGACCGAGTCCGATATCCTCCCCCCGCGGGTGGTCTCTCGGCGTCCGCGCCCTTCGCAGCCGGACGTACAAACCCTGTTGAACGGGTCGCGTTCACGTGCGCGGGCGACCACGAAAGGCAAAGGCACGTGAGCGTCCCCAGCCATATCGCCCGTTGGGACTTGGACAAGACCTACCTCCGAACCGAGTTCGACACCGTCCGCGATCTCATCAAGACCGCGCTCGAGCGCGCCGACGAAAAGCGAACGAATCCGGGTGCTTCCACGCTCCTTCGGGAGATGGGCTCGGCAGGCGTCGCGGTCCACATCCTCTCGGGGAGCCCAGAGCAGATGCGGCGTCGCCTCGAGGACAAGCTCCGCCTCGACGGCATCACGTGGGAGTCGTTCACCCTCAAGCCGAACCTGAAGAACATGCTGCGGCTACGGTTCCGCGCGCTCCGTGATCAGCTCGGGTACAAGCTCCCCGCGCTCCTCGCGAGCTGCGCTGGTGCGCCGGAGGAGACCGCGACCAAGGGCGTGCGCGAGACGCTCTTCGGTGACGACGCCGAGGCCGACGCGTTCGTCTACGCGCTCTACGGCGACGTAGTCTCGGGGCGTGTCACCGCGGCAGAGCTCGCGCGTGTGTGCGAGGGCGGTCGGGTCTACGAGGACGTGACGGAGGACATCCTTCGCTTCGCGGGAGCCATCACCAAGCGCGACGTCGTCGAGCGTGTGCTCATCCACCTCGAAGGGCAGTCGCCGCCCGAGGATTTTCGCGTCTATGGGAGCCGTGTGGTCCCATTTTACAACTACCTGCAGGCCGCGTTCGTCGTCTTCGAGGACCGCCGCGTGCCGGCCGAGAGCGTGCTTCGTGTCGCGGTCGAGCTCGTGGTCCAGCACCGCTTCGACGGCGACGCCCTCGCCCGAAGCTACGGGGAGCTCGGGCGTCGTGGTCATCTCCGCGGCGAGCGCATCGCGGAGCTCGCGGAGAGCATCGAGACATGGGCTCGCCCCCGCAACGTGGCCGCCCTCGCCGAGCTCGAGGTCATGGTGAAGAAGCTCCCCGAGCTCGCCCCCAAGGCCCGCGACGCCTACCGCGGCGAAGAGGTGACCGACCCACCGGACTACGCGAAGCTCGTCTTGCAGCACAACAAACGCCACAAAAAGAAGAAGAAGTAACGCCGGTCGCTCGAGGGTGTCCGTCCGCGCTCTCGTCGGTGAGCGGCGCGGGCAATCTCGACGCTGGAGCGTAATCGGCGCTTCAAATCACGGTGGCGAGGCCGTCGCGCGCGACTCGTCCGAGCTTGAGGTACTTGCCGAGGTCCCACTCGCCGTCCGCCGCGCGCGCTCGTCGCGATCGACTCCGCTCCGCGCTCACGACGTCGCCGAGACCGTCGAGCTAGACGCGACGTCCGCGGACCTTACGGCGCGGCCTTTGGGCCGTCTTTCCGCAGGTAAGGGAGCACTTTTTGGCGGAAGCTCTCCGTCCACGGCGTGGGTCGTCGTGTCTCCAAGTCGATGCGCACGAGGGCGCGGGTGCCGACCGCGTAGTCCACGTCTTCGTCCATCGGCATCACGCAGAACCCGAAGACGAGGCTCGACGTGCCGAGCTTCTCGATCCAGATCCGGACGCGGACCTCGCCGGTGCCGGAGACGGGCCGCAGGTACTCGACGTGATTTTCACGCACGAGGTGCTGTGCGTCGACGTTGTTCTGCATGTCGCGCCAGCTACCCCAGCCGAGGCGCTGCCAGAACGAGCCGATCGTGCGCTCGATGAGCAGAAGATAACGTGCATTATGCAGTATTTGGAACGCGTCGAGATCGTCGAAGTAGATCCCGTGAACGTTCTCGTGGAAGCGGACGCCGGAGCTCTGAGTGGTCACGAGCAGAGCATAGTCGCGATCGCGATCGTGATGCCGCTCGCGCTCAAAGAACGAGGAACGTCACCTCCGCGCCGAGGCGCTCGAGCACGTCCGCGTACGACGTCACGTCTTCGAGATCGTCGAGATGTACCGAGGAAAACGTGGGGATCCCTCGTGCGTCGGTGTGCCCCTTGACCCAATCGGCCCTCGTGCCGCGCAGCTCGGCGAGCAACTCTTCGCGCGACGCGAGGGGCACGTACGTGTGGAGCGCGACGCTGCCGTCCTGGAGCTCGAAGGCGTCCGCGACGTCGACCTCGTCGAGCTCCACGTTCGGCGCGTGATCGACCATCAGCACGATGGTGTCGCCGGAGACCATCGGCAGGCCGAGGGCGCTCATGACTTGGCGCTGCACGTCCTCGAACATCTTCGCCGCGCCGAACGCGGGATCGGCGCTCTCGGAAGAGCCTTGCAGCCTCCGCGCGAGCGCCTCGAGCTCGTCGGGGCTCGGGCCTTCGCCGCTCCCGCCGCCGGTGAGCGCGGCCACCATGCGCTTCGCGTCTTCGAGGTCCTTCGCGAGGCGCGCGTTTCTCTCCGCCGCTTCTGCTTCGCCGAGGGTGGCGAACGGGATCCAAATGCCGTGCGCCTCCACCTCGGCTACCACTGCATCGTACGTGGAGCCCTCGGGCTCTTTGTCGTCGGGGAAAAATAGGACCCCGCGCGGATCGTCGTGGGCGTGCGCGAGCGCGTCGCCGAGCCCCTCGAGCCACACGCGGCCCTCGTCGTGGTCTCCTTGGAACACCGCGAACGGCTGGAAGGTGTGCACCATGAACGCGCCCCCTTCGAGCTCTTCGGCGTAGAGCCCGTCGCTCTCGTCGTCGTCGTCGAGGTCGAGGTAAGGGCGCAGTTTTTCAGGGTCTTTCGGGCGCAAGAGCGCGATCGCGTCGGCGGGCATGGGCCCAGGATACGAAGATCGGTGACTCGACGTCTCGTCTTCGACGCGTAGAGTTCCTCCGGTGAAGACGCGAGCGAGCCGCACCCCCATGGCGCCGAACCGAAGGACGTTCTTGCAGGGCGCCCTCTCCGCGCTCGCGCTCGCTGGCAACGCGTGCAGCGCGTCCACGTCGGGCCCGGCGGAAGGGAACCCGGCAGGTGCGGCCGCGCTCTCGCTCGACGATTTCGTGAAGGCGAAGCTCGTGGAGGCCAAGCTGCCCGGGCTCTCGGCGGCGGTCGTGAAGGGCGGGAAGGTCGTGCTCCTTCGCCACTACGGCGTGGCCGACGTGCCCTCGTCGCGCGCGATCACGGACGATACGGCGTTCTTCCTCGCGTCGCTCTCGAAGACGGCCACCGGCGTCGGCGCGATGAAGCTCGTCGACGAGGGCAAGCTCGCGCTCGACGAGGACGTAGAGCGTTACCTCCCGTTCAAGGTCCGGAACCCGAAATTCGCGGACCAAAAAATCACGACCCGCCACCTCATGACCCACACCTCGTCGATCCAGGAGAAGGGGGTGAAGCTCGTCTCGCTCTCCAAGCCCGGCGATCCCACGATGTCGCTCCAGGAGCTGCTCGAGCCTTACCTCGTGCCCGGCGGAGCCACGTACGTCGAGGGCGAGAGCTACGCCACGCAGGCCCCCGGAGGCCCGTTTTTGTACTCGAATTTCGGCGCTGCCCTCGTGGGCCTCGTCATCGAGAGGATCGCGGGGAAGCCCTTCGCGAAGTACATGCGTGACGACGTTTTCCTGCCCTTCGGCATGGCACGGACCTCGTTCTTGCTCGCCGATTTTGCGCCCGGCACCGTCGCGACGCCGCACACGTTCGTGACCGGACAGGGCCAAGCCGCGGAGCCGCAGTCGAGCGTGCCCTACCTCCCGGCGACCGCGCTACGCACCCCCGCGAAGGAGCTCGCGACGTTCCTCCTCGCGATGGCGAACGGTGGTGAGTCGTTCGGCAAGCGTCTCCTCTCGGAGGCGTCGGCGCGCGAGATGACACGGGTGCAGGTGCCGGCCAAAGCGATCGGGAACGACATCGACGGCCAAGGGCTGCTCTGGGAGCACCGACCCGTCCCGGGCGGTCACGGCGGCGGTCACGGCGGCAGCTACTACGGCACCTCCACGAGGATGCACGTCCGCGCCGATGGCGTCGGGGTCATCTTGCTCTCGAACGGCGACGTGCACCTCCGCCTCAGCGGCACCCGCGCCGAAGAGCTCGCCGCCTTCCAAGAGATCGAGAAGCGCCTCTACGACGACGCCGCGCAGATGAGCTGATCGACCGCCCGCGGCGTCGATCCGTCGCGAAGGAAGAAGTTGCCGCATGGAGCCGTAGGAATCAGCACCTACACTTCATGACCGCGGCGCTTTTGTGACGGAAAGCGTCAATTCTATCCCGATAGGGTCTTTGTAGACCCCGCGATGGGATGTAAGTCCGCGGATCATGGGCTTGCCCACATTTCCTTCCATGAACCACTCGAATCGTCTTCGCGCGTCATCTTGGTTGTTGGGAACGCTGGTCGCGGGCCTCTCTGGAGCGTTCGCGGCGTGTGGCGATTACATCGAGCCGCCCCCGCTGAAGCCGGTCGAGCGGATCGACGTGGTGATCGACGAGGACGCGGAGGCGCCTCGAGCGCCGAGCCCAAGCACCTCGGGGGAGCCCGCGCGCGAGCCTCGGCGGGCTGACGGCGGCGCGGTCGCGGACGCGAGCGTGGGCGAGTTTCCGATCGCCCCGGCGCTCACTGGCGGGCACCTCTACTACTCGTTCGAGGGGAGCGTGTTCCGTGTCGCGACCACGCGCGGGGCGGTTCCGGAGAACATCTCGCGCGCGCTCGACAAGCTCGGCAATCGCGGCGACGACCTGCGCATCACGGCGAGCTCGGATTCTCGCTGGATGCTGCTCACGTCGTCCCGGTTCGGGGGCGCGAGCAGCGACACCCTCGTGCTCGTGCCGAGTGATCTCTCGCGCGTGGAGCTCATCCGCCCCGAGGGCCGCCCGTTCACGCCGCAGGGGGTCGCGACGATCGTTCCCGGCGCGGGGGATCTCGTCGTTTACGCCGCATCCACCGGGCCGCACGCGGTGGACCTCTTCTCCACGCGCCGTGTCGCGGGCCGCTGGCTCGCGCCGAAGCTGCTCACGAGCGCCTCGACCTACCCGTACAACAACATGCCCGCGCTCACGCACGACGGCACGCGCGTCACGTTCGACTGCGGACAAAACCCTTATCCCGAGTCCGGCAACAACGACGCGTGCGAGGTCGCGCTGGACGGCACCGGGTTCCGCCGCATCGTCACGTCGTCGCTCTTGCCGAACGCGCGCCAGACGCACGTGCAGAACCCTCACGAGGGACGCGACGGTCTTTACTTCGAGGCCGCTTGGCCGGTCGCGGGTCGCCAGGTCGCGCCCGAGATCATCTGGATGCTCCCGCGTGGGAGCTCCGTCCCGGTCCCGAAGGCGCCGTCCGACAACGCGGTCGCTCCGTGCACGCTGCCCGATGGTCGCTACGCCGCGCTCTGGCTCGCGGGGCCCGGAAACACGCGCGGCGATCACGAGCTCACGATCTTCGGAGGCCCCTCGCCGATCGTGCTCACCCCCGGCATCGACGTCACCGACATCGGCATCGGCTGCGGCGACTGACGCGTGCGCGCGTCGTGGCACGGCGCGGGCGAGGCTATTTTGCGGCGGGCGTTTGACTAAAGGTATTTTGGACTTTATCATCGCTCGATGACCACGAGCACGATTCGAATCGACGAGCGCACGCGTGTGCTCGTGCTCACCGGGGCGGGGATCTCGGCGGAGAGTGGCATCCCCACGTTCCGCGGCGCGGATGGGCTTTGGGAGAATCACCCGATCGAGAAGGTCGCGTCGATGCGCGGCTTCGTGGACGATCCGATCCTCGTGTGGCGCTTCTATTCGCAGCGTCGCGCGGACGCGAAGGCGGTCGCTCCGAACGCAGGGCACCACGCGCTCGCGCGCCTCGAGGAGCGGCTCGGTGATCGTTTCTTGCTCGCGACGCAAAACGTAGACGGCCTCCACACGAAGGCCGGGAACGCGCGGGTGGTGGAGATGCACGGCACCTTGTGGAAGACGCGCTGCTCGCGCTGCGACCGCGAGCCTTTCGACGACGAGGAGGTCTACCTCGGCGATCTCCCGGGCTGCGGCGCATGCGCAAAACGTGGAGAGAGCGCGCTCCTTCGCCCCCACATCGTTTGGTTCGGGGAGCGGCTCGACCCGCGTGATCTCGCGCGCATCGACGCGTTCGTGCGCGCCTCGCGAGGCTCCCGCCTCGTGTTCCTCGCGGTCGGCACCTCCGGCCGCGTGTCGCCCGCCTCCGAGCTCGTCGTCCACGCGCGGGACGCGGGAGCGGAGACATGGCTCGTGAACCTCGAGCCCTCGGACAATCAAGGCGCGTTCGAGCACGTCGTGCACGGCGCGAGCGGCGCGGTGCTCCCGTCGCTGTTCGTGTAGTCTGCATTTATTCGCGCCGGCCGCGCGTCGCCGGCGCGGACGACACTTCGGAGGCGCGAGGGCCGCGGACTATTCCGCGACCGCGGACTTCAAGAGCATGATCATGTGCCGTGCCTTGACGACCTGCGGACCCGGCGACGGATTCGTGGGCTCCGGCGTGGCGGCTGCGCGAGGCTCACCGTCGAATCGAAGCGAGATGCCGGTCTCGGCGTCGAACCGCGGGAGGGCGATCTCGAGGTCGACGAAGGGAGTCGCGAAGGCGCGTGTCTCCGTCGGCGAGGGGACCGCGGTCCAGGTCACGTCGACCGGAGCGGTCTCTTTCGTCTCGGAGCCGTCGCCCGGCGCGACGAACGCGGTGAGCGCGATCTTGGCCGCGGGCGCGGTGCCCTCGAATTGGCCCGCCCGGAGCGCATAACGAAGGCGAACGACGCGGCTCCCCGCTGCGATGCGGAGCGCGATCTTCGACCCTTGGGACAGACGAAGGCACGACGCGGCGCCGTCGCAATCGCCCACGAGGCGGCTCGCTTGCTGCGGATACGCGGGCACGTCCTTCGAGAAATCGTAGGCCTTCGTGGCCTTGCCGACGGGGAGCGTGCGTGCTTCCACGTACGCGCTGGCTGCGTTGAGCGCGTTGCCCGACGGGTCCGTTGCCACGATGCCGGACAGTGGGATCTTCGCGCTCGACGTCGTCGACGAGTCCCACGTGGTGGAGAGCGGTCGCCGGAGCCCGATCGCGCCGACCCACGGCGTGTCTGCGATCGGCAAGAGGCTGAACGCGGTCTCGCCGCTCGGCGGGAGCTTCACGTCTTTTGCGAGCAAGCCCTCAGAGAAGCGCACGGAGGTGACCTCCCACGGGAGGCCCGGGGTCGACGACGCCAATGTGGGGGCGGTGGTGTCCTCGGAGAAGTCGCCCTCGAGGTCTTCGATGCCGCCGGTGCCGAGCGTGGCCGAGAGCGGCGCTCCGCCCGCGCTTCGCTTGACCGTGAACAGGGCTGTGCGTCCGTAGGCCTCGATCGAGGTGGTGACCTGCGCTTCGGTGATCTCCTCGATCTTCGCGCGCGAGAACCCGATCCCGTAGCCGCCTCCCTGGAGGAACACGGCGAGCTCGCCGCCTCGGTTCACGAAGTCGACCCGCGTCCGCTGGCCGCTGCCGCCCGAGTACCGGGTCGAGCGGAGCTCCACCTCGTACGTGCCGAGGAGCGATTGTTGCTCGCTCGGGAGCGGCGTCGCGGTCTGAGCGTCGGCCTCACCCGCGGCGGTGGTGTCGCTCGACGAACAGCCGAGCGCTCCGAGGACGAGGGCGAACGCGCACGAGATCGAGACGGCGGCTTTCATTGCGCTCCGGTTTGCAACGGGTGTGCCTGCGTAATTGTGTTTGATATCGATAGGTTGCGCTGCGAGTGGAGCGCAGGTTGGCACACGGCGGCGCGGCCGTCCGCGTGACGTGTCATGGCGGCGGCGCGGGGGGCTCGGGTTGCGAGGCGGAGATGCAGCGACCGTGGAGGGTGCCCTTCGACAGGACGAGCACGCAACGACGCAGCACGTCCATCGCGAGCACGCCGTCGCGCGGGCACACGGTATCGGCGGTGCCGGGGAGGAGGCCCATGTCGAGGCGAAGGTGCACGTCGCCGACGGAGAGCTCCGTGTTGCGGAGCAGCTTGGTCTCGATTTTCCCCGAGGCGAGGAGGAGCGCTTCGCCCGGCTCCGCGCGCGGCGAGAGGGACTTGCCTGCCGTCGACGTGCCGAAAATATCCGTGCGCTGTGCACCCGTATCGACGAGGAGCGTCACCTTCTGATCGTCGACGGTGGCGGGGACGACGAACGAGAGCGCGCCGATCGGGGTCGAGTCGTCTTTGCACACGATGGGCTCGGGGAGGGAACGTGGCTCGGGACGTGAGAAGCTCGCCCACTCCGCGAGCACCCCCTTCTCGTGATCGAGGCTCTCGCTCTCCCGGATCTCGCCGCGCAAAAGGTCGAGGACCACCGTCTCGCTGTCGAGGCGCTGCGGGGAGACGAACCCTCCGATCCCTAGCTTTTCGAGCGCTTCCGGCACGTCGATGACGAGCGTCTCTTGGTCGGGGAGCGGGCCCCAGCCGTCGATTCGAAGGGCGGGGCGGGAGGTGCGCATGCTCGTCACCGGCTTGCCGGCGTGGTCGGTGCTGCTGTCGCCTCGGTTCTCGAGGGGAAGCTTCGCCTTCTTCGCCAGCCAGCGCGTGATCGCGTGGGTGTTGGCGCCGCTGTCGACGAGGAAGAGGGTGGGCACCCCGCCGACCGAGCCGCGCACGACCGGGAGCTGGAACGATCGACCGGCGACCTCGTACTCGATCCGGGCGCGGCGCATCGTCTTGGTGGGCGAGACACACGGCTCGTGCGCACACGGCGGCTTCGTCGGGAGCTTCGGCGTCGTCGGCTCGCACGCCCCCACGCCCCACACGATCGCGACCCCCACGACCCCGAGGCGGATCGGGGCACGAAGGGAGGACGGCGTTTCACGGTGGGCCACGTTCAGGTAGAGGATAACGAAAAGCGCGCGCCGATGTTGCTCCGTCACGACGCAAGTCGAAACGAAATAGCCTAGGAAAGATGCATATTTGCACTCGCCGCGTGGAGGCCGAGGGGGCTCATGCGCGTCGTGTCGCTTTGGAGATCGCCTGGAGGAGCTCGAGGGTCGTGAGCGGTTTCTCGAGGCAGACGATGCGGCTCTTGCTGGTGAGCTCGCGGAGCGTGTCGTCGAGGATGCCCCCCGTCATGAACAGGAAACGCGCCGCGAGGTGCGGGTACTTGGTGGTGACCGCCGCGAGCAAGTCGAGGCCGGACGCGACCGGCATCATCACGTCGCACAGGACCACGTCGAACGCGCCGTCTCTCCCGAGCATCGCCATCGCGCCGGCCACGCTGGTGGCGACCTCGACGTCGTGATGGGGCGCGAGGAGGGCGCGGATCGCGGCGCCGATTTCGATCTCGTCGTCGACCACGAGCACGCGCCGACGAACCGAGCGCGCGGAAGACGCGGGCGCGGACGGATGGCGGCTCGGCGCGTAAGGCGGCACGTACACGGTGACCTCGGTGCCGTCCCCTTCTCGGCTCATGATCGCGATTCGGCCTCCGTGCGCTTCTACGATCGTTCGAGAAATATAGAGCCCGAGGCCCGTACCTTCGCCACGTTTCGTGGTCTGGAAGGGCTCGAAGAGGCGCGCCTGGGAAGCGAGCGCGATGCCGGCGCCGTCGTCCGCGATGACCACCTTGGCCCAGCCGGTCGCCGTCTGCGAAGTCTCGAGGCGGATTTGGCCCCCTCGCGCGCGGTCACGCGGAATGGCCTGCGCGGCGTTCACGAGCAGGTTCAAGAACACCTGTCCGAGGCGTGACGAGCTGCCCCGCACCGGAGGCGGCTCGCCGTAGGCGCGCGTGATGGTGGCGCGGTGGCGCAGCTCGCCGTGGGCGACGTTGAGGGCGGCGTCGAGCACCTGGTGGAGATCGACGAGCACACCCTCTTCGGGGTCGCTCCGCGAGAACATCTTGAGGTCGCGCACGATCGATCGAACGCGCTCGAGGCCCTCCGTCGCGACCCCGAGCATCGCCTCGCAGCGTGAGAGATCGTCCACCACGTTCGTGAGCTCTTCGTGTGGCGCGTCGCCGGTGGAGACGGCGCGCGCGCGGCGCGAGAGGTCCGGGAGGAGGCGCGCGAGAACCTCCGCGTTGGCGAGCGCGTAGGCGAGCGGATTGTTGATCTCGTGCGCGATCCCGGCCGCCATCATGCCGAACGTCCACACCCGATCGGCCTCGAGCAGCTTGGCGTGGAGGGCACGTCGCTCCGTCGCGTCGCGGATCACGCTGAGCAGGAGATCGCTGTCGCCGATGCGCGCGGGGCGTGACGCGACCTCGACTGGGAAAGGCGAGCCGTCTTTGCGCCGGTGGACCGTCTCGAAGCGGACCGCTTGGTGCGAGGCGCGCTTGAGCTGCGGCGCGAGCTCGTCGAGCGTGGAGTCGTGGCGGAGCTCGATCATGTTCATTCCGAGCAGCTCTTCGCGCGTGAATCCGTAGGCTTTCTCTGCCGCGCGGTTCGCTTCGACGATGCGGCCGTCGGTCGCCATGAAGAGGAGAACGTCTTCGGTGTGCTCACGCAGGAGCTCGTAGCGGCGGGCGACGAGCTCTTTCCGGTTCCGCTCGGTGACGTCGCGCAGGATGGCGATATGGACGCCGCGGACGACGTGTCCCTGGGTGGTCACCTCGATGTCGCGGACCTTGCCGTCGCGGAGGCGAATGCGCACCTCGCGGCGGACGGAGCGACCCTCGCCGAGCTCACGCCAAATTTCCTCGGCTTGGCCGTCTGTCGCGCCATAAAACTCGGCGCTCGATCGGCCGACGAGCTGCTCGCGAGGGACGGCGAACAACTCCGCCGCCGCGTTGTTCGCGGCCAATATGCTCCGGTCGTCCGCCAAAGCGACGACGGCGTCGACCGCGTGCTCGAATGCCGCGCGGTAAAGCTCTTGGGGCATCGAGCCGGGCATGGCGTTTCGGCACCTTCGCACACCATACCGGAAATTTGCACCCGTTTCGGATTGCCGAACGGCGACCGCGCCGCTGTACCAGCATGCATTTGGGCGTCGTGTGCGTTTGGCGAGGAAACACGCGCGCCAATCGATGTTCCGATCGACCGGCGCGCCAGTCACCGGACGAATGGAGGACGAGGCGGTGCGGGTCTCGTTCATCGCCACGGTCCGTTCATGGCTTTCCGAAGGCCTTTCGAATCTCGGGCATGAGCGCATGTTGCAGCTCGACGGCGAAGCCTACGACCTCGCCGGTGCGTTCGACCTCCATACCCAAGATGGCGTAATACCCCGCGTCGCGATCGAGCCACGGTGTAAAGCCGAACGCTCCGGGACTCGAGATTTGGGCGCACCCTTCGTTGGGAGTCGCACACTCCAGCCACGCCGCGAGGCCGTAACGAACGTCGAGCCCTTGTCCGAGGGCGGCGATCGGCGAATACCCCACGATCGCCGCGGGGTAGGGGGCCTTCGCCTGGAGCGCGATCGACGCGTCGGACACGATGCGCGTCCCGTTCGGGGCTACGCCGTTCGCGAACGCGGTGCCGAGGATCTTGGCATATTCGTCGACCGACACGCGGAGGCCGCCGGCGATGAGCGGATTTTGGACGCCGACCTCCTGCCGCGGCGCCGTGTAATAGACCACTTCGGGGGGGAGACCGACGGGAGCCTTGAGCTCGTCTTGGAAGATCGTCGCCCAAGGTTTTCCAGTCTTCACCTCGGCCATGCGGGCGGCGACGTGGAGGTGAGTCGAGCCGTAGTCGAAGCGTGTGCCCGGCTCCGCCACCGCGGTCGTGTCGCGGATCTCGTCGACGCACGCCGACAGCGGGATCGCCGGTTTGAGGATGCACGCGGCCTCGCGCGGCAATCCGGACGTGAAGCTCATGAGGTGCGAGAGCTTGATCGTGGCGTTCGGACCGGTCCACCCGAGTACGTCGCCGGTGGTCGAGTCGAGCGAGAGCTTCCCCTGGTCGACGAGGCGCAAGAGTACGAGCCCGGAGACGAGCTTCGACGCCGACGCGACCGCGACCCGTGTCTCTGTCGCGAACGTGCCGTAGACCTTCTTGAAGACGAGCGCGTGGCGGCGGTCGTAAATCGTGAGGGAGTACCCAGGAATTCCCCCGTCGGAGGCGCCGATCGCGCGGCCCGCGATCGCGTCGACGGCCGTGAAGTCGAGCCCGGCATCGCTCGGCGTGCTCGTCTCGGGCGTGCCTCCATCGGGGATAGGAGCAGGCTCGGTGGTGGCGCTCGGGAGCGGCGTGGACGCGTCGGCAGGGCCAGCCTCCGTTCCACCGCAAGCACCCGAAGCGAGGACGACGAGACCGGCGAGAGCAAAAATCGATGAGCGCATGCCACCGCCGCTGCAAACGCAAGGTCACGCGTAAATCCATAGATTCGCTCGTGAAATTGCGCTCGGACGGGGGCGTAGGGGGAACCTCCGCGGGTCCACGGAACGAGGCGCGGTCCGGCGCTCGCGGCTCGCGTATGCCGCCGCCGCCGGGAGGGTCGGTGCTGGTGCGAGCCGTTTCGCGGCTCCGACGCACGAACCTGGTGATCCCTTTTTCGCGGGCCGTACACGGATGGATTCGAGAGCGACGTGGCTCTCTCTTCGGAGGCTTCCGTGATGCACTCTCCTCTCGTCCAACGTCGTTCGCCGAATCGCCCGACCCCTGCGCCTACGCACGGCATATCGCTCGAGCGTCTTCGCCAAGAAGCTGGCGGTCGTCTCGAGCTCGACGTGGTGCTGCGGGTCGCGGACGTGCTGCTCTTTCACATGGATCATGCCCATCGCCGCGGTGTGCGCTTCCCCAAGCTCCACGCGTCGGGGATCGCGCTCCTGCCGGATGGCAGCCTCGTCATCGACTCTTCGGGCGAGGTCCACGCCCGGGCCCCCGAGAGCGCGAGCACCGAGAACGAGCAGACCGACGTGTTCGACGTGGGCGCTCTCCTCTTCTATTTGCTTGCCGGAGTGGAGCCGCGTGTCGTCCTTCACGCGCCCGTTCCGTCGCTCGGGGCGTGCCGGCGGCAAGGCGCCTCGTTCGCCTCGGAGCTCCCGTGGCACGTGGAGCGCGCGCTCGAACGCGCGATTCATCCCCGCCGCGCGGTGCGCTGGCTCGACGTGGCCGAGCTCCGTGACGCGCTCTTCGGTGACGAAGGGTCCCGTCGTACGTTGCCCGCGGGATTCCAGCGTCCCGAGTGGGCGAAGGCCCTCATGGATCGCGCCCACGCGACGCGTGCGAGCGCCTCGTCCGTCTCTGCGCCGGCATCGAGGCGGTGACCTGCGGGCGCGCGTTCGTGTCCGGGGCAGGGTCGCTCGTGGCGTCTGCTATGACGGTACGACCCGCGGATGGCAGCCAAGAAAAAGGGAAAACGAGCGAACGCGAACCCCGAGCCGAAGCCTCGCGCTGCGGCCGCTTCCGAGAGCACGGGCGCCTCGAACGGGTCGCCGTCGGTCTCGAAACGTGCGCGCGTAGATCCCGAGATCTCCTCGGAAAAACGCGCTCCGAAGGCGTTCCCCGCGCTGCCCAAGCCGCTCCCGCAGCCCGCGTTCCCGAGCGAGGCCTCACCTGTCGACAACCCCATCGCGATCGCCCTCGTCATGGCGATCGCGCTCGCCGTGATGGTGGGGCTCACGTGGAAAAAGGGCGGCGTCGCGGCGGCGGCGCTCGGGCCCGAGTCGGCCGTCCCGAAGGCGAGCTTCCTCGTCGCGAAGGTCGACGTGCCCACGCTCCGGGCTTCTCCGATCTACTCCATCGTCGCCGGCGACGACGGCGCGGGGAAGTCGCTCGGCCTCGACGAGCTGTCCCGTGGCTGTGGTTTCGATCCGCTAGGTAGGGTCGACGATCTCGTGCTCGCGATCCCGGAGGGCGAGGCGCGAGGGACGTTCGGCGTCGCGGCCCAAGTGCGCATCACGGAGAGCGAGCTCGCCACCTGCGCCGAGCGCATTTCCCTCGCCCGAGGCACGAAGACGAGCCCCAAGGTCGTGGGCGCTTTCCACGTTCTCGAAGGAGAAAAAGGCGAGCGTGGTCAACCTGGGCTCGCGTTCAGGGAGGGCGGTTTGCTCGTCGTGGCGGAGGGATCGTGGCTCGGCTCGATGCTCGCGGCGGCCGAAGGCACCGAGCCCCGCGCCCTCACCGAAGACGCCCACGCCGAGCTCGTCAAGACGCTCACCGCGGAGCCCTCTCTCGCGCACCCCACCGTGCTCGCGACCGCGCTCTTGCCGACCGCGCTCCGCGAGCGCCTCAAGTCGGAGCTCTCACAAGAGCTCGCGTCGGCTTCGGCGGGTGGGAACGACGACGGCCCCGAGGCGATCATGTCGGCCGTGCTCTCGGTCGGCGCAGCGGGGCTCGCGATCTCGGCGCGCGCGGGCGAGGAGCTCTCCGCGATGGCCGTGCTTCGCTGCGAGTCGGAGGCGAACGCGAAGGTGCTCGCGCGCCTCGTCGAGCGAAAGCGCTTCGGGTGGTCCAAGGACATCGGCATTCGCCTCATCGGCCTCGGCGCCGTCGTCGACTCCATCTCCGCCGAGCCCAAAGGCCGCGAGCTCGACGTTCGCCTCCATGCCCCGATCGACGATCTCGCGCGCGGCATTCAGCGCGCGATGGACTACGGGCGCAAGAAGGCACAACCGGAGCCCGGACCCACGCCGCCACCAATGAAAAAGCCCATTCCGGACGAGATCTTACCGGCGAGGAAGGACGCCGGGAGGTAGGCCCGCCGTCGCCTTTTCGTGGGCGCCGAAATCAGGCTTCCGGTGGGTAGTTCCTCAACTTGAGCAGGTTGCTCACGTTCGTGGCGAGGCACACGAAGTTGAAGAAGAACGAGATGACACCCCACCAGCCGAAGAAGAAGCTGACGAGGAAGTACTTCCACCCGATCGAGCTCGCGCACGACTTGCACAGCGCGCCCTGAATCGTCTTGTGGAAGCGCATCACGAGCAGGCCGACGTTGTAGGCGAAGCTCACGTGTTGGACCTTGGCGTCGCGACCGCACTGCTCGCACATACCGTCGTGGACGTAGCTCATGGCGACGAGGTTAGTGCAGGGCTCGCCACGAGGCACCACAGTGTTGTGCCCGCCCCGCCCGCGTCGCGCCGTCGAGAGCACGCTCATCGAGGGTCGAAGCGTGCACCCTCTCCAGATGCCAGGTGGCGGACAGACACGCTCGCGACCGGAAAATTTCCCTGCGCGACGGCCGACTTATCCCCGCGCCGCCCCCCGGACGCGACGCCGGCTTCGGTCCCGGCTCGTTCGCGCGAAATCACGTCGTGCCCGTAGATTTTCCTTTGCGCCTTGCTTACGTTTGGGAAGCATTCGGGCCGGGCATTGTGCCCGAACCAGCTTGCCTCTCATCGAGAGCGTGCCCACGTGGACACGCGCACGGAACAGTTCGCAAGGAGACCGTCATGGCCGGAAAGAACGTCATCGAGCTCACCGACGACAACTTCGACACGGAGGTGACGAACTCTCCGATCCCCGTGCTCGTCGACTTCACCGCCACCTGGTGCGGCCCGTGCAAAATGCTCGCGCCGATCGTGGAGAAGATCGCGGACGAGAACGTCGGCAAGTACAAGGTCGCCAAGCTGGACATCGACGATGCCCCCAAGGTCACCCAGCGCTTCGGCGTCCGCAGCGTCCCGACGATCCTCGTGTTCAAGGGCGGCGCCAAGGCCGGCCAGCACGTAGGCGTCACCAACAAGGAGACGCTCGTCAAAATGCTCGAGGCCTGATCCTGGCGAGAAATCGCCTCCGATCTACCCTGAACAGGTTGGCAGATAGGCCCGGTCTTCCCTCGTGGAAGCGCCGGGCCTTGCTTTTCGTGGTGGTGGCGTCACGAGGGAGTATCCTCCGATCCTGATGTCCTTACCGGACGCAAAGCAGCTCGCGGGTCTGCGCGAGGCGCTCCCGGGGCAGGTGCTCATCGGGACGGGCCGCGTGGCCTACCACCTGCGCGAGTGCGTGGGCGAGGGGGGCCAGGGCTGGGCGTTTCGCGCGCACTGGAACGATCCGAACGGCGCGGAGGTGCTCGCGAAGGTGCTCCGCCCGGACGTGGTGGGGCTCGATGCGCTGCGACGGTTCCAGCAAGAAGCCGAAGTGTTGCGCATGTTGTCGATGCTCCCGAACCCGCACGTGGTCCGCTTCTACGACCACGCGGTCGCGCAGCTATCGCTCGGCGGGCCGGTCATCGCCCTGCCGTTCACGGTCCTCGAGTTCGTGAAGGGGCCCTCGCTCGAGCAAGTGCTGAAGTCGAGCGGCGCGCTGCCGATCGCGCGAGTGCGTCGCATCCTCCGTCACGTGGGGCAGGGGCTCGACACGGTGCACCAGCAGAAGGTCGTGCATCGCGATCTCAAGCCGTCGAACATCTTGCTCGCGACCGACGCGAGCTCGGAGGTCGCGAAGGTGACCGACTTCGGCCTCGTGAAGCTGGTCGAGCTCAACCTCGTGCGCACCGCCGCCCTCGCGGGAGCTTCCCTCGGGTACGCGCCTCCAGAGCAGTACGAGCGAGGAAACAAGCGCGTATCGCCGCGCACCGACGTGTTCTCCCTCGCCGCCGTCGCCTACGAGATGATGAGCGGTAAGCTCGCGTTTCCATTCATGGATGGCGAAAACCCGCTCGTCATCGTGACCCGCATTTTGAACGGCGTGCGCCCGCAGCTCGCGAAGAACCTCCAAGGCCTCCCCCGCGAGCTCGCGCGGCGACCGGATCGCCTCGAGGCGATCGATCAGGTCATCGCGCGCGCCCTCTCCGCCGATCCGGCGCATCGTCACGAGAGCATTCGCGCCTTCGTGAACGAGCTCGACGCCCTCCTCGCGCCGGTCGAGGACGCGGAGAACGCGCCGAAGAGCCTCGTGTCTCCCTTCGAGGCCACTACCCCGAACGATCGCTCCTTCGCGGCTTCGTCGCACGAGCCCGCGGCGACGGTTCCGCGCCATCAGAGCAACCCGCACCAGAGCAACCCGCACCAGAGCACCCCGCCGCCGGCCAAGCCCGAGCTCCCGGCGACCTTGCCCTACGGACGCCCGCATCGGTTTCCAGAGGCGGTCGCGGCGCAGCCTTCGTCGTGGCGGTTCTCGGCCGTGGCGACCCCTCCTCGTCCGCTCGGGCTCCGATCGGCCACGATTTCCCCTAGCGGAGAGGTCGCCGCGTTGGGACCTTCTGGGTTGCTCGTGTGGGAGCGTGGGCAGTGGCAGCCGGTGGCGCTCCCGCGCGATCTCGATCCTCGCGTGCTCCGCGGCGTGACGTGGATCGACGGCAAGGAGCTCCTCTTGTTCGGCGAGGGGTCCATGCTCGCGCGTGTGTCGGCGCGCGGCCAGGTCGACGTGCTTCGCGTCGTTCACCCGGGCATCACGTTCCTCGGCGCGTGCCGTGTCCCGGAGGGCGACTCGTGGGTCGTCGGCGAGCACGCCTACCGTGGGAGCATCACCCGGAGCGTGCAAGTGGGCACCACGGCGGGGGTCGTGGTCCGCGTCTCCAAGGGCCGCGTCGACGCCTTCGCCGAGTGCGCCGGGGCGTCGAGCCTCACCGCGATCACGCGCGCGGGAAACGACATGCTCGCCTGCGGGGAGCGCGGCGCTCTCGTGCGCTGCGACGCCGATCGCGCCGAGCTCTTGGGGAACTTGTGCCACGGGCATCTCCGCGGGATCGCAGCGCTTCCTGACGGAACGGCGGTCACGGTGGGCGTGGGCGGGCACGCGCTCCACGTGATGCAGAGCCGCGAGGGAGTGCTCGAAGCCGTGCAGACTACACGCGATCTCTTGTCGCTCGCGGTCGCGCCCGATGGCTCGGCGTGGGCGGGGGCGGCGACCGCGCGTCTCTTGCGTCGCTCGGGCGGGAGCTGGGTCCGCATGTCCGGGGATCTTCCCTCGCAGGGCAACGTGCTCGCGATCTTGGCGCACGAGGCCACGGTGCGCGCGGTGCTCGACGACGGCGCGCTCGTCGAAGGGCGCATTGTCGCGTAAGCAGATCGCGGTGACAGCACGCGAGCAGAGCGCCACGAGGCGAGCGTGAAGCGACCGCCGCGTCCGAGTCGGATGGTCGTGTTCTTGTTCTACGCGACGGTGCTGGCGCACGTGGGTCCGCTCCTCGGCGTGCTGGGCTTCGTGCACGGGAAGGGCCTCTCGTGGCCAGCCGCGTTCGGCATCGCGCTCCTGTTTTCGTGCTTTGGAATCGCGGGTTTCGTCGCGCGAGTGTGGAACGGCCTCGAGGATCGCAAAGGCGAAGAGGGGCTCGTGCGTTTCTTCTTCGTCCCGTATTTCGTGCACTGGTGCGCGTGTGTTTTCACGCTCGTGCCCACGCTCGTTTACCTCGTCGTGCGACCGCTCGTGGGGCTCGCGACGGGGGGCGCGCTCTTGCCGCTCGCGTTCTTCGGCGCGACGTACGTCACCGGCCTCGTGGTCGCCGGTTACGGAGTGCTCGTGCGGCGCAAGGTGGTTCAGCGGCTCGCGTTCGAGGTGAGGGTGAAGAACCTCCCGAAGGCGTTCGACGGCTACACCATCGCGCATCTGTCCGACCTCCACATCGGGCAGTACACGCCGAAGGAGTGGGGCGTTCGTTGGGCCGAGATCGCGAACGAGCACGAACCCGACGCCGCGGTCGTCACCGGCGACATGGTCACGAGCGGGGTCGCTTTCCACGAGGACATCGCGGAGGTCGTCGGCGCGCTCCGCGCGAAGGACGGCGTGTTCGTATCGATGGGAAATCACGACTATTTCGGCGAGGGTGAGCCGCTCGTCGGTTACCTGAAGGCGCGCGACGTGAAGGTGCTTCGCAACGAGGGGCTCGTCCTCGAGCGCGACGGCGAAAAGGTGTATCTCGCAGGCATCGACGACACCTGGACTCGCCGCGCGAACCTCGACGCCGCCCTCGCGGAGAGACCCGCGCAGATGCCGTGCGTGCTGCTCGCCCACGACCCGGAGGTGTTCCCTGCTGCGGCGAAGAAGGGTGTAGATCTCATGCTTTCGGGGCACACCCACGGCGGGCAGATCGCGGTCCCGTTCATGGCGAAGCGGTTCTCTTTCGCGAGCCTCGCGCACGAGTTCAACGTGGGCATCTACACGATTGGCGAGGCCACCCTCTACGTGCACCCGGGTTTGGGCACCACCGGCCCGCCGATCCGCATCGGCGCGGCGCCCGCGGTGACGATGCTCACGTTGCGCGCGGGGTGAGGGTCAGCGGCGCGACTCTTCGACGAGGAACCATTTCCCGACGGAGACGGGAGGTCCTGCAAAAGGTGGGACGCGCGCGCGGAGGAACGCGGCCTCGATGCAGCGGACGGTCTCGGGCGTGAGCGTGATGTCTTCGTCGACCTTCGCCGACGAGACCTTGCCGGAGCCGTCGAACACTACGCTTAGGTGCCCGAGGTGGCTCTTTTTGCTCGTGCAACCGGAGGTCGCCTCGATCGTGCCGAGCGTCCACTCACCGGCATCGCGATCGAACGGCCACCGAGTGCGGCCGTTACCGTCCGTCTCGACGGTGGCTTCGAAGGTGACCTCGGTCGCTCCCTCCCACTCGCCGGGTGGCAGCCGTGCGCCCTTGATCGAGGCGACGAGGCACTCGGCCAGCGACCCCTCCACGTCGCGACCGACCTCGACGTGCGATGCGGTCCCGTGACGATCGAACGCTACGTAAAGCTGGATCGTCGTGCTCCGTCCGCGTGGGAACGGACACGCGTCGAGGGATACCGATTCGACTGTCCGTTGCGCTGTCTGCCGGTCCGGAGCGGCAGGAGCCCGCATTCTGTAGCCCGTCATCAGCGAGAGCGCGACGACCACGAATCCCCTCACGTCGGCTCCATGCGGAGCACCTTGAGCTCGTCGAGCAAGTGATCGATGAGCAGCGACACGCGCTTCGGGAGGAGGCGCGCCGAGGGGTAAACCAAATGCCCCGCGCCGCCGGGCTGACGGTACTTCGGGAGGAGGCGCACGATGGACCCCGCGTCCACGTAGGTCGCGACGAGGAACCACGGGAGCAGCGCGATGCCGGCGCCGTCCGTTACGGCTTTGAGCAAAAACGAGAGGTCGTCGGCCGTGAGCTTCCCGGTCACGTCGATCGACTCCGGCCCCTTCGGCCCTTCCAGGTCGAAGCGAGTCTTCCCGTGCGGCGCGCGAAAGAGCACGAGCTCGTGGGTGAGCAAATCGGTGAGCTTCTTCGGCGTGCCGTGTTTTTCCAGGTAAGCCGGGCTCGCAGCGAAGAACGCCGCGCCGGTGGCGAGCTTGCGCGCGACGAGCGACGAGTCTTGGAGGGGCCCGAAACGAAGCGCGAGATCGACGCCCTCGGCGACGAGATCGATCCGCCGACCGGAGAGCAAACAGTCGACCGCGATGTCGGGGTACTTCTCGCGAAATCGCCGGAGCACGTTCGGGAGATACGTCGAGCCGAGGTCCACCGGAGCGGTGAGGCGCACGCGCCCGCGCGTCGAGTCGCCGAGATCGCGCACCGCCTCGTTCGCGTCGGTGAGGGCGGTCACGGCGCGGCCAACGTGCGCGGCGTACTCGACCCCCGCGTCGGTGAGGTGCAGCTTGCGCGTGGTGCGATGAATCAGGCGTACACCGAGCCCATCCTCGAGCTCGCTCACGCGCCGGCTCACCGCCGACTTCGCGATCCCGAGACGGCTCGCCGCCTTCGTGAAGCTCGAGGTCTCCACCACCGCGAGGAACGCCGTTACGCCGTCGAAGCTAATCGTTCTTTCCACGACAACGATTATTTCTGCTTGGTGCGCGTAGCGCAACAGCGAAACGAGGGTCATGGTGCTTTTTGAAAGGAAGTCGCCATGAACATCTCTCGCAAAGCTCCCGTCGCCGCTCGTCTTTTCCTCGGAGGCCTCTTCGTCCTGTTCGGGTTGAACGGGCTCTTCCAGTTCTTGCCGATGCCGGCGCCTCCGGAGAAGGCGGGGGCGTTCTTGGGCGCGCTCGCGGCGACCGGGTACATGTTCCCGCTCATCAAGGTGACCGAGATCCTCGCTGGCCTCGCGCTGCTCTCGGGGCGGTTCGTGCCGCTCGCGCTCACGGTCCTCGCGCCGATCATGGTGAACATCCTCGCGTACCACGGCGCGCTCGCGCCGGCCGGCCTCGCGCTCCCGGTGGTGCTCGCGGCGGTCGGTGTCTATCTGGCCTACGCGTACCGCGGCTCGTTCAAGGGCGTGCTCGATGCGAACGCGAAGCCGAGCGAGACCGAGGCCCACGCGCGCACCGCCGAAGCGGCTGCCGAGTGAGTATGTAGGATGCATGGATCGCGTGCACGGCGCGCGGTCCGCGAATGACTGGACGACGTGATCGAGCGGGCTCCTCCCCGCTCTTCGCGTTTTGTCGCCATCGAGGTCGTTCGTGGAATCGGGCGAGCGGGCGCGGCGTACGACGACGATGCGCCATCGACTCGGACCTCTCGTGCTCTCGTTCGCGTGTGCGGCGTGTGGGACGGAGGCCGCGTTGCCCGAGCCGATGTCCACGACCGAGACCGTGCCGGGCGCGCGAGGCACCGTCGCGACCGACGCGGGCGAGCTTCGCTACGTCGACACCCACGACCATTTTGCGCACGTGGTGGCGCAAGGCGACAAGACGAAATCCGCGTATTTCAAGCGTCGCGGCGCCGCGCAGGAGATCGCGCTCACGTTCGACTGCGCGTGGGTGCCCGAGGAAGCGGGCATGGCGGTCCTCGACGCGCTCAAGGAGATGAATGTAAAGTCCACGTTCTTCGTGGCGGGCCCCTTCGTCGTCGCGGCGGGCCCACGGCGTGCGCCGAACGAAGCGACCCTTCGCCTCGTGCGCCGCATCGTGGAGGATGGTCACGAGGTGGGCAATCACACGCTCGATCATCCGCACCTCGGTCCACGCGTAGTTTGGAAAGACGAGCTCGTGCTCCTGCGCGACGCATGGGGCACTTCGGTCGCGCGCGCATATGCAGGTGCGGAGGCGCCGCGGTCGTCGACGATGACCACGATGTGGCGTGCGCCGTATGGCGAATACGACGACCGCTCGTTACGGGAAGCGGCGCTCGCCGGGTACACCACCCACGTCGGGTGGAACGTCGACGTGCACGACTCGCTCGGTTTTCCCGAATGCCGAGTCGCTCCTGTGGACCCGAATTGCCTCGACGCGGGGAAGGAGACGGCGATGGTGACCTCGTTCGCGCGACGGAACCCCGATCGAGACGTGGTCGTGGTGTTGGCCCATTTGGGCGCGCCCTACGGCTTCGGGAAAGATCCGAAGGGCATTCGTGCGCTCGTCACATCGATGCGCGCGGAGGGTAGAACGTTCGCCAAGATATCCGAGGTCATCGTCGCCCCGTGACCGTGCGCGCGATAGGCAATTAGCGCCGCTCGCGTTCGTCGATTTTGAAGTCGACGAAGCCGTCTTGGGAGCGAACGAACGCACCGACGAGTGACGTGCCAACGTTGGCCGAGAGCGCGTCGAAGGTGCGCCGTCGTGCCCCGCCGAGGGCAGCGGTGCGGGTGCGCTCGTCGTAGCTGAAGCGCAAAAATGCATTGTACGCGAGGATCTCGCCAGCGGAGCTGACGAGGGTAATGCCGTCGGTCGCGAGCATGCCGCTCAAGAGGTGGCCCGCGCCTTCGACCGCCGCGCGACCCTCGGGTGTATCTTGCATTGATTGGCGCCGTACGAGCGCACCGAGGGCGAGCGGCTCTTCGAGGACGATTGCGTCGGCGAACGTGTCGCGCGGGCTTTGGCCCTTGGGGAGGATCGCGAGCAGCGTGCCGTGGTGGGCGCGGAGTGCCTCGGTGAGCACGCGGCCGAGGAGCACGCGCACTCCGTCGCGGCACGGAGCTTCGATGTCGCGTGTCATCGCCCCCGCGACGCAGCCGAGGAGCGTGTCGGTCCGCAGCGTGTCGGCCGAGGCTCCGGAGAGGTAAATCACGCGGCATCCGCCGTTGCTCGTTCGCAGCTCGAGTACGTTCTCGGCGAGCTGCTGCATTCCCAAGATGCGCGCGGACCTGTCGCGCATGTTGCGGAGGCGCGCCATCGGAGGCTCCGAGAGCACGAAGTTGTCGCAGCGGAACACGCCGAACGACAGATCCGAGTCGCGTCGTAAAAGGTAGATGGACCAGCCATTGCGACCGATGGGGGCACATTGTTTGAGCGCGCGGCGCACCGTCTCCATCGACCGCGGACCGGCGCCGATCGGCACGTGCTCGAGCCCACCGAGCGCCGAGAGCAGCGCCGGCAACTCGGCAGTCAAAAAGAGCGCGGGGTGGAGCGCGGTGCCTTCTTCGCGGTAGCGCGACAGGGTCACGAGCGCTTCGCCGAGGCCGTCTGCGGCGGCCTCGAAGTCCATGCCCTCTTCGCGCAAGAACGCGCGCACCTCGTTGACGAGGATATGGCGGAACGAGAGGATCTCGGACTGCGACGCGCTGTCACCCATGCCGCAAAGATAGGCGATTTTGAGGCCCGGAAGCGCGCGGCCATACGATTGCGCGCGACACGAGCTCGATTCTCGACCTCCCCGCGCTGGGGGCCGGGGGCCGCGCGCCCGTGAGATTACGAACGGGACGGGCTCACTTCTCGACCTTCCCGAGATCGACGTACGCGTGGTCCACCATGACGACGTAGGGCCGCTCCTCGAAGGTGAGATTGCCGTCGCCGTCGTGGTCGATGATCTGGAGCTTGCCCATGCCGTAGCCCATGGGGCCGCGCGCGAAGTAGTGTGCCTCGAGGTGATAAGGATAGGCACGCTCGGCGCGCGGAGTGCGAATCGTGAAACACTCGGGGCCGTAGCCGGTCGTCACGTCGGCGTAGAGCTGGCCGCCGGAGCGGAGCATTCGACTCCCGTAGTATGCATGCCCGCCGCGCGCGTCGCGAATGTGGAAGTCGACGTCGTTCGCGTCGGTCTCCCAGTTGAGGACGAACCGGAGACTGGCTCCGTTCTCGGGAGTGCCGTGCGCTTGTGCGAGGCGGGCGTCGATGTCTTTGCTTCGGCTCGGCTCGGCCTTCTTCCACGCTGCGGCGATGAGCCCGAGGTCCTCGGCGAGGATCTGTTTCACGCCCGCGAAGCGGTTGGAAGGGTACTCGCGTTCGAGCCCTGCTCGGCAGGCCTCGAAGGCCTTTTCGTAGTCCTTTTGTTTGAGCCAAGCATAGGCCAATAGGCGGTGGCCGGCGGGGTGGTCGGGGCGCTGCTCGACGGCCTTCTTGTAGATGTCCGTCGCGAGGGCGAGGCTCGCCGTGTCGCCGATCCGCTCGAGGCGGGCGCCGGCGAAGCGACGCGAGTCCGCGCGGAACCCGAAGAGGTCGACGATGCTGCCGTACGAGCGCGCGGCGAGGGCCTTGTTGCCTGACTTTTCTGCAGTTTCACCGAGCGCGACGAGCGCGAGCACGTCGGTCGGGGAGGACTTTTGCCACGACGTCGCGAGGTCGCGCGCCTCGGCGAGGTGGCCGGAGCCTATCGCGGTCATGACCTCCTTCAGCTTGCCTTCGTACGGAGGTGCCCCCTCGACCCGCTCTCGCTCGTCGAACGTGTTCGTGGTGCGGTCGACGGCGAGCGCGGAAGTGGGCAATCCACGAGCGGACGGAGGTGTGCGGTCCCAAGGGCGCGAAGCGAGGGGCCGAAGGCTGCCCGCGTCGGGGGCGAACGAGAGCCCGTACTTGAGAGTGACGATACCGCTCTCGGGCTGGGGAAACGACATGTTCATGAAGCTGCGCGCCACGCATTGGCCGACGGCGGTGTTCGGCAAATCGCTCTTCGATACGTTCGCGAGCGACACCGCGCCGTCGCGGTTGATGACGAGCGACACGACAACCTGGCCGACGAGGGAAGGGTTCCCGCGGAGCCCGTTTTCATAACAAAGTCGGAATCGTCCGAAATTCTGCCGAACGATGCGCGTGACCACCTCGGGAGGGAGCCCGCCGTGCCCTTCGACGATGGCGCCGCGCATCGTCGGAGCCGTGCTCGCGTGCGAGCCGCCGAGGCGCCCGCTCCCCGAGCCGAAGCCCTGGCCTTGGCCGGTGCCGGATCCGTGACCGAGTGTTCCGATGTTGCCGAGCCCGATGCCCTCGCCGCGCCCGCCCCCACCCTCGCCGACGCCGCTGAGGCCGAGACCTCCTGCGCCGAAGGCATCACCGATCTGAGAGCCCCACATGTTTCCGGTCGCCGATTGCCCCGGCGCCGGCGCGTCCGAGGGCGCGCTTCCTGGCGCGGTGTCGGTGTCGAGGTGGCCTATCACGCCGAACTCGGCGGCCTCGCGGAGCGCGGCTTGGCGGGCGAGGTGGGGGTCGCGCGTGCGCTCGTTCGTGCCCTCTCCATCCTTGGCGCGGGCCTCTTTGCCGTCGCTCTCCGACTCGTCGTCGAGGCGGGACCTTCGCGTCGTGACGACGCGGCCGTCGGCGACGGTGAGGATATCCAGCTTGGCGCGCCGATCGATGTTGAATCGTGCATAGTCCGCGTCGGTCTCGAGGACGAGGAACGAAGTGTGTGGGCTTATGACTCGGTGCTTCGTGGAGAGCGCGACGATGGCCTTCTTGGTCGCCTCCTCGCCTTCGGAGAGTGGCATTCCGACGAGGCTCTCGATTTTGGCCTTTGCCCAAGAGCGCTCGAGCAGCGGGCGCTCTACACGGCGGGTCGTGGGGCGGAAGGTCTGCCCTCCGGCGGTTACGACGAGCGGACGCGGCTCCGAGTACTCGGCATACACGAGCACCTCGTCGCCGGCTTGAATGCCGTCGAGCTGCTTCGGATACGACCAGCGCGCGCCCTCGACGCGGAGCGGGATGTCGCGGCTCGTGGCCTCGCCGAGGCGTCGCGCGATCGTCTCTGGCCCGCGATCGTACGCGAGCACGACGCCGGACTTTGGAAGCGTTTTTCCCGTGAGGCGACGAAGGAACGCGTCGTCGCGGATGCTGCCGACCGCGATCGCGTCGAGCCGCTCGACGCCCGCCCCTGCGAGCGACTCCACGACCCCTGCGAGCTTGTTCGCGTCCGTCTCGCCGACGGTGGTGACGCCGTCGGTCACGAGGATCACCCGCTTCGCGCGGCCCTTGCCGCTGCCCTCGGCGAGCGTCTTGGCGCGACGGAGGGCGTTCTCCAGGTTCGACGCGCCGAGGGCACCCCGCGCGAGGATCGTATCCACTTCTTTTTCCCCGAACGCGCTGGCCGGGCCGTCGAAGATCGGCGCGACCTCTGCGTCGAACGCGTGCACGGAGAGGCGAGTCTCTTTAGGGAGCTTCGCTACCACCTTGGCGAGGAGCCTCACCTCGTTCTCCAGATCGAGCGATCGCGAAGCGGAGGTGTCGACGAGGACGACGGCGCTCTCGATCGGCTCCGGGCGCGACTCGGAGAACGGAATGACGCGCGCGATCGCGAGCTCGTCGCTGCCAATCGCGGCGTTGCGCGCCACGCCACGGCCAGCGAGCACGAAGTCTTTCCCGGGGGAGAAATCCCTGCGCAGGAACGTCTTTGGCCCACCCGTTCCGATCCCGCCGCGCACGGTGATATCGAGCTCGGCGAGCTTGGGGAGGCCACGAAGGGGAAGCACGTACGGCGCGTCGCCGCGGAGGGTCTCCGAGTAGGAGAGCACGATCTCTTTTCGCCCCCGCGGGGGAATGGGAAATACGCGCGCCGCGAACTCGTTTCCACCGCCCTGCTCGAGGAGCGCCGGATCCTGCTTCCGGTGCAAAAAATCCTCGTAGGCGCGTCGCGCGGCCTGTTTCTCGACCACCTCTCCTTCTTGCCATTTCTCGTCCACCTTCATCGCGAAGCGGCTGAGAGATGCGTCTTGAGGGAGCGTGATTTTGAACTGGCCTTCGAGCTGACGATCGAGGGGATTCTCGAACACCATCGTGAGCTCGGTGAAGGCGAGCGGGTCCTCCACGACCGCGTTCGCGGTGACCGAGACCAAACGCAGGCCGGTGCCGTCGCTGGCGGTGAGGCTCATCGGGCTAGGGACGCCCGGGATTCCGTCCTCGGCGGAGGGGATGTCGATGCCCTGGTGCTCTACCGCGTGCTGCGCGCGCTCCTCCGAGACCACGGTGGCGCAGGCGAGGACGGTCACGGAAAGTGCGGAAATCAGCAGGGTCGAGCGGCGCATGGCTCTCCAGGTTCGGCTTTGGGGTTCGGCTCGGACACACGGAGCGAAAGAAAGTTCCACCGCGCGCCCGGCGCCCGCTCGATTCGCGGGGAGCGAGGTCCGTCGAGGCCGACATCATCGGCGATGACGCGGCGCGAGCCAACGGGGACGGGCTCAGCGCGGCGCCTCGTCGCCGAGCCCGCGGAGCTCCTCCAGGAAAAATTCCCATACCGCGGCGACCTTCGGTGCATGGCGTATGGCGGCGGGGGCCACGAGCCAGAGGTCGTCGCGGGGGAGCTCCCGGCGGCCCGTGGTCAGCGCCGCACCCGTGTCGAACGGCACGAGCCCGTGACGCTCCGGCGTAACGAGGAGCATCGCGCCGAGCCCCGCGCGGCAGGCCGCGACTTGGGACGAGACATGGCTCGTGCGAAGCACGACGTCTGCCTTCGGCCCGTGTTTGGCGAGCCATCGCGCGGGCGCAAACGCCGCAAAATCGTGGTCCCACGCGATCCACGGCACCGCGCTCCACGACGCGAGCGTGTTCGTCTTCGTGACGAGCGCCTTCGCTCCTACGCACTTCCACGTCGCGCTCCCCAGCCTCGTCGCGACGAGGTTGCTGCCCTCGGGTCGCACGGATCGAAACGCGATATCGGCCTCGTGCCGGCCGAGGTCGAGCACCCGCGCCGACGCGTCGATCTCGATTCGAATCCCCGGATGCCGCGCCCGCAGGCGAACGAGCGCGGGGGCTACGTACGTGTCCGTCACTCCCGGTGACCCGCTGAGCCGTACCACGCCCTCGGCGACCGCCTCCGCGCCGGATGCCGTACGCGCGAAGAGCCCGAGCGCCGCCTCCATCGCCTCGGCAGCGGGCAGCACCGCGACCGCCACGCTCGTCGCCCCGATCCCGTCGCGACGGCGCTCGAAAAGCGGCGCGCCGAGCGACTCTTCTAGCGCGGACAGGCGCCTGCTCACCGTCGACGTGTCGATCCCGAGACGGAGGCCCGCTTTGCCCAAGCTCCCTGCGCGATGCACCGCCAAGAAGATCCGCACGTCGTCCCAATGCTCGCGGAGGAGGTCTTGCGATTTTGCCTTCATGAGTTGCGATGATGGGCTTTGTGTTGCTCTGGGGCAAGACGCATAGTCCCCTCATGAACAGCGAGTCGAAGCCTCGGGTTGCCGCGATGCATGTCATTTTCGGCGCAGGTCAAATCGGTGCGCGCCTCCGCGACGTGTTGCTCGCGAGGGGGCACCAAGTGCGGGTCGTACGGCGTGGGCGGTCGGAGCCATCCACCCGTCCTCGGCTCGAGAACCTCAGCGGCGACGTGACCTCCCTCTCGTTCGCAGCCGAGGCAGCGGCAGGTGCGGCGGTCGTCTACGACTGCATGAACCCGCCCTACCACGAGTGGGATCGCCTGCTCTTGCCGATCGCGCGCGGGGCGCTCCATGGCGCGCGGACAGCGGGGGCCAAGCTCGTCGCCCTCGACTGCCTCTACATGTACGGACGCCCGAGTGGCCCGATGACGGAGGACACGCCGCTCGCGCCGTGCAGCAAAAAAGGAGACCTTCGCGTCGCGCTCCAAGAGCTGCGGATGGGCGCCGACCGTCGCGGGGAAGTGGCGGTCAGCGTAGGTCGCGCGAGCGACTTTTTCGGCGCGTCGTTGCCATTCTCGGGCTTCAGCGACCGGTTCTTCGAGCGCATTCTGGCCGGCAAGGCGGGCGAGTGCCTGGGAGACCCTACGATGCCCCATTCGTATACCTACGCCGACGACGTCGCCGAAGCGCTCGCCATCCTCGGCTCGCGCGACGAGGCGATGGGGCGCATTTGGCATTTGCCGACGAACGAAGCGGAGAGCACGGCCGCCCTCACGCGGCGAATCGGTCGTGCGCTCGGGGTGGAGGCAGACAGTACGCGCGTTCCAAAGTGGCTCTTGCGTGCCCTCGGCGTCTTCTCGCCGCCCGTTCGCGAGGTCGTCGAGATGACCTATCAATGGGAAGTCCCGTTCGTCATCGACGATACGCGGTTTCGTACCACCTTCGGGGTCGCTCCCACGCCAATCGACGAAGCGGTCGCAGCGACTGCGGTGTGGGCGCGCACGAGGTTCGGTGCTGGTCTTCGTGCGGCGTGAATGCCCGCCTCCGAGCGGACGGGGTTGGCTCTCAGCCCAGCATCAGCGCGACTGCGCTCGCGACCGTGGCGCCGCCGAGTGCGGCGATAGCGAAGCGTGATCGGTGTACCTCGCGCGCTTCGGCAACCTCGAGGTCGTCGTCTTCGCGTTTGGATTGTGCGCGATAAGGCGAGGCGGGGAGCGGCTCGATCGTCGCGTCGCCGCGGCGGCGATAGAAGAAATAGTCGCATCGCCCGGAGAGGATCGCGCACGCCAACGCGAGAAGCGCGGCCCCCGTCCCGCCCGCGAGGGCTCGAACCCTCGCTCGCCACATGGAGCCTACTCCCGGCCCGCGTGAGCGAGAAAACGCCGTTAGCGCGCGCTCTTCGCCTGGATATCCCTCGAGGATCGTGACGACCCAAAGCTCGGCGCGGGCGCACTTTCGAATGCGCAGCTTGCCCACATCGCACGACCGGGCATCCGCGCCGGTCGAGCCACCGTTGCCTGCGCACCGCTCGGCGATGGGGACCATCGGGCGCAGGAAGAGGTCGTGGTCGCCGACGCGGAGATCTCGAAAGTTACGAAAGTTCGGTCCGCACGAGCTCCCGCCGGCGGTGCAAACGTCTTCCTCCGCCGCGAAGTGGAAGTCACCCAGCCCGCCGTCGTGTGCTTCCGTTCGTCCAAACGGAGAGATGGAAAGCGCGGCGCGGGACGAGACGGAATGGGCCGCCCCCACGCTGGGCATCGATTGCCAATCATGGGGGACGGGCACTTCGTGGTCCGAGTAACCCGTCCACCCCGTCGACTGCGCGACCACCGCCGCGAGCAAGAGCCCCGCCACCATCGCGAGCAGGCGAGCGGCGTGACGAAAGGGGCACTCGCGCGCGGCGAGAGGCACTGGCGCGGTCATCGCCGAGAACGTAGGTCGCCGCGCTGGCATCGCTGTCGCGTGCCCGTAAGAAGTTGTCGGGCGGTCCCGAGGCGGCCTCTTTGGTGGCGGAGGAAGCGGCGTTCTCTCCACGCACGTCACGGGATTTCCCCTAATGGCGCCTCGCGTGCCTTCCCGGATCCACGTCGCCGCGGCGCACGCAGGGCGCCCGGCACGCGCCCGTCGCCGGCTGTTTTGGTCCTGTTCTACGAACGAACGCCTCTCGAGGGTGAACGCTCGTGTAGGCTCGAGCTGGCGCCCAACTCGTTCGTCGCTCGGGAAAATCGCGACCCGAGCGTTCGCGCGGCGCGCTCGCGTGTTATTCTTATCGGTCCAGTGGCGCTCCCTTTCAACACGACCTTTCGAGCGAGTCGCGCGCGACGTGGCCGCGCTCCGAGCGCGCTCTCTGCGCGTGAGCAGGCGAACGGCATGTCCGTGCGGCCACGCGCCAAGGGAGCCCTGGTCGTGCCAATGCGTGGGAGGCGAAACCCATGAACCTCGTTCGTCCCGCCTCGGGCCATCCGCTTGCGCCGCTCGGGCCGCTGTCTTCCGATGGTGCGCCCCGCTTCACGATCGAAGATCGCCTCGGCGCTGGGGGCATGGGGGTCGTGTATCTTGCACACGATCGTGAACGGGGCATGCGCGTCGCGCTGAAGACCCTCCAGAGCGAAGATCCGTCGAACCTCGCCCGATTCAAGGCAGAGTTTCGCTCGCTCGCCGACGTCGCGCACCCCGGGCTCGTCGAGCTATACGAGCTCTTCGCCGACCGCGGGACCTGGTTTTTCACGATGGAGGTCGTCGACGGCCTCCGCTTCGACACCTACGCCGCGCACCGACCGCGATCGGGAGAGGTCGATCTGCTCCTCTCTACGCGCGTTCAGCAGCGCTCGCGCGGGGAAGCGCTCACCCGAAAGACGAGCCCCGAGGAAGACGATGGTCCGATCACGGGGCCTATCGAGCGCATCGCGCGGCCAGTGGCCGATTTGCCTCGCCTCCTCGCGGCGCTCGGCGGTCTCGTCGACGCTGTCGGCGCGCTCCACCGCGCGGGAATGAGCCACTGCGATTTGAAGCCGTCGAACGTGCTCGTCACGGCCGAAGGTCGCGTCGTCGTCCTCGATTTTGGCCTCGTCCGCGAGCATCCGCGGCGCGCTGGCGCCGCTCCACGGTCGGTGGAAGGAACTCCCCATTATGTCGCGCCCGAGGTGGAGCGCGGAGCGGCCGCGACCCCGGCCGCGGATTGGTATGCGGTCGGTGTAATGCTCTATTGGAGCCTCACCGGCCACTTGCCACTATCGAGCACTCGCTTCGCGGAGGCGAACCCGCGCGGGCTCGGCTCTCGTCCGTCGCTCATCGTCGAGGGCATCCCCGACGTGCTCGATCGCCTGGTCGGAGACCTGCTCGACCACGACCCCTCGAGACGCGCGGGTCTCGGCGCGGTCAGGCAAGCACTGCAGTCGCTCTCCGGTCGTCCCGCGTCCGACGGAAGCACCGGCGCGCATGGAGGAATGGCCGAGCCTCCGTTCGTCGGACGCGAGAAAGAGCTCGCGGAGCTCGAAGAGGCGTTTCGTGTCGCGTCACGAGGACACCCGTCGTTCGCGCTCGTCTCGGGTGCCTCCGGAATCGGTAAGTCTGCCCTGGCGCGCGAGCTCGGCGCGCGCCTCTCCGAAAGTGGTCGCGCGCTTGTCCTCGCGGGTCGCTGCTACGAGCGAGAGCAGGTGCGTTTCAAGGCGCTCGACGGCATCGTCGACGCGCTCGCGGCGCACCTGTCGCGTCTCCCGGGGACCACCTTGGCGAGGCTACTCCCCGACGGGATGCGCGAGCTCGCGCTCATTTTTCCGGTCCTCGGCGCTGTCGACGCCATCGCGTCGTCCCCGCCCCTCGACGAGAACCTCGGCCCGAGCGAGGTGCGGTCGCGGGCGGTCACGGCGGCACGAACGCTCCTCGCTAGGCTCGGCGGCGATCTCCCTGTCGTCATCGTCGTCGACGACGTTCAGTGGGGCGACATGGACAGCGCCTCGCTCATCGCAGAGGCGATCGATCCTCACTCTTCCACCCCTCTGCTGTTCGTCGCGACGGCGCGCGGTGAGGCGGGCGAGAGCGAGGTCGTGCGCGCCATTCGCACGAGCGCGACTCGTCTCGTCGAGATCGATCTCGGGCCGATGGATGTCGCCGCGTGTGTCGAGCTCGCGCAAGGGGTCGTGAATCCGCTCGGGATCGGCGCGATCTCCGAAGCAGCGAGCACGATCGCGCGCGACGCTGGCGGTTCGCCGTTCCTCGTCCTCGAGCTCGCGCGTTGGTCGTCGCGCTCGGGGGAAGAGCGGCCGCCGATGACGCTCGAGGAGGTGGTCGCTCGCCAAGTCGCGCGTCTCCCGGACGACGCGCGTCGTCTGCTCGAGCTCTCCGCGCTCGCCGGTGTCCCTCTCGCCTCGACCTTGCTCGGCCGGGCTTCCAAGCTCGGCGCCGATCCGCTGCCCGTGGTGCGACTCTTGTGCGCGCGGTCGCTCCTGCGCACGAGCGCCGTTCACCTCGGGGAGGTCGAGCCGTACCACGATCGTGTCCGCGAGGTGGTCGCGGGAGCTCTGAATCCCGAGCAAAAACGAGATCTTCACCTCGATTTGGGCGACGCGCTCTCGTCTCACGAAGGAGCCGAGCCTGAGATGATCGCGCGTCACCTCGCGCTCGGCGGAGCGCGCGACCGGGCGCTTCCGCTCTTCCTTCGCGCGGCGTCGCGAGCGTCCGCGTCGTTCGCGTTCGAGCACGCCGTAACCCTTCACGGTGAAGCGCTCGAGTGCGCGCAGCACGCCGCGAAGCCCGCGCTCGAACGGGCGATGGCAGAGGCCCTCGTGCTCGCTGGGCGGTCCTCCGTCGCGGCTCCCTTGTTCGCGCGCCTCGCGAGCACCGCCCTCGGCGCGGAGGAGCGCACCGCGTGTCGACGGCGGGCGGCCGAAGAGTGGCTGAAATGCGGGCGCGTCGACCAAGGCGTCGAGATGTTGCGCGCGGTGCTGCGCGACGTGGGCCTTCGCTACCCGAGCACGCAGGCCGAAGCGCTCGCCCGCGCGGTGACGCGTATCGTGCGGATTCGTTTCATGGACGGCTCGTTCGCGTCGCGCGACGAACGCACGCTCGCTCCCGAGACACTCGCGCGCATCGACGCGACCCGCGCCGCGGGCACGGGCCTCATGCTGATCGATCCGCTCCGCGGATACGGGTTTCTCGCGCGCTTTCTCCTCGACGCACACGAGGCAGGCGAGCCCCGTCGTGTGGCGGCTGGCTTCGCGTTCAACGCTGTCACCCTTTGCCGCGGCGGAGAGCCAGGGTTTCCTCGTGCGATGCGGTGGCTCGAGGCATCGCGCACCGTCGCCGAACGCCTCGACGACGATTACCTCCGTGGCCTCGCCGACGCGTGCGAGGCTGGAATCCACGTTTGCACCGGGCGCTGGAAGAGCGGCGCGCGCCTCGCCCTCGGCGCGCCGGCGAAGCTGCGAAGGTCGGGGAAGCCCGCCACTTGGGAGAGCACCGCTGCGGTGTCACTCGGCCGCTCGGGGCTCCTCTTCGCGGGCGAGCTCGCGCTCCTGCGCCCGGAGACGGCGAGGCACCTCCGCGCGGCAGAAGACGTCGGCGACCTCTTCGCCGCCACCTATGCGCGAGTTCACGCTTGGTTCGTCGCCGCGATGGACGACGACCTCGCCCGTGGTCGCGTCGAGCTCACGGATACCGTATCTCGCTGGTCGTCGCTCGGGTTCCACGCCATCCATTTTTGGGCGCTCTACGGCCAACTCCAGTATCACCTCTACGAGGGCACCGCGCACGAGGGGCTCGCTCGGCTCGAAGGCGCGCGCGCGGCACTAGAGGGCTCTCGCATCCTCGCGATGCAGTTTTATCGGATCTTCCTCGCGACGACCGAGGCGAACCTCCTCGTCGCGCGCGGTCACGGGCGTGATCGGGTCGCCGCGTCGAGGCTCGCCGACAAGCTCACGAGCGAGGGCCCGACCTACGCCAAAGCGTGTGCAGCATTGGTCCGTTCGCGACTCGCGACGAGTCACGACGAGTCCGTTCGCGAGAGCGCCGTCGCGGCGCGATTGTTCGGGCTCTCCGACATGGGGCTCCACGCGGCAGCGGCGCGCGCCCACCACGGGCAGCTCCTCGGAGGCGACCACGGCACGCGCAAGCGCCGAGACGCGCTCGCGGAGATCGCGAAAGAGGGTATCGCGCGGCCCGAACGTTGGGTCGTGATGCTCGGCGGAGCGTGACGCGTCGCTCGCGCCGATACTCGCCGCGTCGATCCCTGCGACTCCGTAGCTGGTCTGACGAGCGATACGACACGAACGATCGGAGCGGACCGCCGCTCGTCGGCGAGACCGACCGCGACGCTCGCGCGCACCAACGGGCTCCCCTTTCGAGGCCCTCCGCGCTAAGAGTTTACCCATGAGCTTCGGAAAAAATCCTCACGTGGCCAAGGCCGAGGCGGCAGAGCAAAAGGCTCGCGACGCAAAAGACGACATCGCGCGCGAACAGGCCTACCGCGAAGCGGCCCACCTCTGGGATCGCGCCGCCGACCGAGAAAAACCGGGCAAGTACCGCACCCTCTACGAGGCCAACGCGGTGAAGAACCGCGAGCTCGCGGATGGCGGTGGCAGCCCCACGGACGCGGACCCGGAGCTCGACGCCAACCCGAAGGTCTGGAACTGACCCTACCGTTCAGTCGCTTTGGTTCGGCCGCAGCTCGTAGAGCACCACACCGCTTGATTCGATCGGCTTTTCGCCGATTTGCGTCGCCGTGCCTCGTCAGGAGCTTCCAAGGGGGGACGGCATAGAGGGAAGTCGAGGGTCCGCGGGCCCTCGTGTCACTCGTCCCAACCTCCACTGCTGCCCGAGTCACTGCTGTAGTCGCTGCTCGTGTCGGAGCTCCCGCCGTCGTCGGACGTCTCGGTGTAGTCGGAGCTTCCGCTGTAATCGGAGCTGCCACTGTAATCGGACCCACCGCTGTCGTCGCCACCGGACCACACCGGTGGCCCGTCGCCGGTCGCGTCGACGAAGGTGTCCGTGTCGCCGCCGCCGCCGAAGCTGGACCGATGCCCGTAGTCGTACGAGTCGCGTGAGTGGCCAAAGCTCGACCCGACCGCCGCCCCTGCCGCCGCGCCGAGGAACGACGCGGCGATGTTGCCCACCGCTCCCATCGTTTGCATTTGCTGATGGTGGGCGTGCTGTTGCGACGCTGCCTGTTTGCGCTCCATCGCACCGGCGAACGGCTCGCGGCACTTCATGCAGGCCTGCTGGTTGTGCGGGGAAATCGACCCGCAGAACACGCACGAGACCACGATCCACGTTTGGCACGCGCTGCACTTCTGCTTTCCCCAGCGGCAAGGGGTGCGGCACTTCGGGCACGGGATCGCGTGCTGCTGCGCCTCTGCGCTCACGGCACGTTGGCAGTACTTGCAGATCACCGCTTCGCCGTCATCGGGCGCACCACACGACAAGCACAGAGCGTTCGCCATGACACGAGAACGTATCATGCGAGCGAGCGGGCGACATGGGCTCTCCCTCGACTCGGCCATGCTCGCGTGAGCGATGTCGAGGCTCGCGCCTCCGGAGCGTCGCGAGGCTCGCGCCTCCGGAGCGTCGCGAGGCTCGTCCCCCGGCAGCGCGAGCGATTCGTGTGTATCATGCACTAACGGCGATTCGTACGAAATCATGCGGGTTTCGGGGGCGCGCCGGGTTCTTGCGCGCGCGTCCAGACCAAGCTCAACTCCCGGCGTCGTGCTACCCTGACGGCGTGTACCGCGGCCTCGATCCTCGTGCCAAATGCCAAGACGCGCACGCGCAGGCGCACGCCTCTTTCCAGGCGCTCGCGGAGATGCGCGGGCGCGTCCTTCCGCTCGTCGCGCGTGCTCTCGCGCACGGGGGCGGCGATGCACCGATGATCCCGGACTACGCGCCGCTCGAGGCCTATCCCCACGGCGCACCAGAAGCGCTGCTCGAGTCCTACACCAAGCGCTACCTCGATCTCGCAGCCTACTACGCGTCCGAAAATCGCCGCCTCGCAGCCTACGTGGACGGCGCGGTGGCAGGGCTTCGTGAAGTCGATGCGCCGCAGCCGCTCGGCCCTGCGCCGCGCCCGGTCCCGTTCTCGTACGTGCTCGCGGAGACGATGAGGGGGTATTGGCTCGTGCTTCGGTGGGCGCTGTTCCCGCCGCTCACGATGGTGTTCGTGGGCTTCGTCTCCGTGACGAGCATGTTCCACCCGCTCACGTCGCTCGGGCTTCTCGCGCCGCTGGCCATCTATGCGGCGGTGCGCGCCAAAAATAGGCTCGCCGTCTTACGCGGTGGCGAAGTCCCGGAGATCGTCGCGCGGACGGTGACGTTCGGCTCTGGCAAAATGAGCAATTGGCCGATGACGTTCACCCGCGGTTGGCGAACGGAGGTGCGCTCGT
The DNA here is from genome assembly GCA_013297655.1 of Myxococcales bacterium. Taxonomy (GTDB): domain Bacteria; phylum Myxococcota_A; class Polyangia; order Polyangiales; family Polyangiaceae; genus JAAFHV01. The sequence continues at coordinate 40,198 of JAAFHV010000006.1, read as the reverse complement.
ACTCTGGGGCGGGCAGGGTCACCCATTTTCAATACCGAACTTCGCGCGGCGCGTTCGGCACGACGAGCGTGTCCGGCGTCGAATACGATGGCGTCATCGTCTGCCACCCCGACAATCCCAATCTCGCCTTCGGGGTGCCCGATTTCGGCTCGATGCCGCGCCCCGACGCTCGTGGGCAGTGGGACTCTTCGCTCCCGCTCCGCGTGTGGGCGGCCACGCTGCTCGCGCTCGTTCTCGTCTCCGCGTGGGTCGCAGGTAGCTTCTTGCTCATGTTCTACGAGATGCACCTGTTCGACCTCCCGTAGCGCGCGCGAGGCACGGCGTTTCGCGGAGTCGCGCGGGCGTCCGCGACGGCCATTTGTGTGGACATCGTCGGCGCGTCCCGAAACGATGGTCGAATGGCGTGCGCACACGGGCTCATCCAAAGGGAAAGTGTCTTCACCATCGACGCGTCGTCGATCTCGTTCGGCGAGGGTGCCGCCGCCGAGGCGGGCCCCCTTCTTGCGGCCCGCGGCGCGAAACGGATAGGCCTCTACACCGACGCTCGCGTCGCGAAGCTGCGCCCCGTCGAGATCGTCAAGGCATCGCTCACGCGCGCGAACCTCGACGTGGTCGTCTACGACGCCTGCCGCGTAGAGCCGAAGGACGGCTCGGTGCTCGACGCGATCCGCTTCGCAAAAGAAGCGCGTCTCGACGGTTATGTCTCGGTCGGTGGCGGCTCGTCGATCGACACGTGCAAGCTCGCCGCGCTCTACGCGCACTACCCCGCCGACTTACTCGCGTACGTGAACGCGCCGGTCGGCGAGGGGCGGCGTGTCCCCGGTCCACTTCCGCCTCACGTGGCGTGTCCGACCACCTCCGGAACCGGGAGCGAGTGCACCGGTATTGCCGTGTTCGATCTCGTCGAAAAGAACGTGAAGACCGCCGTTGCCTCGCGCGCGCTACGGCCCATCGCCGCGCTCGTCGATCCCACGTTCACGGAGAGCTTGCCGGCAGAGGTGGTGGCCGCGAGTGGCTTCGACGTGCTCTGTCATGCGCTCGAATCGTTTACGGCGCGCCGCTTCACCGCGCGCGAGGCGCCGCTCACGCCCGATGTTCGTCCGATGAGCCAAGGCCAGAATCCGTGGAGCGACTTGGGGAGCATGGAGGCGCTCCGCCTCGCTGGAAAATACTTCGTACGTGCCGTCCGTGACGCGAGCGACAAAGAGGCCCGCCACGGTCTCTCGTGGGCGGCGACGCTCGCGGGAGTGGCATTCGGGAACGCGGGAGTGCACCTGCCGCACGCGATGTCGTACGCCGTTGCAGGCCTGTCGAAGACGTACCAATGCGCAGGTTACCCTTCCGAAGCCCCCTTCGTCCCGCATGGCATTTCCGTCGTCGTAGGCGCCCCTTCCGTATTTCGCGCGACGGCGGCGTGCTCGCCCGAGCGCCATATGGAGGCGGCCATCGCGCTCGGCGCGGAAACAAGAGGCGGGTCGCCGACGGAGGCCGGAGAAATCTTGAGTGACAGGCTCATCGCCCTCATGCGCGCGACCAACGTGCCGCTCGGCCTCGAGGCGCTCGGGTTCGCGCGCTCCGCGACGGACGCGCTCGTCGTGGGCACGCTCCTCCAGAAGCGCCTCGTGGACAACGCCCCCCTCGCGGTGGACGAGGCCACGATGCGGCGCCTGTTCGAGGGTTCGTTCGCTTACGGAGAAGTGCCGTGAGCGAGGCGCGGAAGGTACCTTCGCCGCAATCGGCGTACGCGCGTTTCGTGCAGCTCACCACCCGCTGGGGCGACAACGACGTCTACGGGCACGTGAACAACGTCGTGTATTATGCATGGTTCGACAGCGCGGTGAACAAGCTCCTCGTCGAGGAGGGCGGGCTCGACGTCGCGGAGGGGCTCGCGATAGGCCTTTGTGTCGAGTCGGGTTGCAGCTACCACGCGCCAGTTTCCTATCCGGAGGACGTGACGGTGGGCATTCGCGTCGGAAAGCTCGGCACCTCGAGCGTACGCTACGAGCTCGGGGTGTTCGTCGCGCGGCGGCCGGTGGCGGTGGCGGAGGGGCATTTCGTCCACGTCTTCGTCGACCGCGAGACGCGGCGCCCCACTCCCATTCCGGAGGCCATTTTGACCGTGCTCCGCGCGCTCGTTCGCGCAGCCTGAAGGAGCGGACGGCGGGCGGTCTTTCGTTCGTCTGCTGCGTAGAGGATCGTGCCCGCGCCGAGGCGGAGCGAGCGCCCGCGCCACGAGAGTGTCCGCGTGAACGGCGCGGCGAGGAACGCGAGGAGCGCGAGGGTGTCTTTTACGGGCAGCACCACGACAGGCAAGTACGCGCGCCGAAAGCCGCGGAGGAGCACCCAGCCACCCACGTCGCGGAGGAGCGCCACCGCGAGCATCCACGGCGCTGCGACGGTGAACAGATGCGGAGGGCGAACGAAGAGCGCGACGAGGAGCAACACGAGCGGATTGGTGGCGCCCTCGAGGACGAACGCGAACGGCGCGAGGTTCCAGCGGAGGGCGGCCCACCGACGTTGCCGCGCGAAGAAACCTCGGAGACTTACCTTGCCGGTCACGTTCTCGACCACCGTCCGCGCGATCGAGAGCGAGAGGCCCGCGTGCTCGTACATCTTCCCGAGCACGAAATCCTCGGCCAATACGTCGGCGACCTTGCGCAGGCCACCGAGCCGCTCGAGCTCCGATTGCGAGAAGAGGATCGACTTGCCGATGATCGCGGCTTGTCCGATCGACGTGGGGAGGCAGCTCCCCGGTGTGCAAAAGCCATTGAGCTGAGCGCACTCGGCGGCGGCACCGAGCGTCTCCTCGCCGACCCCGGCGACCAAGTTCGTAACGAGCCCCGCGCCGGCGCGAGCGCGCGTCTCCAGGAGGTCGGAGAGGTAGTCGGGGGCTACACGTACATTGCTGTCGCTGATGACACACGCGTCGTGGCGCGCGTGCGGCAGGAGCCCGAGCAGATTGCGGACCTTGGGGTTCTTGGCTTCGCCCGCCGGAGTCACGACGATCTTGCTGGGAACGTGGGGATAGCGCGCACGTACACGCTCCGCGACCGCGACGGCAGGGTCGTCGGGGGACTCGACGCCGAAGAGCACCTCGAACGAAGGATGATCCTGTTCGAATACCGTTCGTAGGTTCTCTTCGAGGTTCGTGTCGGCGCCGGCGAGGGGCTTCAAGACCGTGATCCCGGGGAGGGTGCTCTCGGCGCCGCGTCGCCGCCGCATGGTGCGCGCCATCGCGACGAGCCCGAGCACCGTCCAAATCGTCACGAGCAGCATCGGCAGGAATACGATGGCGTTCATGCGTGGGCCTCCTCTCCTTCGTCGCCGCGAGCGCGAAAGATCTTCGACCAGAGTGGCAAACAGATACCGAAGTACACCGCCGAGCCGATGACGACACGCAGCAACGCGTACGGGATCCGAACGGGGGCGACGGTGGAGAGGAGCGCGAAGAGGGCGATGTTCGCGGTGTACCCCGCCGCTTCGACAGCCAAGAAGAGCATCGCTTGCCGCGCCCAGGCGGCTGAACGGTCTTGGAACGCGAGCACCTTGTTCCCGAAGAACTGCACGAGCACCCCGATGCCGAGCGCCACCGGCGTGACCGCGCGCGGATCGAGGTGGAGGATCTCCACGCCGAACGCGAGCGCGGCGAGGTCGATCATGGTCGCCGCGAAGCCGACGAGGGCGCTTCGGTGGAGCCGCCGGAGGGGCAAACGAGAGGTCATGACCATTCGTTAGCCAGCGCCATGCCACCCGCGAGGCCGCGTTTTTGCGGGCAAATTCGCATCTCGCGCTGCCCGGTGTGAACCAAAGTCGTCGGCTGGTTGAACCAGTTGCCGGATTCGTGTGCGAACCGCGCTTCGCCCGACCCGAGCCCGTACGCTTCGAAGGCTCGCGTCGTCCGGTCCGCCTCTTACCTCTCGCGCCGCGCCGCGAGCTCGCTCCCGATGTCCGTCGTCACGCGGCCCGGTGCCGGCGATGAAAGATCGCCTCGGGCACGCCGCCGATGAGGCCTCCAAGCAGCAGCGCGCGCCTCGGGGGCCACTCCACGTCGCGAGCGCGTTCGTCGGGAGGCGCCGCCCGCGAGGCGCTCATCGTCGAGGACTTTCACGGATCGTTTCGACAGGCTCGGTTCGCCGACGTTCCCCGAGCGGTCCGACCGTCGCGTACGCGAGCTGGTACCCGGGTTGCATTAGGGCAGGTATGGAAGTGGAAACACAGACTCGTCAGGATCGATTGGGCTGCGCTCGCTGTGGGCAAGTCCGTCTCGGGATCATCGAACAGCAGCGCACGTTCGAGGTCGGCTTCGAGGCCCCTCTCGTGGTGCGCGTGGAAAGCACCGGGTGCGAGCGCTGCGGGCGCCTCGCGAAACCCGCCGCAGTAGCGCGCGCAGCCGCGATGGCAGCCCTCCGGGTCGTCGCGATGTCCGGCCGCGTGAATGGCGAATCCTTTCGGTTTTTGCGCGCAACCATGGGCCTCCAAGCAAAGGAGGTCGCGCACATGCTCGGCCTCGGCGTAGGCACCATCTCTCGCTGGGAGAACGACGTCCGTGATCTCGACCCGCGCGCGTGGACGCTGCTCGCGTGCCTCGCGCTCGAGTACATCGACGGCGACGGCGACCCGCGGACGAAGAAGGTCCTCGATGCGGTCCGTGAGCCGCACGCGGTTCCGGCCCAACTCGAAGTTCGGGTGTGAGGCCCGGCAGCAGCAGTTGACGTACGGACGCATCGACGACGCCTCCTGACCACTCGAGTTGCCACCCTGGCAGGCGGGCTCGATCCGAGGGCACCTTCCCCTCGTGAGGTGGCCGATGGCACTCGAAGCGCCGGAGCGGTCTCGGAAGAATTCGATGCGACGACGACGGGGAGCCTCCGTCATCGGGAGCGACGGCCGCGGAGGCCGCCCTCTTCGACTCGAGGTTCACCGTCATGAAGCGTCTCCTTGGATGTGGTCTCGTCGCGCTCGTCGTCTCCCTCGGATGCCTCGGAGATGCTCGCGCAGCCGAGAGCGAGCGCGGTCCTGCGTACGTGCAAGCGCACGTCGTGGGCGTGCAGCTCGCGTTCGGTAGCGCCAATGGCATCTCCCAGACGGGGGTGCAGTTCCCGCTCGAGCTCCACGGCGGGTATCACGTGAGCGGTCGTCACGATGGCTTCGTGATCGGCGCGACACAAAAGTTCGCTTTCGCGAACGGCTCGATCGGGGCGACCGTGCTGCGCCTCGGGTACGACTTGGCGATCCCTCTCGGCCGGCGCGAGCTCACGATCGCGCCCTATGGTTTTGGCGGAATTGCCTATCCGTTCTCTGCCGGCGATCCGGGCGCCCACTTCGGATTCGGCGTGGAGGGTCGCTTTTTCCCTCTCGAAAAGATCGACGAAGAGTCGGCCGTCCCGGTCGTGGAGGCGCCGAAGCGGGTGGTCGTCGCCGCGAACAAAGTAGAGATTCGCGAGAAGATCCAGTTCAAGCACAACGAGGCCGTCATCGAGAGCGCGAGCGACTCTCTGCTCGCCGAGATCGCGACGGTCATCAAAGGCAATCCTCAGCTCAAGAAGCTCCGGATCGAAGGCCACGCGAGCTCCGAAGGCGACGCGGCCGCGAACGAGAAGCTCTCCGACGCTCGTGCCCGCGCCGTTCGCGAGCACCTCGTGAAGCGCGGGGGGGTATCGGAGGGCATGCTCGAGGCGAAGGGCTTCGGCGCGAAGAACCCAATCGCCTCGAACGACAACGAGGAAGGCCGCGAGAAGAACCGCCGCGTCGAGATCAACATCGTCGAGCAATCGGCCACCGTCGAGAAGCTCGAAGCGGGCAAGGTCCGCAAGCCGAGCAAGGGCGGCGAGGGGCTCTTCATCGTCGCGAAGCCGCTCGAGGTCGGCTTCGTCACCGGCACCCCGTTCATCGTGACGCTCGCGTTCCAAGCGGGCGTTGGTTACGCGTTTTGAGCGCCCGCGCGCGCATCAGCCGCTCTCGCCCGTCGTATGCGATGGGATGGTCGCGAACCGGCACCGCGGGCAGCTCGTGATTGGCTCTTTCCGCGGTGACGAGGCGCGCGCGATCGGCGTCGCACGCTTCGAGCTTGCAGCGAGGTTCGCGCCGGTACACCCTCGGCTATGCGTTCGAAACGAGCGCAGATTTCGCCGAGGGTCTTCATGCAGGCGCGCCGCTTCCGAGCTGGAATCGTTCATCTCTCTGCCTTCGCTCTCGGCGCGTTCGCGTGCTCGGAGACACCCACGCCCACGCCGCCCGAGCCGGCCGCTCTCACGATCGCAGAAGGGTGCCAACCGCTCCTCGGTGGCGAGGCGTGTTTTCTCCCTTATCCGTCGGACTTTCTGCGCGTAGCCGACTCGTCTACCGCGACCGGGTTTCGCCTCGCCGTCCCGAGTGGGTCGGAGGTGAAGACGAAGACGGGCAAGGTCGCCGACGTTCATCCCCTCGGGCGCTTCGACGGCTTCTCCACCGCGGCCTCCATCGTCGGCGCGCTCCCTGGCGAAGAGTTGATCGCGAAGGGCCTCCCGAACGTGAACGGCGACCCTGGCGCGAGCGCGACGAAAGACTCCGCGACGTTGCTCCTCGACACGAGCACCGGCAAGCTCGTCGAGCATTATACCGATTTGCCATCGAATCGCCTCGACGACGGGGAAGGCACCGTGCGCCAATCCGTCGCCCTGCGGTCGTTCACGAAGCTGCGCGCGAAGACACGCTACGTGGTGGCTTTTCGCAAGGTGCTCCTCGTCTCCGGTGAGCCCGCGCCGGCGGCCCCCGGGTTCGCGAAGCTGCGCGACAAGACTGCCAAAGAGCCAGCGCTCGTAGCCATTCGCGATCGTTACGAGTCCGAGGTCTTCGCCCCCCTCGAGAAGCTCGGCGTCGCGCGGAGCGAGCTCCAGCTCGCGTGGGATTTCACGACCGGCAGCGAAGAGTCCCCCAAGACCGACATGCTCGAGGTGCGAAAGCTCACCCTCGCGTGGCTCGGCGCGAACACCCCCAAGGTCACCGTCACGGGGGTCGAGCCGCGCACCGGCCCGACCTGGAAGATCGTGCGCGGCACGATCGAGGTGCCGCTCTTCACCGAGACCGACGTGCCCGGCGCGCGCCTCTCGCGCGACGCCAAAGGGGTAGTCGTGCAAAAGGGCACCACGAGCATCGCCTTCTCCGTCCACGTGCCCACCTCGCTCAAGACCAAGTGCCAAAAGGGGCGCGCTATCGCCTACGGCCACGGGTTCTTCGGAGATCAGGGCGAAATGACCTCGGCCCCCGCCACCGAGATTGGCAATCGCCTCGAGGCGGTCACCTTCGGGATCGATTGGGCAGGAATGTCGGTGCCCGACCGGGATTGGCTCGCGCAGACCATCTCGGAGGACCCCGCGCGGACGACCGATTTTACCGAGCGTGTGCACCAGGCGATGGCCAATTGGATCGTGACCACGGCGGCGGTGAAGAAGGGGGCGTTCGACCTCCCCGAGCTCACTCGCCCCGCGACGGGGGAGGGCGCCTGCGAGGGTGATCCCGAGGCAGGGAAGGTGCTCTTCGATTCGGCACGAATCCACTACGTGGGAATCAGCCAGGGCGCGATCCTCGGGGGTGTGCTCGGAGCGTTGGACCCCGACTTCTCTCGCGTCGCCTTGAACGTCACAGGGGCTGGTTTCACCCACATGATGCCGCGCGCGGCGCCGTTCGCGCCGCTGTTCGTGATCGTGCATTCGGTCCTCGGGAGCTCGCTCTCCGATCAGGCCTTCGCGGCGAGCTTCCAGTCGGCGCTCGATCGCATCGATCCGCTCACGTACGCGTCGAACATGCTGAAGGAAAAGTTTCCCGGCTCGCCGGACGACAGGCGCGTTCTCTTGCAGGTGGGCCTCGGCGACTCTGCGGTGCCGCCGCTCGGGGGCTTCATTCATGCGCGCGCGCTCGGTATTTCGCAGACGGCACCAGCCGCGACTCCGCTATTCGGCGTTCCCGAGGCGGGGGCCGAGTCGCTCACGTCGGCGATCACGCTGTTCGATTTCGGCCTCGGGGCGAACAGCGCCGATCCGGTGCCGAACCCCACGAACAAGGTGCACGACTACCTCCGCAAGTCCGACGAGGCAGTGCGCCAACTGGACGCGTTCCTCTCGGTCGAAGGAAGGGTGATTCACCCCTGCGCTGGCCCTTGCAAGCTGGTCCTCCCGCCCTGAAGCGCGGGTAGCCCTCGCTTCAAGGGGCCTTCCAGCGATCGCGAAGATAGGAAAATTCGCTCTCGTCCATGTGCTTGATTTGGGAGATATGGTCGCCCGCGAGCATGCCGTCGTAGCCGGTGACGTGCGCGTTCCCCTCGTGGACCTCGTAGAGCACCTTCGAGCTGCAGGGGCCCTTCTCGCTCTTCGGCGCTTTCTTCTCGAGGTGGGTCATTTTCAATAGCTCGCCGGTCGTATCGGGCATCGCGGGGAAGCCGTCGGTCGGGATCGACGTGTGAGTGAGCACGAACAGGGTCTCCCCTCGTTTGGCGCGCTCCACGTAGTCGGCCACCGGCTCGAGTGTCTTTTGGTAGATGGTCTTGCGCTTCGGGTCGACGTAAGCCGCGAAGAGACCATCGGCGAGGAGCACCGCGTCCGCGTCTTTGCCGAAGCCATTGGCAAGTAGCGCCGTGACGGCAGCGGCTCCCGAGCTCCACCCGGTGAGGGCGAGGCGGCCCCGCGTGACGTTCGCGAGGTTCGGGCGCTTCCTCACGACCGCTTCGATCTTCTCGAGCATGTCGGGGAAAATGGCCTTCTGGCGGAAGATCGCGCCATAAGGGCCAGATTGAGTGCCCACGTTCACGCTCGCGATCACGGCCGAGACGTTCGCGCGCGCGGTCGCGTCTTCCTGCAGCTTCGGGATACCGTGAAAGTGGACCACGAGGTCGTAGTGCCCTTGTCGAATCGCGAGGTGGGCTGGAATGTAGACCTCTGCGTACGACGCGCGATCTCGGAAGGCCTCTCCGAGGTCGACCTCCGCGGCGGGTAGGGCCGCGGCGACGGGGGCCTCGAGGACCGGTGGAGGTGGAGGTGTGCGCTCCTGCGCTTGCGGCGTGCATGCGCAGGTCGTCGCGACGAGGAGGGTCGCGAAAATCCGGGAAAAACATGCGGATCGCGCGGCAAAGGCCATAGGCTCTTCAAGCGTAGCTCACGCCGCGAAAGAGGCCCGTTGCCGTCCAGTCGGGCGACGAGACGAGCGCGCGTCGAGTGGTAGTTTCTGCGTGTGGGCTCGGCACGGCAGACGCGCGACGGCGATCGCCGCATCGCCGCGCCGAGGCACGGGAGAGAGAGCGCGCACATGAACGACGATGCCATCGACCGGATTCGCAAGCGACTCGACCTCCTTCGCGCGATCGACGAGGGGCGACACGTGTTCGGCGCGTCTGGCCACGAATATGCCCTCGAGCCCACCCTCGACGAGGCGGCGATCGTCGAGAACGAGCGCCGCGCGGGGGTGAGCTTTCCTCCCGACTATCGCGCTTACCTGGGCCGAATCGCGAGCTCGGGCGCGGGGCCGTATTACGGCCTTCGCCCATTTCCGGAGAGCGACGATCTGGCGAGATGGGCGCTCGCGGACCCCTTCGTGGGCGACGCCGCGGCGGACGACGACAGCGTCATGAAGAACCTGTCGCGGCGGGGCGGCGCGCTCCTCCTCGCCGACCAAGGTTGCGGCTACAAGAGCATGCTCGTCCTCGTCGGCGAGAAGCGTGGTCAGGTTTGGGCCGACATGCGCGAGGAGCACGGGGGGTTCGTCTTCGAGGGATCTTCGTTCTTCGATTGGTACGAACAGTGGCTCGACAAGGCGCTCGTGGAGTGGGCAGTCGAGGCCTTGCCCGCCCTCGTCGGAGTTGCCGATCCGTCCGCCTCCGTGGCTGCCGCAATCGAGCTCTCGCGCGCGCCGATCGAGCGCCTCGCGGACCCGAATCACGAGCTCCTCCCGTGGGAGACGCTCTATCCGATCAGCGCCCGTAACGTGATCTCTGCCCTCGTCACGTTGCACACGGTGCAAGGTCGTTTCGACGAGGCGGAGGCGCTCGTGGAGCGTCTCGTCGCGGCGCCGGGGGACGACGGCGAAGCGCTGGGGATCCTCGCGCGAGCCCGCATTCTTCGCGCGCAGCATCGCGACGAGGACGCGCTTCGACTCGCCGATCGGGCCCTTGCGCTGCCGTCGCTGTGGCACGCCACCCGCACGGCGTTCTTGGTCGAAAAGGAGTGGGCGCTCGGTCTCTTGGACAGGCACCGAGAGCGTATCGCGACGATCTTGGAGCGCGCGAAGCACACCGGAAATCGATTTGCCTATTACGACGCTACCTGGGCACAGCTCGAGGAAGGCGACGTGGCGGGAGCTGTAGAGACGTTGATGCTCGCGGGGGGCAAAGACGGCGACATCCCATCCCGTGCGGCGCGCGCGCTCGAGGTCGGCGAAGAGATCTTCGGCGTGCTCGCCGACAGCGACCTGCACGAAGCGGGGGCGAAGGTTCGCGCGGGCCTGGAGGCCCTCGCCCGCGCGACGTGACCCGTCCCCGCGGGCGCAACGTGTCTCTGCGCGTCAGCGCTTCTTCGGAGGGCGCTGACCACGGCGGAACGGGCGTGGAGCGGCAGCCTTCCGTGCCGGCGCAGGAGCAACGCGGGCGGGGCGAGCCCCTCTCCCGCGCGAGCCTTCCGTGCCTTCCTCCGCGAATGCGACAGGGTCCGGGAGTGCATGTGCAATATACACGTGATGGATGCGCGCTCCGTGACCGGCGCGCTCGATCCGGAACGAGAAGCCGGCGGCGCGGAGCTCGCGCTCGAACCCGGCGGACGGGCCTTCGCACCACGTCGCGAAGATGCCGCCTACCGCGAGCGCGCGCTTGGTGCGAACGAGGGCGGCGGGGCCGTAGAGCGGATTGTTGGGCCGAATGTTGGTCTGCGGGCCCTCGTACATGTCGAGCACGATCGCGTCGAAGCGCGCGCGCTCCGGGTTCTTGGCGACGTTCGCGATGCGCTTGGCCACGTCGACGACGTGAATGGTCACCCGGGGGTCGTTCGCCGCGTCGGCGGTGAGGCTCGCGAGCGGGCCTTTGCACCACTCGATGACGGCGGGGTTGAGCTCCGCGACGAGCACGTGGGCATCGGGCGCGAGCTCGTCGAGGGCGGCGCGGAGGGTGTATCCCATGCCGAGCCCGCTCACGAGCATGCGCACGTTCGGCTTCGCGCGGAGCCCTTCGCACGCCAGCTTCGCGAGGGCGTCCTCGGACCTGTGCGCCGAGCTCGTCATGAGCACCCGGCCCGCGATCGTGATGAGGAAGTCTTTTTGGCCACGACGACGGAGGTCGAGCTTTCCGTCCGGTGTATCGACCGACGCGAGCGTTTCCCAGGGCAGTGACATACGAACGAGCTCCACGAGCCGCGACCTCCGCGACCTCGATGCACCATAGTTCGAGCCGGCCGCCGATTGGCGCAGATTCACGCCCGCGACCGCGCCGCGGTCTCCGTTTCGCCGCGTTCTCCGGCCGCTCGAACGCCTAGCGCCAACGACGCGCTTCGTCGGTTATCGTCGTGGGATGTCGAACGTCACCTCTCCCGCGCAGGTCGCGGCGTCGCTCTCGGAGCTTTGGTCCCCTCGCGTCGTGGCCGAGGTCGACGACGCGTACGTGAAGGTCGCCAAGGTGCAGGGCTCGCTCTCGTGGCACTCTCACGAGAACGAGGACGAGCTCTTCTTCGTGCTGAAAGGGCGCCTGCGGATCGAGATGGAGGCGAGCGTCGTCGAGCTCGGCGAAGGGGAGATGTTCGTCGTGCCGAAGGGGGTACGCCATAACCCGATCGCCGAGCACGAGTGCCACCTTCTCCTCGTGGAGCGGAAGACCACGCTGCATACGGGAGACACGGTGACCGACAAGACGCGGTCGCTCGAGGAGCAGCTCCGCCCGCTCTGACGCTCACCGGCGCGGCGCAAAATGGGCCCCTTTCGCGTCGAAGGAATGGTCGGCAGCCCGATGGGGGCATGCTAGAACATCGGGGTCCGAGTCCGGAGGAGTGGCCGAGTGGTCTAAGGCAGCGGTTTTGAAAACCGCCGTATCGCAAGGTACCGGGAGTTCGAATCTCTCCTCCTCCGCAACGTGTCGCAGGGGCTCGCCGGTCTCGCTCCGGTTCTCCGTGAGCGAGCCGCGGGCTGCTACGCGAGGAACGCTCCCCACGCCGTGGGGACACGACCGCGCGCTTGACGTCGTATGCATGGTAGTGCATATGCATGTCCATGCATGCCGACGTGTTTCAGACGCTCGCCGACCCGACGCGGCGTCGCATCGTGGAGGTGCTCCTCGCCGGCGAGAAGCAGGTGGGGGATGTCGTGGAGAAGGCCGGGATTCACCAGTCTGGGGTCTCTCGGCACCTTCGCATCCTCACGGAGGCGGGGTTCGTGTCGATGCGGCCGGACGGGCCGCGGCGGCTCTATGCCTTGAGGCCGGAGCCCTTCCGCGAGCTCGACGCTTGGGTCGCCGGGTACCGAAGTCTGTGGGAGGCGCGCCTGGACCGGTTCGGTGCCGCGCTCGAGAAAAAACAGCGCGCCGCGCGTGCGGCCGCAGAGAGGAAAAGCGAGAAATGAGCGAATCAGCCAAGGGCGCCAAGGTCGTCATCGAACGAACGTACCGAGCTTCCGTCGAAGACGTGTGGGCGCTCTGGACGACGAAGGACGGCTTCGAGTCGTGGTGGGGCCCGGTGGGATTCCGCGCCGACGTCCACGAGATTGACCCTCGCGTCGACGGCCTCCTCCGTTACGACATGGTCGCGGACTCCCCCGAGATGATCGCGGAGATGAAGCGTATGGGGGCGCCCGTGTCGCACGCGACCCGCTCGCGCTTCGCGGAGCTCACGCCCCGGTCGCGCCTTGTCCTCCGGAACGTCATCGACTTCCTACCCGGCGTCGCCAGCTACGAGGCCGACATCGTCGTCGAGCTGCTGCCCGTCGGCGACCGCGTTCGCATGGTCGTCACGCTCGATCGCATGCACGACGACACCACCACCGAGATGCAAAAAGAGGGCTTCACGAGCCAGCTCCGGAAGCTCGATTCACGCTTCGGCTGAGCGGGTCGCGGCGGGCTCACGATCGCGCCGGCGGCGCGGCGCGGCGCGCGAGCGTGGCGGTCGCTACTCCTCCGACGATCGCGAGGCCCGCGCCGACAAGACGCGCGGAGGCCGTTTCGCCGAGGAAGAGCACCGCGAGGACCGCGGCGACGATCGGGACGAGGAGCTGCAACACCGCGGCTCGGGTCGCGGTGAGGTGCCGGAGCGCGGCGTACCAAAGGCTGTATCCTACACCCGATGCGAACGCTCCGGATACCACCGCGAGGAGCACCCCACGGAGCGATGGCGGCATGAACGAGCCGCTCGACCACGACCACCGGAGGACGACACCTGCCAGCACCAACGCGAGTAGGCTCGCGCGCGAGAAGCTCGCCGACGTGGCGACGACGGGGTCGTCCTTCGACGTGCGCCCACGCAGCGAGTACACGCCCCACGCCGCGCCCGCGATCGCCATCATCACGGCTCCGAGCGGGTTCGGTGCGGTTTTTCCAGGCACAGTGAGCAGCGCGAGCCCGCCGAGCGCGAGCGCGATGCCAACCCACGCGAGGGCGCTCGGGCGTTCACCGCGCGCGATCCCGACGCCGATCATCGTGGCCTGAACACAACCGAAGAGCACGAGCGCGCCGATCGCGGCTCCGAGGCGGAGATACGCGAACGAAAATGGAGCCGCGTAGGCGAACAGCGCGAGCGCGGAACCCCAACGTGCGCGCTCGGTCGCCGATGTGTCCACCGCGCGGCCGCGAGCGAGCACCGAGAGAACGAGCGCGCCGCTCACGAGCCGAATCACGGTGAAGCTCGTCGCGTCGATGTGACCCGCGACAAGAGCGGCGCGACAGAGGAGAGAGTTGCCCGCGAAACACGCGAGGGCGAGCGCCGTCAGCGCGACGACACGGGAGCTCGGTCGCTCGCTCGGTCTCCCGTCCATCCTCTCGCCTCGGGTGGCGCGTCGCGGTCGTGACGCGCAAGCTCGCTCGGTGTGCCTATTTTTCCAGCGTGAAACGATCGCGAACGGTCAGGGGTTCTGCGCGCGGCACGTGTCGTCGGCGGAGTCTTCTTGGCCGCAGGCGGCGGTGACCTTGCCGGAGATGGTCACGCCGTCGGCGCCGCACATGTCTTTTCGCGACTGAAGGCCCCAGAGGCACTCCATGATTTCGGCCCCGAGATCGCCGCACTTCGGGTGGTTCACCCGGTTTTCGCAGAGGCGCTTGGGGCTCTCGATCGGATCGACGTCGTTCGGACAGAGCTTCCGGTACCTCGCGAACTTCGTGCAGTCGTACACGCCCGAGTCCGTCGCGGCGTCGGTCGAGCCCGACGGTGCGGGCGGATCGAGCTTGAAGTCGCACGCGCCGAGCGCGAGCGCGAGGCCCGTCGCGACGGCAAAAAGGCGCTTCCGAAAAGCAAACATGATCGCCACTTACCATCCGCTCGCGCGCTTCGCGAGGGCCGTGGGTAGTGTAGTGTTTCCTACGATGCTCTCGGTCGGACGGCGCTTCGCCCATGCCCTCGTGGTCTTCGTGGCGTTCGCGCTCGTGGCGCTCGTGCCATCGACAGGGCGGGCCCAGCTCCACTCCGACGTGTCGCTCCAGGCGGGAATCGAGAAGCGGCTCCTCGCGTCGCGCGGTCCCGGGGTCCCGGACGCCGGAGTAGGCCCGCGGCTCGATCTGCGGGCCCACTTCGCGTTTTTCCCCTTCATTCGCCTCGGCGGATATGGCGCCTTCGCGTTCGCGCCGCAGGCCGGGGAGGGCCGCACGATGGGCTCCCTCGGTGTGCACGCGAAGATCGTGTCGCCGTTCCCACGGACCGATTCGTTCTCGCTTTGGCTCGGGTTCGGCGCCGGGTACGCGCGCACCTTCGTGAGCGGGCCATCCTCCCCCGCCGGTGGGTACGTCGAGGTGCCCGTCGGAATAGGTGCAGGATACAAAGTTCGAAAGCCGCTCACGATCTTCGGTGAGGTGCAATCGATCTTCGGCGTCGGTCACCATGGCTCGGCCTACGCCGGCGGCGGCGGGAACGACGGGGTAATGCTCGCGTTTTCGCTCGGTCTTTTGGTGGATCTGTGAGCGCGGGGATGTTCGCCGGGGTCCTCCTTTTTCCGCTCGTGTGGTAGGTGAAAGGAGTCTCATGGCGCCTCCGGATCCTATCGATTCTCCCGTGCCCGAGCCGTGGGACAGCGCCGAGGTCCTCCCTGCGAGCACGGGTGAGACTTCGGTAGCGGGCTCGGCCACGCTGAAGAAGGTGGGGCCCGATGCGCTGCTCGGTACGGTGCTCTCGGACCGTTACCGCGTGGTCTCCGTGTTGGGCGAAGGCGGGATGGGCGCGGTCTACCTCGCCGAGCACACGCTCATGCGCAAACGCATGGCGATCAAGGTGCTCCACCCCGAGATGAGCCACATGCCGGAGGTGGTCGCGCGGTTCGAGCGCGAGGCCATGGCCGCAGCCCACATCGACCACCCGAACGTCGCCGCCGCGACCGATTTCGGCAAGCTCGACGATGGCTCGTTTTTCCTCGCGATGGAGCTCATCGAGGGGCTCAGCCTGCGCGACATCCTCGCGAAGGGGCGACTCCCGCTCGGGCGCGTCATCACGATCACGCGCCAAATCGTGCTCGCTCTCGTGCGTGCGCACGGCCTCGGCATCGTGCACCGCGACCTGAAGCCCGAGAACATCATGCTGATCGATCGCGAAGGCGAGCCCGATTTCGTGAAGGTGCTCGACTTCGGGATCGCGAAGGTGCCTGTCGGTGCGCTCGCCAAGTCGAGCCGCAACGACCCGAGCGCGCCGGTGCTCACCCAGGCCGGAATGGTCTACGGCACACCCGAGTACATGGCTCCCGAGCAAGCCCTCGGTCAGCCGATCGACGCGCGCGCCGACCTCTACGCTCTCGGCATCATGGCGTTCGAGATGCTCTGCGGAGTGCGCCCCTTCGACGACGAGAGCAAGATTCGCCTCCTCGGCATGCACGTCACGTCGCCCGTGCCCAAAATGGCGGAAAAAGGCGGCTCGGACGTGCCGGCGGAGGTGGAGGCGGTCATCCTCCGTCTGCTCGCGAAGGAGGCGTCCGATCGCACCCCGGACGCGAAGGCGTTGCTCGAAGAGCTCGACGGCCTTCAGCTCCTCCTCGTGGCCTCGGGTCGGCTCGAGGGCAAGCTGCCCACGAGCTTCCGTGGCACCGCGCCGTCGCTCTCTCGCTTCGTGCCCACGCCGCCGCCCGAGGCCGCCCCGGTGTTCGCGCTCGGTCCGCTCACGGCGAACCGGCGAACCCTCACGATCGTGGGCGGAGGCGCTGCGCTGTTCGTCACGATCATCATGCTCGCGATCCTCGTGGGGAGGAAGCCGAGCGAACCTACGAACGGCGTGATCCCTCTCGATCCGTCGGCCTCGGCGCTCCCGTCGACCACCGCGGGGGCCTCGCCCTCGGCGTCGAGCGACGCGGTGATCGAGCTCGATCCCGCCGGGCCCGAGGTCCCGATCACGGATCCGAAGATCGCGGAGGGTCTCGCTGCGCTCGAGTCGGGAGACAGCGCGAAGGCGATCGCGACCTTGGAGCCCTACGCCGAGAAGCCCTCGTGCCCGTCGCAAGTGCACCGCGCGTTGATGACCGCGTTCAAAGAGAGCGACCCGAAGAAGGCCATTTTCCACGCCCGAAAGCTGCTCGCGAAGCGGCCGCAGGAGCGCAAGTCGATCGACGTGCTCGTGGTCGTGCGAAACCTCGCCCTCGGTGAAAACGCGGCGGAGAACGAGGCGTTCGCACTCCTCGCGACCGGCCTCGGCTCCTACGGTCCCGACGTGCTCTACGACATCGCCTACGGCGACTACTCCAAGTCGTACGCGAAGGCCTCGAAGCGGGCGATCACGGTGCTCCGCCAGTCCGACGTGCGCGCGAAGGCCGATCCGGCGCTCCTCGTCGCGATCGACATGCGCGGTTCGATCGGCACCTGCGAGCTGCGAAAGACGCTCGATCGCGCGACCGAGGTCGGTGACAAACGCGCCCTCGCCGTGCTGCAGTCGGTGCCGAGGAAGCCGGCTCACAAGCGCGACGCGTACCCCGGGTGCGTGCGTGGCGAGGCGTTCGACAAGGCCGTCTCCGAGATCGACGCGCGCTCCAAAGACGGCGGCTGACCCGCCGTCTCGCGTTGCCGAGGCGCGCACCATTGCTTCGCGCGACTCACCCAGCGGTGTAGTCGACCCTCGAAACGCTACGATTTACGGCACATCGTGACGACTTCACGGGGCGCGATCGACGAACGCGCGACGCGAGGCCATGTCGCCCTCGCCGAACGCGAGGATCTTCGCGGCGCGCGCAGGGTCGGCTTTGCCGTCGTGAACGAGCAGCGACGCGAAGAGGCCAGGACCTATCGCGACGGCGGGACGAAGCGCGGCGCGGCGGAGGAGCGCGCTCTTCGTGGGGTCCTCCGCGAGCGACATGAGGGAAGCCTTGCCACGCGCGCTGTCGAGGGTAGCCGCGCCGCCGTGGAACGAAATGGACCACACCGCGACCGCGACACGATCATGAATCAGCGTCCACGCCGCGGCGCGATCGAGGTCCGTCTTCGCGTCGGCGAGGGTGCGAACCGCGAGGCAGCCCGCTTCGCGCTCCGGCGACGAGGGCAAGCTGCGCACGGGGGAGCCTTGCACCACGTTCTTGCATGGTGCACGCAACGCGAGTCGCTTGCCGGCCGCGAGCCGCGCCTTGTCGCCGTCGTGATCGGAGAGCGCCGCGAGCGACTCTTTCGCGACGACGGCGAGGGCCACCTCGGCTGCGACGAGATCGCGGGTCAGCGCGTCGACCTTCATGTCTTCCCCGAGCACGGCGAGCTGTGGCGCGAGCGGCACCGGAGCAGGCGCTGGGAGCGGCGACTCGTTCAGCATCCGCGCCTCCCCGGTGGTCTCTCGGAGCTTGGCCAATACCGCGAAAGAACGAGGGAAACGAGCCGCGCCCCCTCCGTCGACGAGCGCGCGCTCGAGGGGATCGAGGGTGTCGGCGAGCTCGCGTCGGTGCGCGACGCTGGTCTTCTTCGTGGCGAACGCGTCGTTCACGTCGCCGAGGCGCTCCGCGAGCCACGCGTCGCTCGTGGCGCGTCGTGTCTCGTCGTTCGCGTCTCGAACGACGAACGTCGCGGCGAGGAGCAGTTCGGCGCCGTAGGTCGTCAGGTCGTCCTCAATAGTGGCGCGCGCGATCTCCGCGAGCATCATGCGCGAGGCGAGCACGCGCTCGGTCACCGCCGCGGGCGTCGCCGTCGTACTCACCGAGCGTGTCTTCGTCTCGAAGCGCGCGAGCAAGAACGTGGTCTCCGCTTTTCGCGCCTCGACCGCGAACGGATCGAGCGAGCTCCCGAGGATGATCGCCTGCTGACCTTCGCCCTTGCTCCCGACCGAAGCGAGCCTCCCGAGCATGGCCTCCACGTCGGCGACGGCGGGGGAGTCTTCGAGGCGCGAGGCGAGGCGCGGATCGGTCGCCGCGAGCCCGTGGAAGAGCTCGTCCTCCGCGGAGGCCACCACCGCCGCGTCGTTCGTGCTCTCTTTCGGGAGCAACGCCGTGGTCGGAGGAGGCAGCGTCGGCCCGCACGCGGTGGCTGAAAAAAAGAGGAAAATGCCGGCAAATGCGGCCATTTTGCCAGCGCCGATCGACGAGATGAGCCGCGCTCTCACGTGCCCATCACTTTCACCAGCACGCGCTTGGATCGCTCTCCGTCGAACTCTGCGTAGAACACGCGCTGCCACGTCCCGAGATCGAGGCGGCGCTTGGTGATCGGCACGATCACCTCGTGATGGATGAGGAGCGACTTCAGGTGCGCGTCCCCGTTGTCTTCCCCGGTGCGGTGATGCTTGTAATCTACACCCGAGGGCGCGAGGCCCTCGAGCCACTTCCAGATGTCGGAGTGGAGGCCGGACTCGTCGGCGTTCACGAAGACACCGGCGGTGACGTGCATCGCCGAGACGAGCATGAAGCCCTCCTCGATCCCGCTCCGCGCGAGCTCCTCCTCGAGGGTGGGCGTCATGTGGAGGAGCTCGCGCTTCTTCAGGCGATACGTGAAGTACTCGGTGTGCGCTTTCACGGGCGGCAGCATAGACGACACGAGGCCGGGGCACGGTGGTCACGACCTC
Organism: Myxococcales bacterium; assembly: GCA_013297655.1. Classification (GTDB taxonomy): domain Bacteria; phylum Myxococcota_A; class Polyangia; order Polyangiales; family Polyangiaceae; genus JAAFHV01. The sequence continues at coordinate 21,053 of JAAFHV010000006.1, read as the reverse complement.
GGCGCCGGCGCATGTCACGGGATGGACGCCCGCGGGCGCTCATTTCTTGGGTGCGGCGCTCGCGGCGGGGGGCGCGCCGCCTTCGTCGTCGACGTCGCCGGGAGAGAACGTGAGCGGGTAGTGCACGGTCGTCTTTCCGCCCTTCGCGGGCGCCGGGAACGACACCGTCGAGAGCGACTCGAGGAGGCACGTCGAGAACGCCGGATCGACAAGGGACGAGCCATCGCCGAGCTTGGTGTCCTCCACGACGCCGCCGAGCTTCTCGTCCGCCACGATCGTAAACTCCATGTTCGCGGTCCCGCCGGCGTCGGGGTGCTTGGAGAGCAGATCCTCGTAACACTTCTCGGCCATCGGCTTCAGATCCTCACGGATCCGCTGCTGGATGTACGCGGGGGAGAGCGACGGCGCGTTCGGCGGGGCCTTCCCGATCTCGTCTTGAGTGGGTTTTTTGCCGGACTCCGCCCATAGCGCGCCATGGATCTTCTTCGCGAGCTCGGCGCGCTGGGCGGGGGTGAGCACGGCGCGCGAAGGTGCCCGCGCTCCATCGGCGAGGACGACGTTCGTGGCCGCGGGGGTGCCTTCGGGCGGAGCGCCGAGGCTCTCGTTCGGTTGTGACTCGTTCGGCCCGGGCCATCCGCTCGTGCCCTTGTTCGGACCGAGCGCGAGGTAGAGCGCGAAGAGCACCGCGAGCGCGAGCGCACCGGCGAGGTAAGGCCGATAGCCCTTCATGGTGCCCGCTTGGTGGTCTTCTTCGTGGCTGGCCGCGGCGAGGAGGCTCGCGTCGCGGGGCTGCTTTTCGTGGCCGATCGAGCGCGCTTCTTCGGCGCCTCGAGCACGTCGCGCGGGGCCTTCGTGCTCGCCTGGCTCTTCTTGGGTGATGGCGTCGCGGGTGGCTTCTTCGTGATCGATGCGCTCTGCACACGGGCGTTGGACGTGCTCTTCGCGCGCGGTGCGGTCAGGGTCGCGCCGGGTGCTTCTCCGCGTGGACCGGCGATTTTACCAGCCGCGATCGCCTCGTCGAGCGCCTTCACGAGCTTCTTGGGAGCCTGCGCGCGGTAGCTCTCGTCGATCCACGCTTCGAGCATGGGGACCGGTAATTCGTCCTCGAACGTGAACGTCGCGGTGACCCAGCCGCTCTTCCCGAGGCCGTACGCGCTCGGCTTCGCGAAGGGGAGCATCGACGCGATCGGCGACGACAATGGAAGCTTGCAAGATACATGCAGGGGCTCACCCTCGAGGCCGAGGTAGGCGAACGTCTTGTCGTTGACCGCGAGGTCGAGGTGGCCCGGCCAAGGGCTCTTCGTGTGGGTGCCCGGGTAGGCGAGACCAAACGCGCGGAGGCCGCGAACGACGTCATCGTGGGGAGCCTTCTTCGCCATCGTCGGGCTAGAGAACACCGAAGCGGAGTCGGAATCCAGCGTCGACGTGCGCGCCCGCCGAACGCGAGATCGCTCGCCGCTACTTCCCCGCGCGCAAGCGCGCGATCGCGAGCCACAGCGGGCGGAACACCTCCGGCATCGCGGTGTCGACGAGGTTGTTCGCGTCGCGAGGCTCGCGCCTCCAGCTCGCCGCGAGGCTCGCGCACACGTCCACGACGTCGGTGAGCTCGGCCTTGTCGAACCACGATCCATGGGAAAAACACGTGTCGATCCGGATCGACGCGACGTTCACGCGGGAGAGCCCCTGCATACACACGGGACACACGCGCTGATCTTCCGGGATCGAGCTCGCCTTCTTGGCGCCGGTCGCTAGGATCCGCCCTTCTCGCGCGAGCTCCACGTCGACCTCGTCCTCGAGCCCTCGCATCACGTGCACCGTCGCGTCGGGGCCGAGCCACAGCCCACCGCAGGCGTGGCAGCCGTGGACCTCGACGGGGGACGTGACCTTCGTGAGACCACCTTCGCACGAGGGACATCGCAGCGACTCTTGGCGGTACATGGGCGGATCCTAACGCGTGCTCCCTCGCGCGGCCCACGATCTCGTGAGCTCACTCCATCCTCGCGACGGCGGGCGGCAACGCGATCGTGTCGTCTTCGAGTGGGCTCGTGACCTTCGCTCCGACGCTCGCTCTCGAGCGTTGCGCGATCGCCGCGCACGCGACCACCACGACCGAGGTCGCCACGATCGAGAGCGAGATTCGCTCACCGAGCAACAGCGCCGACCAAAGCGCGCCGAGCGGAACTTGAAGGAGCTGGAGCTGGCTCGCCTTCGCCACGCCCACCATCGCGAGACCCTGATAGTAGGCAAAAAAGCCTAGAAACATGCTCACCGCCGAGACGTACGCGAATCCTCCGAGGGCGGCCGCGGAGGGCACCGCGTGGAGAGGGTGCGTCGTGAGCTCCCACGTCGTGATCGACGCGGTGAGGGGGAACGAGAGCACGAGGGCCCAAGAGACCACCCGCGCGCCACCCATCGTGACCGAGAGCCTCCCGCCCTCGGCGTAACCCACCGCGACGAGCACGACCGAGACGAGCATGACGAGGTCCGAGCTGCCGAGCCGTCCGTGCCCCGTGCGCAGACCGAACGCGACGACGGCGGCCGTCCCTGCGATCGACGCGAGCCAGAACACGACGGAGGGGCGCCCCTTGTCTCGCAAGGTAGCGACGACGGCGGTCATCGTCGGCGCGAGGCCGATGATAACGCTACCGTGGGAGGCAGGTAACGAGAGGAGCGCGACGGCGGAGAGGATCGGGGACCCGACGACGACTCCGATCGCGACGACGAGCAGGCTACGCCACTCCGAGCGGGTCGGCAGCCGCGCCTTCGTGAGCCGCAAGTACGCCGCCGCGAGGATCGCTGCGACCGCGCCACGCCCAGCGCCGACCGTGATCGGCCCGAGCTCGTGCACCGCTGCGCGGGTGGCGGTGAAGCTGAGGCTGAATGCCAAGATGCCGAGCGCGGTGAGGATGAGCCCGAGGCGAGGGGAAGAAAGGGTTACCGTCCGAGCGACAGTAACGTTATCGTGTTCCTTCATGAAAAAGAGTAACGCATCGGCGCGCGCAGCGGAAGGGGGCACGTCCCCGGAGCGGATCGTGGCGTACCTGCGCGACGAGGCGGCGGCGATAGGCCCCGGTGGTCGCATCCCCTCGGTGCGCGACGTGTGCGCGACCATGGGGGCGAGCCCGGTCACGGTGCAGCGCGCGATCACGGAGCTGTCGCGGCAGGGGGTGCTCGAGCCGCGGCCGGGGGTGGGCACGTTCGTCGCGGAGTCGCGCGCGATCGCTCCCCCGCGCGACGACTCCTGGCAGCTCGGGGTGCTCGGCGCGTGGGACGAGTCGCCCGGTACGCGCGCCTTCGAGATGGCGCGTCCCGGTCAGCTCGAGCTCTCGAGCGGCTACCTCGACGCGACGATGCAGCCCGTGGAGCTCGTCGCGCGCGCGGCGCGGCGGGTCGCGGGGAACGCGCGTTTGTGGGGGCGCTTGCCGGTCGAAGGGCTCGCGGATTTGCGCCACTGGTTCGCGCGCGACGTGGGAGGAGGCGCGACGGAAGAGCAGGTGCTCGTGGTGCCCGGCGGGCAAGCCGCCCTCGCGACCACCCTCCGCGCGCTCAGCCCGTACGGCGGCGCGGTCGTGGTCGAAGCTCCGACGTACTTCGGTGCGCTCACGCTGACACGCACGCTCGGGCTGCGCGTCGTGCCGATCCCGGTCGACGACGAGGGCATCGTCACCGCGGGCCTCGAGGCCGCGATCCGTAGCTCGGGCGCGCGCGTGATCTACCTCCAACCTGCGTTCTCGAACCCCTCCGGAGTCGTTCTCTCGGCCGCGAGGCGTCGTGAGGTGCTCGCGATCGCTGAGAAAACAGCGGCGTTCGTGATCGAGGACGACTACGCGCGCGACCTCGCCTACGCGAGCGTGCCGCCCTCGCCGCTCTTTCGCGAAGGTCCTGGGCGCGTCGTTTATCTTCGGTCGCTCACGAAGACGACGGTGCCTGGGCTCCGCATCGCCGCGATCGTGGCCCACGGCCCCGTGCTCGCGCGCCTTCGTGCGCTCCGCGCGGCGGAGGACATGTTCCTCTCCGGGATGCTGCAGGGGCTCGCGCTCGAGGTGGTCACCTCGCCTGCGTGGGAGGCGCACAAGAAGTCCGTGCGGGCCACGCTTCGTACGAGGCGCGACGTGGTGCTGAAGGCCCTCGCCGACCATTTCCCGAGCGCGCGTGTGCTTCGTGTTCCGGAGGGAGGTTTCTCGGTGTGGGTGTCGCTCCCTCATGGCGTCTCCGAGCGCGCCCTCGCCGACGCCGCGTTCGAGAGAGGCGTCCGCGTGACGGAAGGCGCGGCGTGGTATCCGCCTGGAAAATACGGGGATCACGTCCGTATCGCGCTCTCCGGAGCGATCGCGGCGGACCTCGATCGCGGGGTCACGACCCTCGGCCGCATCGGTGAAAAGATGGCCAAGGTCGCCGCTCGCGCGGGCTGATCCCACGCCCGACATTTCTTTCGCGAAGGCCCCAAGGACCCACGCCCTCCCGCGTTTCACCCCATCGGGAGCTCGGTTCGCCATGCGCGCGCGCGTGGGTGCGGCTTCCCGTGTGAACGGGTCAGTGGAGCGACCGAAGGAGCGAGCGATGAAGCTGGTGTGTCCTGGGTGCCTCGCGAAGTACTCCGTCTCGGACGAGAAGGTCCCGGCTGCCCTCGAACGCGCGCGTTGTCGCAAGTGCGGCGGCGGCCTCGCGCTCATCGAGGGCACAGGCGGCGCTTCGATCGCGCCCCGGGAAGAGCCCACGATCAACGCGTCGATGTCGGAAGACTCCGACGCGAGCTCTCGCCGCGCGCGCAGGAAAGAACGCGACATGTTCTCCCCGCCCGCCCTCGGCGAGGTCTCGAACCTTCCCGCAGGACCGAACGACGCGAAGCTGAAGGGCCAGCGAAACGATACGAGCGTGCTTTTTTCCCTCGGAGCGCTCTCGAAAGAGACGGAAGAAATCGAGCGCACGGGTCTCCACGCGCGCGGGCAAGCCGAGGGGGACGGATCGGGCCTCATCGACATTCGCGCGCTGTCGGCCGCTCACGGCACGAAGAGCGCCATCCCGATGCCCACCGTCGACGATCTCGTGAACCTCGGCGGGAGCGGGCTCGCGATGTCTCCTCTGCTCTCGGCGCCTACGCTCGACGCGCCGAGCTCGGGGCTCGAAGGTCGGGTCGAAGGTCGCGAGGGCAAGCGCGGGGTGTGGATCGCCCTCGCGGCGGGAGGCCTCTTTTTCCTCGGCGCGGTGGTCCTCGCGATCGTAGCGACGCGACCTATCGCCGATCCGCCTCGTGGTGCGGAGCCGGCCCGCACCGCGGTGCTCGAGCGTGACCCCTCGAGCGCCCAACCGCCGCCGAGCACCGCCGCCGCGCCTCTGCTCCCTCCTGTCGTCGTCGGCCCGGCCCACGAGAGCGAGCCCGCGAAGTCGACACCTACGCCCGAACCAGGGAAAAACAAGCCTTCCGTGGGCCCGAAAGGTGTCGCGAGCACCAAAACGGAGCCGACCCAAATCGTCACTCCGCCGACCACGCCGCCGCCCCCCACCGTCGCGCCGCCTGCGAGCGGCGCGCTTGCTCCGTTCAACCGCGGAGCCGCCTCCGCCTCCCTCGCGTCGATCGCGTTCGCGAGCTGCAAGAAGCCTGATGGTCCGTCGGGAGCGGGACACGTGGTGGTCACCTTCGACCCCAGCGGATCGGTGCAGAGTGCCATTGTCGACCAGGGCTCGTTCGTCGGTACGCCGGTGGGCGGGTGCATCGCGGGGAAGTTCCGCGGCGCGCACGTACCTGCGTTCTCCGGCGGCCCGATGAAGGTGGGGAAATCGATCTCGCTCTGAGGAGCCGCGCGTGCGCACCCACGAAATGCAGGCGCGCCGTGATCACGCGGCGCCGTCGTAGCCAAGAAGAAGACCTCCCGTGACCGGCCTGGTACCCTTCGCCTGGTGAAGTCGAGAAAGGTCGTCACGGCTGTGCTCACGGTCGCGCTGTTCGGCGGCGGCGTGTGCTCGGGCCTCTACGCGCGCCACGCGTACCTCTCGCTTCCTTCTGCGCCCGTTCGCGCGCAAGAGCACAAAGAGAAGGTCGCTCCCGCCCCTCCGAAAGACGAAGAAGACGAGGACGCCATCGGCTCCGGCTACGCGTTTCACATGCCGTCCGGCAAGGCTTCGGCGCTGTCGTGCGAAGACGCGCGGCGCATCGTCGCGCAGGTGAAGAGCACGATGGCCGCGCCGCCTACGCGCGTCGACGCGCGCGCGTTCGCAGACTCCACCTCGTACTGGCTCGATCCGCACGCGCTCTGGAGCGTCGCGCCCGATGCTCCCCGCGACCCGTTCAAGAAAGAGGTCGAGGCGCTGCTGCCCGAGCTCGAGTCCACCAAGGGCGATTGCGCTCGCGCCGACGCTTCGGGGGCCGTGCTCGCGAAGTGGGCGAACGATCTCCGAGCCGCCTTCGACACCGCGCGCGCGGCGGGCGATCGGGCCGACGCGATGGCGGCGCAGTCTCCGCTCCCTTCTTCCGGTGATGCCCTCGTCGCCGCGCGCGAGATCGGCGAGAAGGTCGGCGCGTTCGAACGAGCGCTCGGGCCCGACGGAAAAAAATACGGAGACTATGCACGCGAACGATTCTTTCCCCCTGTAAACGCGCACGGTTGGGGCGAGATGGTGCTCTCCGCCGCGGTGCGCGCCTACGTGCCGATCGTCGATCCGCACGGCGCGTGGGCTCCGTACGACGAAGAGTCCAGCGTGTACGACGTGGACCTCGCGTCGAACGCCCCCGAGCCGCTGTGGACCCGCGGAGAGGTCACCGCTGTCGGCGTCGCGATCCTCGAAGGTCCGGTCGCCCCGCTGGAGACGGGTGACGTGGTGCTCTCCGTCGGTCCGCTCGCGACGGCGGGCCTGCCGCTCGAGCAAATCGAGCAGCTCGGTTTCGTCGCGTCGGACGGCAAAGAGAAGCTCCCCGCCGTCGTGCTCCGCAACAAGAAGCTCCTCACCGTCATGGTCGGCGGGCCACCCCCGCCGAGCGAGCCCAAGAAGGAGCCCGAGTCCTCGCTCGTCACCGAGCGCATCTCCTGGGGCGCCTCCGACGTTCTCGTGGTCGCGATTCACGACGTGCGCGACGACCTCGGCGACGACCTCGGTCGTGTGCTCCAAGACGAGCGCGGCAAGGGAAAAAAAGCGCTCGCGGGCGTGGTCTTGGATCTCCGCGGGAACGGGGGCGGGTCGACGGACGGCGCGATGCAGGCGCTCGGTCTTTTCATGCCGGGCCTGCCGCTCTTCCCGATGAAGCGTCGCGACGGAACGATCGAGATCGAGCGCTCCACCGAGCCGGCCGACGAAGACAGGTTCCGCGGACCGGTCGCTACGCTCGTCGATGGCGCGACCGCGAGCGCGGCGGAGATGATGGCCGGCGCGCTGACCGCCTATGGCCGCGGACCTTCGATCGGCCTCCGCACGTTCGGGAAGGGCTGCGCGCAAGAGTACTTCGACGACGAGCCGCGCACCGGTGTGCTCCGCCTCACCACGTTGCTGTACGCGCTCCCGGACGGAACGCCGGTCCAGCGCGTCGGCCTCGCGCCCACCCTCGAGGTTCCTTTTGCGAGCCCGAATACGGGAAAAATAGCCGATCGCGAGGCCTCGCTCGCCCACGCTCCGCCCACGTGGCGCGGCCCCGACATGCGCGGCGCGCGTCCACGCACCGAGCCTTGGCCCACTCTCCGCGAGGGGCTCGGCGAGTGCAAAGATCCGGACGTGTGCCTCGCCCTCCGCAGCCTCTCCGAGGGGTGGCCGAAGCGCGCCGTCGCCACCGTCGCGAAGAAGCGCGCCCACTGACCCTCGAAGGGCCGTGACGGCGACACCGACGAGTGCGTTATGCACGCCTGTCGTCGGTGTATCCTGCACGCGTCGAGGTCGGTTCAGCGTCCCACACGTCGCGGCGACGTTACTTGGCCTGGCCGGGGGCGAAGCTCGCCCGTTTTTTCTCACGGAGCTCGCCGTTCTCGACCGTCGCGTCGACGAGCTCGTAGCCCATGAGCGCGATCACACGATCGCCTAGGAAAATAGGGCGCGCGTTGCCATACCAGTCCACGCACGACGCGCGGCAACCGTCGTTCGTCGCCGCTCCGGTCTTCGCGGCGATCGAGCCCACCTCGCGGAAGGCGAGCGCGTCGTTCTTCACGAACACGATCGACGCGGAGCCGGCGACGAGCTGGTTCGCGCCTGCCTCGTCTCCGCCTCGAAGCGGGAGGCCGAAGATGCCTTGGGAGTCGGAGTCGCGCCGGTAGAAGAAACCGTGGCTCCGGGTCTCGCCTTGCGACGCGTTCTTTCGCACGTAGCGCCCGCGCGGCTCGGCGGTGGCGCCGAGGGAGATCGCGCTCATCACGAGATCCTTGTCGCGCCCGCCGACCACGAGGGCATCGTCTCCGATAGGCTCGATCCGGTCGACGACGTGGTCGAGGGGGAGCACCTGCACCTGTGCGGCGTTGCGGCTCGCGTAGCGATAAGCGGTGACCTTGGTCTCGGCCTTGTCTCGCGCTCTGCTCCAGCCGCTCCCGGTGCCGTAGAGGACGTAGTCGCCCACGAAGCGGTTCTGGAGCGCAAAACCGCCGACCGACGGGAGGGCCGTGTACGCGTCGCTCGGGGCGATCTCCGCGGCCGACGTGAACGACGTGAGCGGCACACGGAGGAGCGCCACGTTCTTCGTCGCGCCCTCTGCTGCCCACATCGCGTCGCCATTTCCGGACTCGCGCACGAGCACGTCGAGGTGGCCATCCGCCTCGTGGAACGAGAACTGATCGATCGGGGCGCCGGAAGCACGGAGCACCGTGGGCTCGCTGCCGTCGAGGGGAAGGCGGTACACGTACGACTGCGAAGGCACGACGGGCTTGCTCGCGTCCGCTCCGCCGTCCGCTGCTCCTGCGTCGATCTTCGGGGGCGCCACATAGCGGGTGTACGGCGTGGTCCACACGTAGACGGCCGCTTGCGACACGTAAAATACGCGCCCCGCGGGCCCGAGCACGCCGCGCGACGTGCACGAGAGCGCAGGCTCGGACACGTTGCATACGGTGACCGCGTGGAGCGTCATGTGGAGGCCCGGCACGAGCTGTTTGTAGATCCGCGTCGGCTCGATCACGGAAGCGAAGGCGGAGGCGTCGACACCGGGTTTCCACTTTCGAATCGCGGGAAAGCGCTTCGTGGGGTCCGCCTCGGAAGCGGAGACGAACGAGGGCGAATAGAAGACGAGCTTGTCGCCGACGAGGCGGCTCGCGTAGTTGCGCGAGGAGTAATAGTCGGCCCCGCGGAGGTGGTACGTGGCGCGGTATTTCAAGGCGCCTTTGTCGTCGATGTCGAAGAGGCCGAGCTCGGTGCCGCCGCGCGCGTAGCTGTATCCGATGATGACGACGGTGGTCTTCGAGACGAGCATCTCGTCGTACCAAGTGCCCTTCGGATCGAGGTCGGGACCGAACGCGTCGACGTGTGAAACGGGAGTGAGCGCGCCGCCCGCTATCTTCACCGTGAAGAGCCGCCCGCGCCGGAGAACGACGAGGAAATCCCCGACCGTCTTGACGATGTCGCCCTCGTCGACGCCCTCGACTTGGGTGTTCGTGATCGACGGCGCGCCCGCGGTCGCAGGGGCACGAGCGGGCTTCGATACCGCGGAAAATTTCCCGGATCCTGCGCCGTAGCCCTGGCCAGTCCCCGTGCCGCTGCCGGAGCCGATCGTGCCGATGTTCCCGAGGCCGATGCCTTGCCCGGTGCCGCCTCCGCCCTCGCCGATCCCGCTGAGGCCGAGCCCGCCGCTCCCGAACGAGTCACCGATCTCGGTGCCCCACAACGCGCCGGCCTCTACCCCTGCTTCGATGAGCGCGAGGCGCCGTGCCTTCGCGGTCGCGTCGGCTTCGACGAGCGACTTGAAGTACGCGTCCATGTCCTCTTTCGAGGTGAACGCGGCGAGGTCCTTCCGAGGTGCCGTGTTTCCGCTGTCGATCGCGGCGCTCGCGGCGGAGGCATCGAGGGCAGCGTCCGCGATTGTGTCGACGGGGGGATCTTTGCGGCAGGCGAGAACCAGCGACGCGATGGCGACAGAGCCGAGACCGAAGATCGAGAGGCGAGCGGCGCGGGGAGAATGCGAAAAAGACGAACCGGGCATAACGGTCATGGAAACGTGCCCGCTCTCGAAGTTCCCGTCTACGTCACCGAGGGGGCTCGTCGCTGCGAGGCACGCGCCTCCAGAGCGACGCGACGCTCAGTCGAAGAGACCCGCCGCGTTCGCTTCCGCGAGCGACGTTCGCAGCTCGTCGTACCCGAGGGTGCTCGCGTCGCTGAACCCGTCGGCGCCAAAAATGGCTTTAACTTCAGCCTTTTGCGCGGTGACGGCTTCCTTGAATGCGGCGACGAGCTTCTCCCGGATCGGGGCGGCGAGCACGCGCTTCACGCAGATGAGGTCGGAGGGGACCTCCCCGAACGTGCGGAGTACACGCATCGCGACGCCGTCGACCAACGTCCACGAGCCCTCGAAGCCTTCTTCGCCGCTCGACTTGGGGCGCGCGTGGGTGCCCGTCACGTCGGCCGCGCCGTCGATCACGGCGCGAATTGCCGCGCTGTGGGAGCCGTAAAACGCCTCCACGCGGAAGAACGCGCGCGGATCGACCCCGAGCTTCTTCATGCCGACACGAGGCACCACGAAGCCGCTCGCGCTCCACGCATCGACCCACGCCGCGCGCGCGTTTCGGAGATCTTCGATGCGCTCGTAGGTGGAGTCGGAGCGGACGACGAGGGCGGCCTTGTAGCCCGTTTGCCTGCCGCGCTGGAGCGCGAGGAGCGGGTCCACCTTCGCCGGATCGACCTTCAAATAGGCCACCGGCGGCAGCCACGCGATGTCGACGCGCTCCGTCTCCACGTCGCGGGCGAGGGCCTCGTAGCCGCCGGCGTAGTGCAGGTTCATCGTGATGCCGAGCTTCTCGGTCATCCATTCGCGGAGGCGCTCGGAGGCGGCGCGGGTGGTCTCTTCTTGGGCGAAGTATCCGAACGTCAAAGCTGAGGTCATCGTCGTTCCGTCGTTCCGTCGTGATCGCCCCCACCAAGTGCGCCCCTTCCGGGGAGCCGCGAGCATACGACGAAAGGCGCGCGATTTGTGTCCATCATGACAGCGCGGCATGCGCGCCAAATCGTGTAAACTGCACGCGATATGAAGCAGCACATGGAACGGATCACGATCGCGACCAAGGGGCGCTCGCTCGTCGACGTCACCTCACGGGTGACCAGTGCTCTCGCCACGAGCGGGCTCGACCGCGGCATCGTCAACGTGTTCGTTCGTCATACCTCTGCGAGCGTGATCGTGCAGGAAAACGCGGATCCGGCCGTGTTGAGGGACATGGAGCGATTCTTCGGGCGCCTCGTTCCGGACGGCGATTCCATGTTCGAGCACGACGCGGAGGGCCCGGACGACATGCCGGCGCACGTGCGCTCGGCGCTCACCGCGACCCAAATCACGGTCCCGTTCGCAGACGGGGGGCTGCTCCTCGGCACGTGGCAGGCGATCTACCTCTTCGAGCATCGAACGGCGCCGCACCGACGCGAGGTCGTGCTGCACGTCCTCGGTGAATGAAAATGCCCGCGCCTCGGAGCGAGGTGGGTGTAGCCGGCGCCTAGGGTAGATGGACCACGAGCTTCATGATCTTCTCCTCGCCCTCGACGGCGTCGAGCAATCGCCGCGTTATCATCCCGAAGGCGACGCGCTCTTCCATTCGCTCCAAGTGTTCGACCTCGCCCGCGCCGCCACCGATGACCGCGAAATGTGGGCCGCTGCCCTCTTCCACGACGTAGGCAAGAGCGTTCGATCCGGCGACGCGGGTCACGACGAGATCGGCGCCGATCTGCTCGCCGGCCTGGTCTCCGATCGTGTCGAGTGGCTCGTGCGCCACCACCTCGACCTCCTCCGCGACGCCCGAAAGACACGCCGGCGCTTGCACGGCGATCAGCGCCTCGCCGATCTCGAGAAGCTCCGCACCTGGGACGTGAAGGGCCGTCGCCCCGAAGCCCGCGTGCTCTCCGTAAACGATGCAATGTGCATCCTTTTTCCACGAGGGGTTTCCCTCCCCATGAATGAAGACGAAAGGTTCGACGAACGAAGCTGACACCCCGGAGCCTCACGATCGGGTCCGCGCCGCGGTCGCGACGGTGCTCACGGAGAAACAACGCGAGGCGGTGGAGCTCTTCTTCTTCGAGGGGCTCAGCCAATCCGAGATCGCGCGCCGGCTCGGGATCTCGCAGCAAGTGGTGCAAAAGCGCATCTTCGGCGCTCCTCGTGAAGGGGTCGTCGTGGGCGGCGCGCTCGCGAAGCTTCGCGAGGCTCTCTTGCCGCACGCCCTCGAGCTCGGTCTCCCGCGATGAGCTGGGAACGCTTCGGAGGCCTCCGCGAGGCCATCGCCCAGCTCGCCGCGCAGATCATGTACGGCGAGGACGTGAAACAATATTTCACCGCAAAACGCCTCGCCGCGAAGCGCCTCCTCGGCCGCACCGCCGGCAAACGCACGGTGAAGTATCGCCCCCGCGACCTCCCCTCGAACGGCGAGATCAAAGCCGCCCTCCTCGAGCTCGTCGAGGACATCGAAGGCGACCAACGCACGCGCCGGCTCTTCGCGATGCGCGTGCTCGCGATCGAGACGATGGCGGAGCTCGGGCCCTTCTCGCCGCGCCTCATCGGATCGGTCGCGACCGGGCACGTGCGTGAAGGGAGCGACGTGGATCTCCACGTGTTCGCGCCCGATCCGGAGGACGTGGTGACCCACGTGAAGACCCTCGGGTGGACCTTCGAGGTGACCCGCGTGAGCATCATGAAGCAGGGAAAAGCGATGAATTTCACGCACGTGCACGTGATCGATCTGTTCCCGATCGAACTCACGGTGTACGCGCCGCGCGAGATCCGCCATCGCCCACGGAGCAGCACCGACGGAAAGCCGATCGTGCGCCTCTCGGAGGGCGCGCTCCGCGGGGTGTGCGAGCGCGAGCACCCCGAGGCCTACGCACGCTACGTGCGCACCGGCGAGGTCACCTTCGACGAGACCGAGGACGACGAAGACGAGCAGGGCGTCGCGTGATGCGTGCGGAGTACATCAGTCGGCGACGTGGAGCACGATCTTGCCGCGCGCGTGGTGCGACTCGCTCAACGTGTGGGCGGCGCCGACCTCGGCGAGGGGAAACACACGATCGATCGATGCGGTGATCGCGCCCGCGTCGACCAGCTTCGCGATCTCGCCGAGCTGCTCCCCGTCGCAGCGCTTGATGACGTGACGGAACGCGATCCGCTTACGGAAATAGGGCACGAGGTGCATCCGAATCATCGCCCACGCGAGGGTGAACAGGCTCAGGAACGCGCCGTGTTTCTTCACGTGCGCCGTCACGTCGACGGTGATGTTCGAGATGCGCCCGCCACGACGGACCACCGCGATGTTGCCGTCGAACGCGCTCTCGCCGACCGAGTCGAGCACCAGATCGACGTCCGAGACGACCTTCTCGAAGGCCTCTTTCGTGTAGTCGATCACCTGATCGGCGCCGAGCTTCGTGACGAATTCGGCGTTCTTCGCGCTGCAGGTGGTGATCACCTTCGCGCCGACGTGCTTGCCGATTTGGATCGCGACCGAGCCGACCCCGCCCGAGCCGGCGTGCACGAGCATGGTCTGCCCCTTCTCGAGGCGCCCCTTCTCCACCACGCACTGCCAAGCCGTGAGCGCGACGAGCGGGAGCGACGCGGCTTCGTCGTGGGTGAGGCTCGCGGGCTTCTTGCCGACCTCGCTCTCGTCGATGCATATGTATTCTGCATACGATCCGGGGCGGGTGTGCCGCGGCGAGGACCACACCTCGTCGCCGACGCGGAAGCGGGTCACGCCGGGGCCCACCGCCTCCACCACGCCGGACACGTCGAGCCCCAAGATCCAGGGAAAAGAGAGGCGAATGATGTTTCGCTGCCCGCCGGATCGGATCTTCCAGTCGACCGGGTTCACCGCCGAGGCGCACACCCGCACGAGCACGTCGTACGAGCGAGGGAAGGGCTTCGGCACGTCCTCCTCGCGGAAGACGTCGACGCCACCGTACCCGTGAATGGTCATCGCTTTCACGGGGCCGAGGCTACACGACGGGCCGAGAATTCGTGGGCCCGTCATGTAGAATCACGCGGGTGAGACCCGCGCTGCCGATCTTCGTCGCTGCGATGTGTGGCGTGCTCTTCGTGGGCGCGTGCTCCACCACCCAAGACGAGCCCCCCTCGATCGACGCGTCGGTGCCCCCGCCGAGGACCGACGGCGCGGTCCCGGTTCCGTCGCCGGATGCCGCGCCTCCCGTCTGCGACATCGTCGATATTCCGCAGGGAAAGGGGCGCCTCTTCTGTGAGCTGCCCGGCGCCGACGCTCCCGACGTCACGGTGCCGCCCGAGTTCTGCGTGCGCGAGCTCACCACCACGCCCGTGCTCGAGGCGCGGGTCATGGCGTTCGCTCCGAACGGCGATCTGTTCCTCACCGCCCCCTCGCAGAGCACCGTTGGCGGCGCGCACGGCGGGCCGGGTGGCATCTTCGTTCTCCCCGACGACGACGGCGACGGAAGGGCCGACGCGGTGCTCCCGTTCGCGGGCACCTGGCCGAGCGACGGCCGCCCCTGCGCCGCCCTCGAGGCCGATCCGAAGGGCCTCGCCTGCGTTCACGGGCTGCTCTTCTCCGGCTCTCATGTGTACTATACACGTAGCGACGAGATAAGGCGTTTTCCCTATCGATCCGGCGATCGTACGGCGACCTCCGACTCGGAGCTCGTCGCCAAGCTCGGCGGGGCGAGCATCCCCGACGCTCGTTTCGCCCACACCCTCGAGCGCACGAAAGACGGCCTCGTGTACGTGTCGCGCGGGCGCGGCGATTCTTCCGCGTGCAGCGACGAAGAGATGTCGCGCGGGGCGGTGCTCGCGATCGATCCGCGCGGCGCGCTCCCGCTCGTGCCTTCGATCGTCGCGGACGGATTTCGTAACCCGATGTACCTGCGATGCTCGCCGAGCTCCTGTGGAGATTGTTACGCGAGCGAGCTGAGCGGCGACGATTGGGACGGCGTGGGAGGGCGCGAGAAGCTCTCTCTCCTCGGGAAAATCGGCGAGACGTGGGGCTACCCGTGCTGTGTGGGGCAGGGCGAGCCGCACCCGAGGTTCCGCGCCCACGACTGCGCGAACGTGGGCCGCGAGCTCGTCTCGATCCCGCTCCACGACACCAACTTCGGGCTCGATTTCGATCGCGGCGGGTTCCCGGCTCCGTACCGGCACGGGCTCTTCGTCGCGCTCCACGGCGTGTTCACGTCGTTCGGCGGCACCGGGGTCGTCTTCGTGCCGACCGATCCGATCTCGAAGCGACCGACCGGACCGGCGACCGCCTTCGCGCGTGGCTTCGCCCCGACCGGTCGCGCGACCGACGCCGTGTTCGCTCCCGATGGCCGCCTGTTCGTCGCCGACGATACGGCAGGGAAAATCTACTGGATCGCGCCACGCACGCTACGCGCCGCGAAGTAGCTCGCGCCTCATTCGTCGTCCGCGATCGCGTGGGAGTCGAGCGCGGGAACGGCCCAACGCTTCTCGATTTCCATCGCGACCTCGATCGCGCGCGGCTCCATACGCGCCACGAAGGCGGCGAGGGTGGGCTCGTGGGCGAGGTCGCGGAGCGCGCTCTTCGCGTGCTCGACCGAGGGCGCAGCGCGGAGAACCGTCACGAGCTTGGACTCGAAGTCACGGAGGACGCGCGCAGGAACGGAGGGCAGCGCGATGTCGAGCGGGAGATACGCGCGCGCGCGAAGGTCGAGGCTGGGCTCGGCCACCCGCTCTCGCATCGCACGAAAATCGCGGACGAGGCCTTCTTTCGCTTCTTTCGTCGCCAGGGTGCCGCCGAGGCGCTCGAGGCACACGACCTCCACCGCGGGGCAGCGCGCGAGCGCCACATCGAGGAGCGCGAGCACCTCCGCCGGCACCGCGTCGTCGTGGGTGTCACGGCGGAAGGGCCGCGGGTCCACCTTCGGGTACGTGGTGCGCCCGCCAGACAGGTGAATCTCGCGCACCTTCTCGAGCGGGTACCGCGCGAGCAGCTCCTCCGGGCTCCTCTCGAACGTGATCGCTTGGCAGTGGATGTTGTGCAGATCGAGCAGCAAAAATCCCTGATCCGGGAGCATCGAGTCGACCAAGTCTCCCTGCCTCGCGACGTCGTCGAGCGAAAACGCGAACGCGAGGTTCTCGACACCGACCGCGCACTCCGCCGCGTCCGCGAGACGAAGGAGACGCTCGCGTCCGGTCGAGACCACCTCCGCGCACGGCACGGGGGGGAGCGGCGCGATGTCCGAGAAGCCCTCCGCTTGCACGAGCCCGTAGTGCGCCGTCACGTGGCGCGGCCGGTGCTGCCTCGAACGACGCGCGATCTCCGCGAGCCTCCTCGGCAGCGACGCGCCGTCCCCGAAGAGCGGGAAGCCAACGAGATGCGTGTAAAGTGCATGGTTCGACGCGTAGAACGCGACGAGCGCGTCGAGCCACTCCGGCACTCCTGCTTCCCAGGTCCATTCGACCGCGTCGACGCGGCCTTCGGTGAAGAGGGGCAGGAGCGCCGTGCGAAGATCGTCCTCCGGGTGGAGCGCGACCGCGCAGCGCGCCGTCATCCGCGACCGCAGGGAGGGCAGTAGTCCGGATCGGGCTTGGGCTTCGGCTTGGGTTTCGGCTTCTGCTGCGCGACTTGCGTGCCTTGGGTCGAGGCTTCACGGGTTGGCTCGTCGGCCACCACGACGTGGGGCGTCGCGTGTGCGTTTGCCTCGTCGAGCGAGGGCGACGGGCTCAGGATAGCGAGGAGGACCCACGGGAGGTGCATGTTCGTCCGACGCACCAAGGCCCGAAACGTTTCAAATCCAGGCGAATCGAGGCCTCGAAACGCGCGTCGCCTTCGCGCGCTGGGGAATGCTCGCCCGAGACGCGCGCGGATTCATCGCGTCAGGCTCGGCTCAAGCTGTTGATTTAACTTGGTATTTGCCTAGATGGGGCGAATCGCGCTCGAGCCGCGGCTGCGCACGCCCACCTTCGCCACGTCGTCCGAGAGGGGCACGTATTGGCCGCTCGTTCGGTCGTAGGCGAACACCTCGCCGGTCTCGATTTGGTAGACCCACGCGTGAAGCCCGAGGGAGTGATCCTTGAGCCGCGCTGCGACGGTGGGCAGCGACTTCAGGTGCTCGATCTGGACGAGCACGTTCTCTTGGACCGCGATGCTCGCGCGCGACTCGGGCGAGAGAGCGCCGTAGTTCTCGTCCACGATGCGCTTGGTTTCCTGTGCGTAAGCGAGCCACGCGCGTACGGCCGGCAGCTCCGCGGTGGTGTCCGGGTCCAAGAGCGCGTCGATGGCTCCGCAGTGCGAGTGCCCACAGACGATGATGTCTTGCACCCCGAGCACCGCGACCGCGTACTCGGTGGTCGCGGCCTCACCGCACGGGATCTCGGAGTACGGCGGGATGATGTTGCCCGCGTTGCGCAGAATGAAGAGCTCGCCAGGGTTGGTGCCGGTGAGGAGGTTCGGGTTGATGCGCGAGTCCGAGCAGGTGACGAACAAAGTCTCCGGAGACTGACCCTTCGCGAGCCGTTGGAAGAGCTCGCGTTCCGAGCGGAAGATCTCTTCTTGGAACGCGTGCACACCCTTGACCAGCTTCTCCATACGTAACCGTAAACTATGCCACGCAGCGCCGAAGCCTCCATGTTTTACCGCGGAAGAAGGCTCGCGCACGAAGTTCGCGCGGACGACGGAGGGCCCCGCAGCTCGTGCGTCAGCGCGGTCGCTCGACCGAGAAGAGCCAGTCCGAGTAGTCCTTGCGTGCGTCGTGGCAGTCGACGCAGACCTTGGGCTTTCCCGAGAAAAGTACGCTGCCATCGGCGCTGTACTCGGCGAAGTACCAGCCGTCTTGGCGCTTCTCCATGACCGCCACGATCGAGAGCGAATCGCTGTTTCCCGAGTAGCCGTCCTTCACGACCAACGAGCCCACGGGCCACTCCGCGAGCGACGTGCTGCTGCCCCGCGCGGCGGCGAGGGTGGGGTTCAGGAAGATGTCGACGCTGCCGCCGTGGAGGGTGAAGCTCGGCTCGCGCGTGCTGTACCCGCGAGGTCGCGGCCACTCGCGGTAGCCGGAGCTCTGCACGCGCGTCCATAGGTCTGCCGCGCCGGCGGGATCTTGGTCGTCGCGGCACGCCGCGAGCGCGAGCCCGAGCGCGAGAGGCACGAAGATTGAAAGGGCAGAACGTCGCATAGTCCCTCGGAATACGGTGGTTGGAGCGTTCGGTATCGGAGCCGCTCACGCCTCGGTCGAGTCCTCCGCTTCATCGGCCGTCTCGGCAGCGGCGGACGACTCGACCGGCGAAGGAGCGGGAAGGGCCAGCCTACCGACTGCGAGCGCCACGATCGCGGCGCCCCCGCTGGCGGCGAGCACGCCCAGCTTCACCGCGCCGAGCATCGCAGGGTCGTTGAACGCGAGCTGCGCGACGAAGAGCGCCATCGTGAAGCCGATCCCCGCGACGAGCCCGAGCACGAGCACGTGCCGCCAACCGAGGCCGCGCGGGAGCTTGGCGATCCCGAGTCGGATCGAGATCGCGCATGCGACACAAATGCCGAGCGGCTTCCCGAGCGCGAGGCCCGCCGCGGTGGCGACGAGGGCGAGCTCTCCGGCCGCCACGACGGGGGCTCCGCCGAGCGCGACCCCTGCGTTCGCGAGGGCGAAGAGCGGCATGATGACGAACGCGACCCATGGGTGGAGCGTCTCGATCAGCGCCTCTGCCGGTGAGGTGGCCTCGCGGCGAACCGCGTCGACGTGACGGAGCACCGAGGCCAGCTCCTGGGCCGACAGATCCGCTTCGCCGCCCGCGCGCGATCGCGACAAGGCGCGCACGTCGGCCTCGAGCCCCTCACGAGCGCCATCGGTGCCTAGCCACGCGCGCACCGGAGTGAGCAGCCCTACGACGACACCCGCGATCGTAGGGTGGATTCCTGCGGCGTAGGTCCCGCCCCAGATCACGAGCGCCGGCGCCACGTACGCGAGCTTCGCGCGCACCCCCGCGAAACGAAGGAGCAACAAGAGCGCGAGGCCGCCCGCGGCGACCCCGAGCCCGGCGAGGTGGATTCCCTTCGAGTAAAATAGGGCGATCACGATGATGGCGCCGAGGTCGTCGATGACCGCGAGGGCGAGGAGCAGCACGCGAAGCGCCGGCGGAATGCGCTTGCCGAGCAGCGTGAGCACGCCCACGGCGAACGCGATGTCGGTCGCCATCGGCACGCCCCAACCCGGCCGAACGAGGGCAAACCAGCCTTCGTGTGCTCGCGAATAGGCGACGAGGAGGTAGATCGCGGCGGGAAAGAGCATCCCCCCGAGCGCCGCCGCCGCCGGCAGCGCCGCGCGGCGCAGGTCCGAGAGCTCGCCCTGGTGCACCTCGCGGCGAATCTCCATTCCCACCACGAAGAAAAAGATCGCCATCAGCCCGTCGTTCACGATCCATTCGAGCGAGCGCTCGAAGCGGTGCCCCGCTACCTCCACCGCGACCGGCGTATGCCAAAAATGGATGTAGGATGCACCGAATCGCGAGCTCGCGATCCCGAGGGCGATCATCGCGCAGGCGATGAGGACGAGGCCGCTGGCGGCTTGAATCTGGAAGAAACGCTCGAGCGGGCGTCGCGCGAGGCGGGCGAGACGCAGCGCGGGCCCCCAAGCTTCGGGCGGAAAAGACGTGTCGGTGGACGAAAGGCGGGGCAATGGAGCTCGTTCGCGCCCTGAGAGGCGACGTGACGAACAGCGGCCCGACCGTTCGCGCTAGCCTGCGCCTCTCCGCGAGACGCACCCGAAAGGCGAGGTTTCGCGAACCGCCCGCGGGTGTCAAGGCGTGTTGGCGTTCATGGGCCCTGCGAGGCGCGCGGGCGTTCGAGCGGACGCGAAGCGGCGGCTCCTACGCGCATCCGGGGGGATCCTCGGGGGACTGGAACCGCGTAGGAACCGCCTTTTCGAGCGTGCCAGGTGTACGCCGCGCTCGCCAGAAAAACCACGAGCGATCCCCGACTGAAAAGTTATCTCCTTTGGGATGGTTCTCTCTACGACGGTGTCCACGGCTTGCGCGGCCGAAAGGCGCCGTCGAGCGCGCGCGGTCCGTCGTTTCGGAGTCTTCGTCGGGCGCCGGTCACGTCGTCTGGCCCGGAGGAACAAAACATCATCCAAGCCTGGCGGGGAGATTCTTCCCAATTCCCTTTGGTGTTCCGGGGGCGATTGCCTACGATATGGGCTCCTCATCCCGTCCGAGGGAAGGAACTCACGTGAACCAGCTACGAAACACGCTTTCGAGCCTGACCTCTTCGTTCGTCACTCGAACGCTGAACGCCATTCGAGCCGCACCGCTCGAGGAGATCGCGGCGCTCACCGGGCGCCGCACGGCGATGCCCCTCACGGTGCGAGGAAAGAGCCGACACTCCACACGAACAGCGCGTCCGAACGGGCCTCTCCGCTCGGACGAAATCGAACAATCGCTCTCCCAGCTCCTCGCGCTCCTCACCAAAAATCGAGGCGCACAAGGGGGCAAGCTTCGGACCAAGCTCGGGTTGTCGAAAGGCCAGTTCTTGAGAGTCGTAACGGCGGGCATCGACAAGAAGAAGGTCCGGCGTGTCGGTGAGAAACGCGGGGTCCGCTACTTCACCGTGTGAGCTCACGCTCGAGCGATCGAGCGCGTCGCGTCGCGTCGAGCACACGGCACTCCGGCTCCCGTCCGCGAAGGGAGTCGGAGTGTGGGCGCGCCAGGAAAAAAAGCGAGGCCCGCACGATCGGTATCGTGGGGCCTCGCGCGGTGCCGGCGGTAGCTCAGGGCATCTTCGAGAGGAGCGCGTCGCCGAGCTTGGGCTGGTCGATCTTGCCGAACCAGAGGCTCCACACGGCCTTCATGAAGTCGACGCCGGGGACGGTGGCGGTGCCCATGCCCTGGATCCAGAGCGTGGTGGTCTTCGCTGCGGCGTTGTAGGTGATGGCGACGCTGGACTTGTCCTTCACCTCGCCGCCGTTGCACGCGCCGACGTAGGTGTTGATCTTGGCCTGGT
>JAAFHV010000059.1 GCA_013297655.1 Myxococcales bacterium | reverse complement strand
GAAGGCCCCTAAAGCCAAGAAGGCCCCTAAAGCCAAGAAGGCCCCTAAAGCCAAGAAGGCACGCAAAGCCAAGAAGGCTCCTAAAGCCAAGAAGGCCGCGAAGCCCCTGAAGTCCAAGAAGGGCCCCAAGGCCAAGAAGGCGCCGAAGGCCGAGAAGGCCAAGAAGGCCAAGAAGGCCAAGAAGGCCAAGAAGGAATAGCTCCTCGAGGGCGGTGGCTCGTCCGCGGGCGAGCCTTCCGACGCACGAGCCGTCGCGCGTGTGCTCTTGCCTCGGTCGCCACTAACGGGTCGTTGGCTCTTTGCGCTTCGGCTCGCCACCCGAAGCGGCGCCGACTGGTGCCGCGCGTGAGCCCGCGTCACCGTGGGCCGAGCCGCCGTCCCGAGAGCCTGCGTCACTTCCCGCGTCGCGGGCATCGCCTCGTGGTGCTTCGCTTTCGGGCCCGGTGCCCGGCTCCGTGCCCACGACCGACAACCGCTCCTTTGCTTGCGCGATCGCTTGCTCGCGGAGATCACTGGCAATCAAGCTCGTGAGCTTCGCGTCGCCGGCGCGAAAATGGAGCGTCTCGGAGTTGGTCGCGAGCACCGGCGCGGCGCACACGATCTTCTTCTCGGTGCGGCTCCACACGTAGAACCGGCCGAGCAAATAACCGGGAGTGAACGACTCCTCGTTATCGACCTTCCCGGTGACCTCTTTGTCGATCACGAGCTGGAAATCGTGCTCGTGGAATTTGGGGTCGCCATAGAGGTCGAGGGAGAGCTTGGAGATGGTGCCACTCTTGGTGTCCGAGTCGAAGCGAATCTTCCTCGGCCCCGGCTTCACGGTGACCTCGTCGTCGTAGGCGATGCCGATCGACTCGATGCCCAGGAGCTCGTCCGGGAACCTGTCGATCGCGCCGCCGCCGTCTGCCGCCCAACGCGGAATGTCGTAGTGGCTCAGCGTTGGGGTAGACAGACCGAGGGGCGACTTGGTGCCTGCGATCGTGTGGAATGGCACGGCGCAGGGGCCCTTGTCCGGACGCGCGAACACCGTGGTCTTCGCGACGGCGAGCGCGGCGCGTCGTGCCGTGTCGTCGGCGTCCACGTCGGCGCGGGTTTTTTTGACGTCTTCCTCTGCCGCGGGCGGGCTCGTCGCGTAGCTAGAGCCGCAGTGGCAGCCCTTACGGCCCTCGACCGCCGCCACGATCACGAACACCAAAGGCAGCGCCGCGAGACGGAGCACGAGGCGCGAAGGAAACGGGCTCTCGTCGGGGCTCACCCCGAGAGCATACGTGGAAGGTCGTGTCGCCTTCGCCGAATCGTCGCGTGCGGATGGCCCTGCTTCCGCTCGTTCCTTCTCCGAATCGAATGTGGGACAACGATGGGATGCAGCAGTTCTTCAATGCGCCCGAAGCCGTCGTCGACGAGATGCTCTCCACGTTGACGGAGCTCTTCCCCATGTCGCGGTCCGAGCCGGCGAGCGGCGTGCGGATCGTCGTTCGCGACGACGTGGAGAGCGCAAAAACAAGGGTCGTCGTGCTCTCTGGTGGAGGGGCAGGGCACGAGCCGGCGCACGCAGGATTCATCGGCGAAGGCATGCTCACCGGCGCGATCTCGGGCGACGTGTTCGCGTCTCCGAGCGCAGAGGCCGTGCTCGCCGCGATCCGCCACACCACCGGGCCACGCGGGTGTCTGCTCGTCGTGAAGAACTACACCGGCGATCGCCTGAACTTCGGGCTCGCCGTGGAGCGCGCCCGCGAAGAAGGGATCGACGCGCGGGTGGTGGTCATCGCCGACGATCTCGCGCTCGGGGTGGGCCCTCGCGCGCGCGGGGTGGCGGGCACCGTGCTCGTTCACAAGCTCGCCGGTCACCTCGCGGAGGCGGGTCGCTCCCTCGACGAAATCGAGGCTCTTTGCCGCACGTACTCCGCAAAGATCGTGTCGATGGGGCTCGCACTGTCGAGCTCACTCGTGCCGGGGCGGGGAGGCGAACGAAGAAGCGCAGAGCTCGGCCTCGGGATCCACAACGAGCCCGGGAGAAATGCAGTGAGCCCAGCAGACGCGAGCCACGCGATGGCGCTCGTGCTCGATCCGCTGCTCGATCACGTGAATCGCACCCATGGCGATGCCACGAAGCTCGTCGTTCTGTTGAACGATCTCGGCGGGTGCTCGCCGCAAGAGCTGCTCGTGCTCACTCGCGCGCTCCTCGAACGAATCGGACCTTCGCGGATCTCCCTCTTGGTGCGGCCCGCGGCGCTGATGACCTCGATCGACATGCGCGGCTTCTCGGTCACGCTCGCGCCCGCGGACGACGTGCTCGTCGAAGCGCTGTCGTCGTCGACCAAAGCGCCCGCGTGGCCGGGCGTGATCGTGCCGCGGCGTGTGTCCACGTTCGCGCCGCGCCTGAGCGCGCCGCTCGTCCACGACGACGCCGACACGCGGGACGCCGCCCTCGGTGCGCTCGTGCGCGCCGCCGCCCACGCCCTCGTCGCAGGGGCCTCGGATCTCGACGCCCTCGACGCCGCGGCGGGCGACGGAGATACCGGCACCACGTTCGCCACGTTCGCGCGCGCGGTGCTCGCGCGCCTCGACGAGGACACGCTCTCTACGGGGAAATATCCTGGTCTGTTTCGCGATCTCGGTCGCATCGCGGCGCACGTGATGGGCGGCTCCAGCGGCGCGCTCTTGTCGATCTTCTTCACCGCCGCAGCGACCAAGCTCGCCGAGCGGGGGGACGACGACGCCGCGCGCGCGCTGCTCTACGGAGCGTCACGAATGACGGCCTACGGCGGCGCGGACGTCGGCGATCGCACCCTCCTCGACGCGCTCGTGCCCGCCCTCGGTGCGCTCTCCGTCGGCCTCGACGCGGCCGCAAAAGAGGCCCGCTCCGGCGCCACGAAGACCGCCTCCCTCGTCGCCCGCGCGGGGCGCGCGGCGTACGTTCCAGAGGAAAAAACACGAGGAAACGTAGATGCGGGAGCCGAGGCGATCGCCCGTGTCTTCGAGGCCCTCGCCGCCGCCAAAACGGCCTCGTGAGCATTTCGCTCGACGGTGCCGCAAAAGGGCGCTAATCCAATCCTCAGTTACGGCCCTGCCGACTTGGAAACGTGAACCCGCCAGGCCCGAGAGGGAGCAACGGTAGCGCAGAAGAGTGTGGTGGGGCCTTCCCTATTTTGTGCTCGTTTTGTGCTCGTTTTGTGCTCGTTTTGTGCTCGTTTTGTGCTCGAACGCCGAGTCGCGAGGGACCGTTCGCGCCGCCCGCGTAGGTTTTCGCGCACGCGCCTCGGCCCGGGGTCGCGGTACCGTGCCTCGCATGCGCACCTCCAAGAGCTTCGACGTCCGCGAGACGTCGAATGGCCGAGAGATCGTCGTCCTCGAGAGCGGACAGGCGATCCTTCGTGATCCGAGCCTCAACAAAGGAACCGCGTTCCCGATCGACGAGCGGCAAGCGTTCGACATCGAGGGGTACTTCCCGCCCCA
The DNA here is from genome assembly GCA_013297655.1 of Myxococcales bacterium. GTDB lineage: Bacteria > Myxococcota_A > Polyangia > Polyangiales > Polyangiaceae > JAAFHV01. Next base: position 36,187 of record JAAFHV010000059.1, on the reverse strand, counting down.
CGTGAGCACCCTCGACGAGCAGCTCGCGCGAACATATGCAAGTTACACGGAAGTGGCGAAGGACGCGCCGCGGGAGACGATCGCGCTCCACAAGTACCAGTTCCTCCGCGCGCTCCAGGATCGCAACGAGACGCTCTTTTATGCGTTCCTCGCGAAGCACACCGAGGAGGTGCTTCCGATCGTGTACACGCCCACCGTCGGCGACGCGATCAAGGCTTTTTCGCGCATTTTTCGCACGCCGCGCGGCCTCACCTTCTCCCCCGCGAACATCCCGCGGGTCGCGAAGATCCTCGAGCACCACCCGCTCGACGACGTCCGCATGATCGTGGCGACCGACTCGTCGGCGATCTTGGGGATCGGCGATCAGGGCTACGGCGGGATCGGCATCTGCATCGGCAAGCTCGCGCTCTACACCGTGGGTGGCCTCGCGCCGTATCACGCGCTGCCGGCGAGCCTCGACGTGGGCACCGACCGAAAAGATCTGCGCGACGATCCGGTCTACCTCGGTCTTCGTGAGCCACGCCTCCGCGGGGAGCCCTATTTCGCGCTCCTCGATCAATTCGTGAACGCGATCAAAGAGCGTTTTCCGCGCGCGATCGTGCAGTGGGAAGACCTCTCGAAGGACACCGCGTTCGATGTGCTCGCGCGTTACCGCAAGGTGCTCCCGAGCTTCAACGACGACGTGCAGGGCACCGGCGCCGTCACCCTCGCGGGCCTCCTCACCGCCGCGAAGCTGCGCGGCGTCTCGATCAAAGACGACACGTACGTCATCCACGGAGCGGGCGCGGGAGGCGCCGGCGTGGCGTGGGCGATCGTGGAAGGGCTCGTGAAGGAAGGGCTCTCGCGCGAGGAGGCGAACGCGCGTGTGCTCGTCCTCGATTCGAAGGGCCTGCTCACTCATGACCGCCCGATGGAGGACTACAAAAAGACCTTCGCCCAGCCGGGAAGCCGTTACGCCTCGTGGAAGCTCGCAGGGAAAATTCCCACTCTCCACGAGACGATCGAGCAGGGGAAAGCCACCGTGCTCATCGGGCTCTCCGGTCAGCGCGGGGCCTTCGACGACGCGGCAGTGGCGCTCGTCGGCCGGAACGCGCCGCGCCCGGTCGTGTTCCCGCTCTCGAACCCCACGTCGAGCTGCGAGGCGATCCCCGCCGACGTGTACCGTGTGCTCGGCGCGCGTGGCTTCGTCGCGACGGGCTCGCCGTTCGCTCCGGTGGTGCTCGACACCGGCGAGGTGCGCGCGATCGGGCAGGGGAACAACGCGTTCATCTTCCCGGGGCTGGGCCTCGGCGCGTGCCTCGTCGAGGCGACCGAGATCACCGACGCGATGGTGCTCGCCGCTTCGTATGCGCTCGTCGAGTACACCACGAGGAAACACGGAGCCGCGGGCCTCGTGTATCCGCCGGTGCGCGAGCTGCGTGAGGTCTCGCTCCATGTCGCCGCGCGGGTGGCAAAAGAGGCCCTCGACTCGGGGGTCGCCAAGCGCACCGAGCTCCCGCGCGATCTGCCTGCCCTCGAGGAGCTCGCGAAGAAGAGCGCGTACGTGCCGGAGTATTTGCCCCTTCGTCGCGCGTGATCGCGCGCGCGTGACGACGACGATAGGCCGACCGTCGTCAGAGCGTGAGCGTGATCGTGAGGCGCGCGGCCTCGTCGTCCTTCGCCCACGGGCGTCGATGCACGAGGGTGGTGATCGAGGTGCCCGCCTTCGTGGGGACCATCACGAAGCGCACCGGGTTCGGACCTCCGATGATGCCCGGCTTCGGCTTCGTATCGACCGGCTCCTTCGTGCACGTCACGACGGCCGACGGCGCGAGCACCTCCCACACGTAGCCGGCAGCGCCGAGCTCGGCGAGGGTGATCGCGACCTCGTCGCCCGCGCTGACGGTGAGGTTCACGTCGGTCTTGGGATCCTCGAGCTCGTGGCGCATGTGGTCTTCCTCGCTCGGCCGACGACGCGTGCCGGTCGCAGCTCGTTCGTTCGGCCGGATGGTCGCTTCGAATCTCCTCACCGTAGCGGCAATACCGCGGCGAAACCGCCTTTGACCCGAGGTTACCAAGAGAAAAACTTGGCCCCGGTCCTCGCGATTTGGCATGGGGTGGGGAGGAGGCCTACATTGGAACCCAAGCACTGCCGTCGCGGCTTTTTGGCCCTCGCGCTCGCTCTCCCGCTCGTCGCCCATACGTCTTCGGCGCGCGCCGCGACCGCCCCCGTCAGGGACGCGCTCGGCACCACGCTGACGCTCACGCTGCGGAGCGCGCCGTTCCCGGCCGGTGGTGCACTCTACACGGATTCCACGGTCATCGTGTTCGTGCCGAAGCACTTCCGCCCGTCGCCCGGCCGCGAGATCCCGATGCTGGTGCACTTCCACGGCCACGGGAACACCGCCGAGCGCGCGATGCTGACCCACAAGCTCCGCGAGCAGCTCGTCGCGAGCCGCCAAGACGCGATCCTGGTGGTGCCGCAGGGGCCAGTGAACGCGGCCGACTCGTCGTGCGGAAAGCTCGAAGCGCCGGGAGGGTTCTCGCGCCTCGTGCACGAGGTGCTCGCGAGCATCGGCACGAAGGAGCTTAGCCGTGTGCTCGGGACTACGGCGTTCGAGCGCGCGAGCGTGGGGCGGGTATGCCTCTCTGCGCATTCGGGCGGTTACCACGCCGCGGCACAGTGCCTTCGTCACGGGGGCGTTGAGGTGAACGAGGTCTACCTCTTCGATTCGCTCTACGCCGACGCCGACGTGTTTCGTGACTGGGTCATCCGCGGCAAGGGTCGCCCGCAGCGCTCGCGACACAAGCTCGTCTCGTACACCGCGACGGGGCCGACCGAAAAGATGAACGAGTGGCTCTTCACCGAGCTCGAACGCGCCGGCGTCTCGTGCCAGCGCGAGCGCGTCGAGGGGGCATTGTCGCGCGAGGCGATCACGCTCGCCGAGGCGGTGCTCGTGAAGACACCCACCGCCCACGGGGCCGTCGCGTTCGAGACGAGCGCTCTCCGCGATTGCCTCTTTGCGTCGGCGCTCCCTCGTCACTTGGACACCACGTGGTTCCAAGCGAAGCTCGGCGCGCGCCCGATCGAGCGCATGCGCTGAAGGCTCTATTCCTGCGGCGTGACCGGGATGGTGAAGGTGAAGGTACTGCCCTCGCCTTGGCGACTCTCGGCCCAGATCCGACCGCGGTGGCCCTGCACGATGCACTTCGAGATGTAGAGCCCGAGCCCTACTCCGCGACGATCGTCGGCGTCGACCTGACGATAGCGCTCGAAGACGTCTTCCAAGCGGTCGGAGGGGATGCCGACGCCGGTGTCCTTGACGACGATCGTCACCTCGTCGCCCGCGTATTCGGCACCCACCTCGATGCGCCCGCCCGAGGCGGTGAACTTGATGGCGTTGCTGAGGAGGTTGACGAGCACTTGGTGGATTCGCGCCGGATCGAAGGAGATCGTGGGCAGCGGTGACGGGATGGTCACGCGGAGCGCGACGCGCTTTGCCTCTGCTTGCGCGTGGAACAGCTCGACCGCTTCGAGCACGACGGGCGTCGGATCGGCGCGCTCGAGGCACACACGGAGCGCGCCCGCGTCGATGCTCGCGACGTCGACGAGATCGCCGATGAGGCGGTTCATGCGCGCGCCAGATCGCTGGATACGCCGGGCATGGGCGCGCGCCTTCGCGGGATCGGGCGACGGATCCTCGAGGATGAGATCGGTGAAACCGAGCACCGCGTGGAGCATGTTGCGTAGGTCGTGGCTCACGATCCCGAGGAACTCGTCGCGGGTGGCGACCTCGGCGTCGGCGCGCTCGCGCTCGCGTTCGAGATCGCTGTCCGTCACTTGGCGCTCACGCTCGAGGATCTCGAGTTGCTCGGCGCGCTCGGCGCGGAGACCGTCGTCGGCGATGTCGGCGGCGGCGCGGAGGTCGGACTCGGCTTGCGCGATCTCCGCCGGGGTGAGCGACACGGAGACGCGTGACGCGCGGGAGGCCGATTTTTTTCGGGCCGCCGCGAGCAGCTCTGCAGCCTGGCCGCGCGCCTTTTCGACCACGGCGTCGGCGTACTCGTCGATCGCGGCGACGATTTCGTCGAGCGCTTCGTCGGTCTTCTCGCGCTCCGCGCGCAGACTCTCGTCGGTCTGCTGACGCTCCGGCACTTCCTTTTGCTCAGCGGGCATCGGCCTGCAATCTACCACGCGAACGAGGCCACGAGGCGTCGAGCCAGCGAACCGAGCCCGACGGCTCGTACGGACGGGGCGCGATCGGAGGCGTTGCTTAGCTCTCGCGACCGCTCCGTGGCGGGCTGGATCCACCGTCGGACCCGCGTCGACCGGAAATTCGCGTCGATCGACGTGCACGCTATGGCCGCGCAACGTCCTCCGTGCGCGCGCGAGGCACCGTGTACGATCGCGACGCATGCTCTGCGCCACCTGCGGAAAGTCCATCGCGCGTGTCACCACGTGCCCCGAATGCAAGGGCCCGGCCGAGCTCCGCGGCGCGTACGTGCTGCACGCGGTGCTCGGGCGCGGAGCCAACGGCGTCACCTACCGCGCCGAGCGCACGAGCGACGGTCACGTCGTAGCCGTCAAGGAGATGCCGATCGGCACGATGGACAGCGTGAAGGCGCTCGAGCTCTTCGAGCGTGAGGCGAAGGTGCTCGCGCAGCTCTCCCACCGTGCGATCCCGAAGTATGAGGACGACTTCGCGTTCGGCATCGGGAAGGCGACCGCGCTCTATCTCGTGCAAGAGCTCGTGAGCGGCGAGACGCTCGCCGAAGAGGCCCGCGAGAAGCGCTACACCACGGGCGAGGTGTGGGCGATCGTCGCCGAAATCGCCGATGTTCTCGCGTATTTGCACGCACTGTCGCCGCCCGTCATCCACCGCGACGTGAAGCCCGCGAACGTGATGCGTCGCACCGACGGCTCGCTCTGTCTGATCGATTTCGGCTCGGTTCGTGAGGCGATGAAGAGCTCCGGCGGGAGCACCGTCGCGGGCACGTTCGGGTACATGGCGCCGGAGCAGCTCGCCGGTCGCGCTTCGCCTGCCTCGGACATCTACGGCCTCGGCGCGCTCGCCGTCGCGCTCCTCACGCGCCACGAGCCCGACGCGCTCATGGACGAAGATCACGGGCTCGACTGGGAAACACACCTCACGCTCGCGGACGACGAGAACGATCTCCTCGCCGAGATGCTCGAGCGCAGCGTCGACGACCGCATCGCGTCGGCGAAGACGGTCGCGAACCGCGCGCGCGCCCTCACCGTGGACCGTGAGCGCGAGCCCGCGCCGGCCCCTAAAGGGCGCGCGAAGGGGGAGCAAATCCCATGGAAAACGCAGGATGAATCGAAGCCCGCGTCCGCCCCTCCGCGCGCCGTGGCGGCCCCGCGCGCCGGTCCGTCCGAGTCGAAGAAGGTGCCTTTCGCCGATCCGGAGGCCCTCGCCGCGAAGGCGCGAACCCGCATGTTCCTCGCGATGGGCATCACCGCTGGCCTCGGGCTCGTGGTCACGGCGGCCGCGTTGGCGCTCTCGGGCTCCCCGAAGGCCTCCGTCGTGAAGATCACGACCGCGGCGCCTCCGGACATCTACGCGAAGCCGCTCGCCGTCGACGTGAACGGGGACGGCGTCGAGGACGTCGTCCAGGTGGTCGGCATCGACACCGGTCCGAAGAGCCACGACCCCGATACGGTCGACACGTTCGGCGCGACCGATGGCCGTTTCACGCCTCACGTTCAGGCAATCGACGGCGCGACCGGGAAGCCCATCTACTCGCTCGATGGTCTCGGCGAGTCGTTCGCGTCGAACCCGTCGCTGGAGGGAAAAATGCCTCGAACCGCGCTCGCCGCGATCGCGGGTCGGCTCTTGGTGGTCCACGTGAACCCGAACGACACGCGCGTCGATACGCTGGAGCTCGCGACCGGGAAGAACGTCAAGAGCGTCTCCTTCGAGCCCACGACCGGCGCTGTCTGCGAACGCGACGGGAAGCTCGTGCTCGCGCGTCGCGCCGGCAATGGTGCGATCACGCTCGACCCGGTGAGCCTCGTCCGCGCGGCCGACGTACCCGGCGTCGCATGCCCACCCGGGAGCGCGTCGCCTCGTGTGGCCGAAGCGTCCGACCCGAAGGCGTCGAGTCAGAGCCGGCTCGAGGCGCGCTTCTCGGTCCCCGCGACCGTGACGGCCGGGCCCTACGCAGGAAACGCCGCCGTTGTCGCGGGAGGCAGGCTCGCGTTCGTGCTCACGCCGGCCAAGAAAAAAGTACCCGAGCCCACCGGGCCGAGCATCAGCTTCACACAAGGTGGCGGCGAGGCCGGCGGCGCCGACAACACCGAAATTCGCCTCGTCGTCGTGGAGCAAACGAGCGGAAAGGAGCTGCTCTCGCGCCCGCTCACCGCGCTCGGTCTGCCTTCCGAGACGGTGGAGCACGTCGCCTTCGTGGGCAAAGACGTGCTGCTCGTGCTCCGCGGCGAGGCCGGCTTCGTGCGCGTGGGCGAAGACGGAAAGAGCAAGTGGCAGCGCGCGCTCCCGAAGGACGCGAGGGTGCTCTCGTACACGCTCTCGGGCGAGCGCGCGTACGTCCACGTGGTGGAGACCGCGACCACGATCTACGGGTTTCTCTCGAAGAAACTGCGCTCGCGCACGCTCGTGCTCGACCTCGTGAAGGGCACCTACGTGCGAAGCATTCCCGAGGGCCCGCTCGATCCGAAGCCCGAGCCTCCCGCGTACCAGCCGCAGTTCGAGCCGGTGACGGGCTGCGCCTGCCCGAAGACGACGAGCACGGCCAAGGTCGCCCTCGTGTTCGGCACCTCGTCCACCCTCCAGACCGGCGGCAAGACCTTCTACGGAGCGCACTTCGGGCTCGACGTGGACGGGGATCGCAAAACACTTGCACCTTACAGGTATAAACGTGAGCGCATCGCGCCGCCGCGCACGCTCGAGGGCATGGTCCCGCTCGCGATGGCCTGCGGGGAGGGCTACGTGGTGTTCGCGCACGACAGGGTCGCGACGGCGTGGTCGCTCGCGAAGGGCGAAGAGGCGTGGACCGTCGATCTCCCTCGTGGGCGCGGCGATCGTCCGACGAGCCTCGGCGGTGCGGCGGTGCTCACGTGCAGCCTCGGATCGATCGAAAAGGGCGTCGTGAAGCTCCCCGCGCTCGATGGCGCCCCGATCGTGCTCACCCTCGCCGATGGCGCGTCAATGGCGGTGACCGAGGGAGACGCCGGGGCCTCGAAGGCGGACGCGGGGAAGGCCAAGCCGGACGCCGGCAAGCCCTGACGCGCGCCGAACGAGTCACGCCTCAGTCCGCGTGGCCACCGTGACAGCGCCGCGCAATTCACGCGTGGTCGCGTCGATCCGAAAGTGCTCGTTGCGCTCGATTTCGCGGTAAGGAAGCGCGATGGCTCTTCACGTCGAGACCTTCCCCGTCGCGCCCCTCGGCTGCAACTGCTCCATCGTCGCCGACCTCGAGTCCAAGAAGGCGATCGTGGTCGATCCCGGCGGCGACCTCGAGAAGATCCGCGCGCGCCTCGATGCGCTCGGTGTCGTGCCTACCGCGCTCGTCCACACCCACACGCATTTCGATCACGTCGGAGCGACCCCCGGGCTCGTGAGGGCGTACGAAGCGAAGGCGCTCATCCACGAGGAAGATAGGTTTCTCTACGATCTGCTCCCCGTTCAAGCGGCCATGTTCGGGATGAGCGATCCGGAGAGCACGCACATGGACGGCTCCCTCGTCGACGGCGGCACGGTCACTGCGGGCGCCCTCGAGCTCGGCGTGCTCCACACCCCCGGCCACACCCCGGGGAGCGTTTGTTTTTGCCTCACCAAGGGCGACGAAAAGCTCGTTTTTTCGGGCGATACGCTCTTTCGCCGTGGGATCGGGCGCACCGATCTTTGGGGCGGCGACTCCGATCTGATCATGAAATCGATCCGAGGAAAGCTGCTCTCGCTCGACGGCGAGACGCGGGTCGTCACCGGCCACGGACCGTCCACGACGGTGCTCGAAGAGCGCACCAAGAATCCGTTCTTCCGATGAGCGAGGTGGTGCGCGCCGCCACGCTGACAGAAGCGACGCTCCGCGATGCGCTCCGCCACGCGCTCTCGCGACGCACGCGGTCGGTGGTCGCGGCGGGCGAAGCCTCCGGGCTCTCGAGCGCGACGCTCACGTGCCTCTTCGAGCGCGACGGGGACACCTTCGTCTGGCTCATGAAGCGGCCCGATACGATGCGTCGACACAGCGGGCAGGTCTCGTTTCCCGGCGGAAAACGCGACTCCACCGACGCGACGTTGCTCTTCACCGCGCTCCGCGAGGCCGAGGAGGAGCTCGGCGTCCGGGAGCATCACGCCGACGTGCTCGGTGTCCTCGACGACGTGGTCACGTTCACGGGCTTCGTGATCACGCCCTACGTCGCGTGGCTCCGCGGCCCGTTCGAGCCGGTGCCGAACCCGGACGAAGTGGCGCGCGTGTTCGCTGCCCCGCTCCGCACGTTCGCGTCGCGCGCGCGCGGCGTGTTCCCGAAGGTAGGCTGGGAGGTCGAGGGCGAGCTCGTGTGGGGCGCGACCGCCGCCGTGCTGCGAAATTTGGTGACCGTGATCGCCGAGCTTCCGCCTCCCCCGTGAAGGCGACCCACGATCGCGCTGATCGAGGACAAAAATAGGCTCTTCGTGGCTGCGCGAGGCGCTTGTTACGAGAGGTACGGAGTCTCTCTCAGGTGCCACGCGACGCGCGTCGCCAAGGTCATGATCGCGAGCTGCGGGTTCACCCCGAGGCTGGTGGGGACCATGCTGCCGTCCGCGACGTAGAGCTCGCGTGTGTCCCAAACCTTGCCGACCGTGTCGACGACGGAGTGCTCCGGGGTCATTCCCATTCTGCAGCTCCCAAGCGGGTGTTGCGACGAGCACTCGATGTCGCGCGACTTCACGTCCTCGAAGGGGAACGCGCGGAACGCGTCGGCGTCCATGCCCGGCGCGCCGAGGATGGGCGTGAAGACCTCCTTCGCCCCCGCCGCGAAGAAGGCCTCCCCCATCTCACGGATGACACGCGGGATGAGGGCGCGATCGTGCTTCGCCATGCGATACGTGAGGATGGGCTCGCGCCCGAAGCCGGGCCACACGCGCCCGCCACCCTCGTCGTGGATGATGCCGCCGAAGATGGCGAGGTTCTTCACCGTACCCGCGCGTCGCAAGAGCTCCGGCCCCTGACCCGGCATCGTCGCCGCGAGCACGGCGGGAGGCACGAAGAGCCCCATCAGAGTGATGCCCTCGTGCTCGAGCGAATCGGTATAAGCCGATTGCATCGCGCCCGCCCACCCACGCACCTCGTCCGAGAACCGCGCGATCATGCGGAAGCCCGGGTGCACGGTGACGTTCTTACCAGTCTGATTGGAGACCCCCGTAATCCCCGAGCGACGGAGGAGTAGGGGCGTGTAGGCGGCGCCGGCGGAGAGCACGACACGTTTGGCGCGGACCACGAAGGCGTCCTTCGGTTTCCCGTATTTGCCATTCGCCATTCGGCCCTCCACGCCCACCGCGCGATCGCCTTTCATGATGACGCGCTCGACGAGGCAGTCGGCGAAGATGCGCGCGCCCTTCGCGGCGGCGCGTGGCAAGTAGGTCACGTCGACGCTCATCTTGGCGACGTGGGGGCAGCCGAAGTTGCAGCGCCCGCAGCCGTTGCAGCCGTCGGTGTTGCGCGCGATGGGCTTCATGACGAGGCCGCGAGCCTCCGCGCCGCGGACGAAGTGCTCCGTCGACTTGGAGCGCATGTTCACCGGCACCGTCTCGACGTGCACCGCCTCTTCGACTGACGCGTAATAGGGCTCGAGCGCGCTCTCGGTGAGGTGGGTCATGCCGCGCTCGCGCTGCCAGGTGGAGAGCACCTGCCCGGGCACGCGGAAGCACACGCCGCCGGTGACGGTGGACGAGCCGCCGACGACGCGACCCATCGTCACGTTGATGTGGGGCGTGTCGCCGAGGCCGAACGCGACGGTGAACGCCCCGCCGCGCCACACGTGACGGAGCGACTCGCTCGGGCGCATTTGCCCATGCTCGAGCGCGGGCACGAACGGACCCTCTTCGAGGACGACCACTTTGTGCCCCGCCTCGGCGAGCTCGCACGCGATCACCGCGCCGCCCGCTCCGGAACCGACCACGACCACGTCGGCCTCGATCTCGAGGCGACCTTCTTTCGTGCGGCAGCTCTCTACCGGGGTCATCGGCTCGCCTCCGTGTGAGCGTGGCTCGGCGCGCCCGCGACGAGGCACTCGAACGGCGCGCCGATCTCCTTCGCGGCGTCGGGGTGCTCGAAATAAAGAATGCAGAGTACAGCTTTTACGGCGAGGAGCGCGGTGGAGAGGGGGCCGTGCTCGACCTTGTCGAGGATGTCGCGGCGCTCGGAGAGCGATTTCGACACGAAGCCGATCTTGAAAGCGAGGAGGGGCCCGAGCACCGTGACGGCGAACAGGCTGAGCGCGAGGATGCGTCGCGCGTCTTCCCCGGAGTGACCGACGAACCCGCGCAGCTCTTTCACGAGCCAGTCGAGGCGCGCGGGCGACGGGGCCTCCGTCTCGGAGGAAAAGAGGGCTTCCGCGACGGCGCGCGCTCGGCGAACCGTGCCATCTCCGACGGGCAACGGGTCGCGTGTTTTGACGTCGAAGGGGCCGACGAGGACCGGCCGTTTCCGCAGGTGCATGAAGCGCGGCACGTTAGCACCCCTCGGCTCGATCCGATCGCTGCAGCCTACGTGCGCGCCCCGTTGGTGACGCCCTTCGACGCTTCGGGCGCCCGGCGTCCCCGGCGAAACGACGCGCTGTCACGATGAAGATCAGGGGAGCGTGAGAACGGGCTTCGCGGTGCGACATCGGATAGTCTCGAAGCGTGCTTAGCGTCGATCGCGATCGTAGAGAGGGCTTCGCCGAGGGCCTCGCTTCGATGCGCGCGATCCTCGTCACCGGCAAGGGCGGGGTCGGAAAGACCACCGTGACGGCGGCGATCGCGCGCGCCATCTCGGCGTCCGGAAAGCGTGTCCTCGCGGGAGAGGTCGCCGCTGTCGGTGACTCCGTTTCGCCGCTCGGCCTCGCCCTCGGAGTGTCCAACGCGGGGCTTTCGCCGGTCCCGGTCGCCGAGGGGCTCGACATGGTGCTGCTCGACTCGGCCTCGGGTCATCGAGCGTTCCTCGGCGACGTGCTCCCGCTGCGCATGCTCGCCGACGCGGCGATGAGCTCGGAGGCGATTCGACGGTTTCTCTCGACCGCCCCCGCGTTCCCGGAGATGGGCACCCTCTACCGCATGCTTGAGCTGATGCGCCTTCGCGGCAAAGGGCAGGCGTACGCCTACGACACCCTCGTCATCGACCTCCCGGCGACCGGGCACGCCCTCGCGCTCGCGCAGATCCCGGGCGCGCTCCTCGAGATCTTGCCCGGAGGGCCGATCGTCGACGCGGTGAAGGAGGGGCTCGTTACGCTTCACGACCCGGAAAAAACCGGCGCGATCGTGGTCACCCTGCCCGAGGCGCTCCCCGTCAGCGAGTCGCTCGAGCTGCTCGACGGGATCGTGAAGCACGGCATCGCCGCGCGCGGGATCGTGCTCAATCGTGTGCCGACGAACCCGTTCACCGCGGCGGAGCTCGACGCCGTCGCGGCCCACTTCGAGAGCGCCCCGTCGCTGCTCGGCTCACGGCACACCGGGCGCATCGTCCGCGCGAACGAGGCCCGCGCGAGGCTCGTCGGTCACGGCGCGCCGCTGCTCGAGCTTCCCGAGCTCCCGTTCGACGACCACGACCCCGCGAGCCATCCGTCCCTCCTCGCTCCCCACTTCTCGCCGCGGAGCAGCACGTGAAACGTCCGTCGGATTTCCCAATCCCGATCCCCACCGTGCCGACCCACCTCGCGCGGCTCGTGCGAACCAAGAAGGTCATCGTGGTGTGTGGCGCCGGCGGCGTGGGGAAGACCACCACGTCGGCTGCGATTGGCATGGCGGGCGCTCTTTTTGGAAGAAAAACCCTGGTTTTGACGATCGATCCCGCGCGTCGGCTCGCCGAGGCGATGGGGATCCCCGCGGTCGCGAAGGCGCCGACGGTGCTCTCTCCCGCGGGGCTCTCGCTACCCCCGGGCGGCGAGCTCTCGGCGTGGATGCTCGATCCGGCGGTGGTATTCGAGACGATGATTCGTAGCCTCTCCGAGACGCCGGAGAAGGCCAATCGGGTCCTCGAGAGTCGCCTCTACGGGCACGTCTCCAAGCTCATCGCCGGGATGCAAGAGTACACCGCCGCAGAGGGGCTCTACGGGTTCGCTTCGAGTGGCCATTACGATCTCGTCGTCCTCGACACTCCGCCATCGCGCAACGCGCTCGAGTTCCTCGAGGCCCCGCGCAAGCTCTCCGGCTTTTTGGACGAGCGGGTCGTCTCGCTCTTCATGCCCAAGGGCGGGGGAGGCCTGCTCCGGGCCGCATCTTCTTTGGTATCGAAGGTGTTCACGCGCATCTTCGGGGCGGGCTTCTTCGACGAGCTACGCGAGTTCGTCGGCGCGTTCTCGGGCATGTTCGGGGCGATGCGTGAGCACGCGGTCAACGTGCGCGAGCTCCTCACGTCGAGCGACGCGGGCTTCGTGCTGGTGACGAGCCCAGAGCCGAGCGCCCTCGCGGAGACCCGCTTTTTCCGCGGTAGAATGCTCGAGCTCGGGGTGCCGCTCGAGGGCACCATCTTGAACCGCAGCTACGCGTACACCCGCGGACTCGTTCGCCCGGGCGACCCTCCCGCGGGGGCCTCGCACGATCTCGCCGCTGCGTTCCGCAAGCTCGGGCCGCTCGCGGACTTGGAGCTCCACCGCGCCGAGCGCGATCGCCGGTTGCTCGCCGATCTCCTTCGCGAGGCGGAGGGAACGTTCGCGATCGCGACTCCCCATTTGGGAAACGGTCTGTCCGACGTAGCCGGCCTCGTCGCCCTCTCCGAGACGCTCGTCGGCGAGCCCTGAGGCAGCTCGGTTGGCCCGAGTGCGTGTTACGGAAGCTTCGTGACGACGTAGTTGTCGTACGTCACGCTGCCGTTCACGCCCGGATCCGCCTCGAGGCCCGCGGAGAAGAACACCGGCTCGGCGTCGCGCGCGCGGAGCCCGAGCGAGGGCGGTACGACCTCCGTCCCGTCGCGGAGCACCGAGACGAGTCCGAGCACGAAATTGACTCGAATTTGATAGTGCGCGAACCCGGTCGCTGGCCGCGTAAAACTGTAGAACGGTGCGGTCGCGCCGTCGGGTCGATCGAAGACGAAGAGGCCTGCTCGGTTCGATTCCGAGAACGCGAGCGCCAAGGAGCGCGGAGGCTGGATCGAGATCGCCACGTTCACGGCGACGAGGTACCCCGTCGTTGTCGCCGGCACCCCGCCAGCGTCGATGTCGACGTCGACCACGATCCCGGAGCCACTCCACGCGATCCCCTTGGTGACGGCGCCGTTCGGGCGAGTCTCGCTCCCGTTCCCGACCACGCTCACCCTCATGGCGTTAGGGGGTGACTTGGTGCTCGGGACAAAAGTAAGGTTCGCGAGCTCCGCCATGAGGCCGTCCCATCCTTCGTTGACGGAGGTGCCGTCGAAGCTCGAGCAGAAGAGCGCGCTCGTGTGAGCGTCGCAAAAGGACTTTCGCGGCCCCGCGTCGATCGGGAACGCGCCGTCGACGCCGCTCTCGAGCGGGATCGGCGGGACGGTGCTCGTCGCATCGGGGGTCGCGTCTGGCGCGCTCCCGTCGGGCGTCGCGCCTTCCCCGCCCGCACCGAACGACGTGCACGCACCCACCACGAGAGCAGAGACGACGAGGCACGGGCCGAGCCGGCGAGGAGAGAGCATCACGCTACGAGCGTACACCAGCCCGCCACGGCACGCGTTTCCGGGAGGACCTTTCGGCGAACGTCGAGAGGACCTCAGGACTCCGGCTCGGTCGAGTCGCGCAGCGCGCGCCGGCCTGCGCGGAAAGCCTCCCAATGAGCCGCACCGAGCCTATCGAAGGCATCGAGGGTCGTCGTCGCACCTTCGACGGTAATCTCGAAGCTCGCGAAGGCGATCGTGACGCCGCCATACCGATCCTCGTGACCTTCGCGTTCGAGCGTTCCCTCGAGCTTCAGCGCCTGCGAGCCGGGGCCGGTGGCCAATTCGGCGTCGAGCGTCCAAAGGGAACCCCCGTTGATCGCAGCCTCGAAATCGTCCCACCCGAGCGACTCCTCGCGCCACTTCGCTTGGTACTCGGCGATGACACGAGACTCCTCTGCACGCGACAATCCCTTGGTATTTCCGCATTCGCCCGGCCATGGCACGGACACCGTCGCTCGCGCGGAGGTCACGTCGCGCAGCAGCACCTCGCAAGGCAGCTCGCCCTCGCCCTCGACGAGGTGAGAGAGGTCGAACGAGAGCCGTATCGTGCGCTCCAGCCGACTCGAGACGCAAGCGACCAGGTCCGCGTCGTGGAGAGTCGTCCAAAGGCTCCGAACCTCGATGTCCGCGGGCAAACTTGCCCAGTCGACGATCTTGGGCGCGGGCTCCGTCATCTCGCGATCGCTTACTCCGCGAACATACGAATGTTCGTCGCGGCCATGAACGCCATTCGGTGGGCCTCGGCCCAGCTCGGGTGGCGGACGTGCACGTAGCCGTCGGAGAGCAGAGTGTTCTTCCAGTTGCGGCGCGGCGTGCCGGGGCGAAGGAGGCGCTCCTCGGTGACCCATGGGCCGCACTCGGCCATGTACGCGCCGAGGCCCTCGATCCGGGAGATTTTCCCTTGCCCCATCGCGCGCTTGAACACGATGCCGGCGTTGTACTTGCGTGTCGTGCTCGCCGAGAACGTGCGGTGGCAAATCACGTTCGCCCACTCGCGGAAGAGGTCGATGTCGCAGGTGTAGTTCATCTGATCGACGAGGCACGCGCCGCCGGGGCGACAGCCAATTTCGCCGAAGATGGCCTCGCCCTTTTCGGTCAAGTACCACTCCATGTGGGTGAACCCGTCGTCCATTCCGAGGGCGCCGAGCACGCGCCGGCCGAGCTCGATCCCGGGGAGCAGCTTGGGTTGGAGCATGTTGCGGACGGTGATGATGACGGGGCTTATCCACTCCACCGTTCGCATCTCGAGCGGCTTCGGGAGGTACGCCGCCACGTTCTCGAACGCGGGCTTCCCGCCGATGCACACGGTGTCGAAGGTGAACTCCTCACCCTCGATGTACTCCTCGACGATCGCCTCCGGAACGCCGCGCATCTTCGGGAGCACGGTGAGGAGCTCCTTCTGGCTCCGTACCTTGTAGGTGTTCGCGCTCCCCGCGCCGTCGATCGGCTTCAAGATGAGCGGGTATCCGATCTCCTCCGCGGCCTCGAGCACGTCGGTCTCGCTGCGGGTGCGGGCGCTCTTGGGGACGCGGAGGCCGGCGGCACGGACGCGCTCCTTCATGAGCTGTTTGTCGCGGAATCCTCGCGCAACATCGACGCTCATGCCCGGCATCTCGAAGCGCTCGCGCAGCTTCGCGGCGAGCACCACGAGCGGCTCCCAGTTCGTCACGATGCGATCGACGGTCTTGCCGCGGAGCCACGCCGTCACCCGCTCGAGGACGTCGTTTTCGTCCATGATGCGTGGAACCTGCAAGTAATCGTGGAGGTACTGGCGCACGTGCTGTGGCACGGCCTCTCGTGGGGTATCGGCGACGCCGTAGACCTCGGCCCCGACCTCGGCGAGGCCGCGCGTGTACTGCTGCATTTCGGGCGGGTAGAGCGGCGCGAGAAAGACGACACGCATGATGCCGAGGCGTACCAGAGATCGCGGCGCTTCGGGGACCGATAGAGGGAGCGATAGAGGCAGAACCGCCCGCGGCGGGACGGATACGGGCGGGAGCTATCGACCTCAGGGAAACAGGAAACCGAGGTCGCCTCCGAACGCGAACACCGCGGGCGGCGCCTCGTAGAGCGTGACGTTCGGATCGACGAAAAAACGATCGCGGAACAAGGGAAAACGAGCCCCTCCGTGCCCCGAGAGACGCAGCGGGCCCGCGATCTTCCAAACCACTTTCACGTGAGCCCCTACATCTCCCCACCCTCGGGTCGCGGACTGCGGCGCTGTGATCCCGGTCGCTTCTGCGTCGACGAAACCGAAGGCGAGCCGGGCGCAGGGCAGGAGCTCGAACGGGCCGCCGAGCTTCACCCGCAACGGGCACGGCTCGAGGGCGATCGCGTTGAACGTCATGTTCGCGGTGCCGGCGGGCAAGATCGCCTCGCCAGTGAAGCTTCGTGAGGCGCGGAGCGAGACCGACGGGGAAAATAAGCTGTCGCGCGCGATATCGAGGCCGAGCTCGATCGCGAACGCGGGGCGGATTTCGAGCAAGCTCGAGCCCTCTGCGCCGAACGCGACCCAGCCTCGGTAAGTGGCACTCGCGGCGGTCGGCGAAACGGACGGAGGTGGGCGTGGTGGCGGCGCGCCGGCATCGGTCTCGATGCTCGCGTCGTTGGTTGGCGTCGCGGTGGAGACCGCGGGGACCGCGGAGGCGTCGTTCGTGGGAGGTGGCGGCGTGCTTGCGTCTTCCGCGGGCGGCGGGGCGGCGTCGATGGTCGGCGTGGTGCGGGCCTCGGGATCGATCGCGAGGGCCGCGACCAGCGCGAGCGCGCTCGCCACGTCTTGGCAGGTCTTGGCGCGCACGTACCGTGTCGACGACGCGGCGCCGTCGGCTCCGATCACGACGAGTGATCCGCGGCTGTCGGTGGCGCCCTCCTCGACCTCGACACGGAGCGTTCGTGCGCGCTCGGCGCCCTCCGCGGGCCTTATTTTATCGGTCCGCGCGCGCACCTCGGCGAAGAAACGATCGCCTTGGGGACAGAGCCCTTCGCTCTTGTAGACGAGACGCACCGGCTCGCGTGGCGCCGGCTGACCGAGGGCGATCGAGGACAGCACCGTCGCCGCCACGAACGTCGAGGCGAGGGTCACGAGCGCGGTGGTCGCGCGTCGTCGCGCGCGCACGTGACGAGGCTCTCGCCCCGCGCGAGGGAGCTCGCGAGGCGCGTCGTGCGCATGCTCGTGTCGCCCCCGCGCCATGGTTACGGGCGGGCCGTCCCCGTCGTGCTGCGACGGAGCGCCTCGACCAGCACCGGCACACCCTGCGCGCCGGGAGGGTCACGAGCGCGGTGGTCGCGCGTCGTCGCGCGCGCACGTGACGAGGCTCTCGCCCCTCGCGAGCATGCATGCTCGTGTCGCCCCCGCGCCATGGTTACGGGCGGGCCGTCCCCGTCGTGCTGCGACGGAGCGCCTCGACCAGCACCGGCACACCCTGCGCGCCGGAGACGGCGAACCGCCCGTCGAACACGAAGAACGGCACCCCCGAGATGCCTTGGTCGGAGGCCGCGCGAGCCTCGGCGTGGGTCTCGCTGCGCTCTTTTTCGTCGGCGAGGTAGCCACGTGCCTCGTCCTCCGTGAAGCCGTGGCGGGTCGCGATCGCGAGAAGCACGGGCTCGCTCCCGATGTCCTCGCCGCGCATGAAGTAGGCCTCGTAGAGCTCCTTGATGAACGCGCGCTGGGTGCCTTTTTCGAGCGCCTGCTGGGCGAGCGTGTGCGCGTTCACGGTGGAGGGGATGCGCGTAATCTTCGAGAAATCGAGGGCGATTCCGGTCTCTTTCGCGACCCCCTCCACCCGCGCGAACATCGCTTGCGGGTCGCCGCCGTACTTCGACGCGAGGTGGGCGCGGAGATCGCGGCCCTCGGCCGGAGTGGTGGGGTCGAGCATGAAGGGCTGATGCACGACCCGAACCTCGGGCAGCGCCGTGTCCTTCGCGACCTCTGCGATCGCCTGGTCGAGGCGCGTGGATCCGATGAAACACCACGGGCAGACGAAGTCGACGACGAGGTTTACGACGAGGCCAGTGTCGGCGGAGGGCTCGGTCATGCCCGCCCTTTTAGCAGGAATTTCGGTCGGTTCGTGACCGAGCTTCGACCCGCGTTCCCTCGCTCTCGGAGGGCAAAATTGTGCAGTGTGCATCTATTTCGGTGGCGCCGCGAACGGAGGGCGCGTCGCCTTGCCGGCGGTGTCCGGCTCCACTCCCGCGACGCGCGGGCTGACGCGGGGCGGTGCGAAACGGAGCGCGCAGTGGACGCTCGCTGCAGGGAAAATAACGGTAAAAGCGGCCTCGTACGGACCGTTCCTCGGCCCTGATCGTGCCTTGTGTGGCGGAGCCTGTCGCACGAGGTACGACCGATTTGCGCGTCGGTGGTGACAGCACGAGTGACCACCCCTCGTTCTCGTTTAGGGTGCGGCGCCTTCACCCCAGGAGCGCGCCGATGAGCCAAGACCTCGAG
This sequence comes from Myxococcales bacterium, assembly GCA_013297655.1. Classification (GTDB taxonomy): domain Bacteria; phylum Myxococcota_A; class Polyangia; order Polyangiales; family Polyangiaceae; genus JAAFHV01. The sequence continues at coordinate 17,922 of JAAFHV010000059.1, read as the reverse complement.
CCCACGACCCAAACGAACGACGACGACCTCTGGCTCGTGAAGCTCGCGGACGGCACCGTGCGGTCGATGACCGTCGACGCGATGGACGACGCGTTCCAAAGCGGCGAGCTCGACGCGAGCACGTCGGTGCAGGCGCCCGATGGCGAAGGCTGGACCACGCTCGGCGCCGTCGCTGGTCTCGACGAAACCGCTCCTCCCGCCGAGGTTCGCGAAGAAGCAGAAGCGCGCACGACGAGTGAGCTCCAGGCCGCACAATCCGAAGCTCGTGTGTCCGACGCTGCGGTCTCCGAAGCTCGTGTCTCCGAAGAACGGGCCGAAGCCACCGAACGCGAACGCGAGCCGTCGCGTGACTCGATCGAGCCCCCGTCGTCGACGATGCCGAGCCTCGCGCCGATGGTCGCGTCGATCGCGCCGCCGAGCTCTTCGTTCGCGCTCTCCCCGAGCGAGCGCCCCTCGTCGGCGCCGCTCGACCTCGACCTCGACCTCGATCACGTCGAAGCGGAGCTCCGCGCCGGCAAGCGCAAGCGCATGTTCGGTTTCGCGGCCGTCGTCGTCGGCGTGGTCCTTTGTGGCGCCGCGGTCACCTACGTGAGCGGCGGCGAGCGCCCCGAGGCTCCGAAGGCCGCGGCCCAAACGCACGAGGTCGCGCCCCCTCCGCCGGCCGTCGATCCTGCGACCGCCTTCGAGAAGCCGTCCCTCACCGAAGAGCAGAAAAAACGCCTCTCGGACGCCGACAAGGCTCGGAACGGCAAGAAGGCGGCGCCCTCCAACGGAGGCTCCGCGCCTCCGCAGCGCTCGTCCAAAGAGGCGAATCCCTTCCAGAACGGCGGCGACAAGTACGATCCGCTGAACGGCAGTCTCTGAGATCGTGATCTCACGGGAGCACCGAAGGCGACCTTCGCCCGTGCTGCTCAAACGATCACCGGATTGCCGCTCCGAGCTGCGTGCAGCATGCAACTTGCCGCGCGGAGCGGGCCAAAGTAGGTTCCGCCCTTCGTAAGAAGGGGAGACCGTCTTGACCGTACAGAGATCGTTCGTGGCTGCCGTTCTCGTGGCTTTGTCCGTCGCGGGGTGCGACTCGGAGAACGTCGCCGATCCTACCACGGTGAACCTCGGTCGCTGCTCGTGCACCTGCCGCGCAGACACCAGCGGGGCGCTCTCGGCGTGGGGCGCGACCTTCGCCGAGTCCCCCGAGTCGAAGGCGTGCCTCGAGGTGTGCGGGTCCTACGAAAATAGGCTCGATGGTAAGACGTGCCGCCCCAGCTTCAACTCGAAGTACGAGCCGCCGCGCGAAGCCGTCGCCCCCGACGCCGACTTCGACGGGGTGCCCGATTCGAAAGATCAGTGCCCGAACGAGAGCGGCCTCGCGGTGAACGGCGGCTGCCCCGCGTTCCGCACCATGGGTCCCATCGTCAACAAAGACGCCGACGGTGACGGCATCGAAGACGAACAAGACAAGTGCCCCAAGGAGCCGGAGACCAAAAACGGCTACCACGACGAGGACGGCTGCCCGGACGAGATCCCGAGCGCGGTCGCCAAGTTCTCCGGATCGATCGAGGGCGTCGTCTTCAAGACGGGCTCTGCCGATCTCGCCGCGAGCTCGAACGGGACGCTCACCAAGGCGGCCGAGGTGTTCAAGAAGTACAACGACGTGCGCGTCGAAATCTCGGGCCACACCGACAACGTCGGCAACCCGAACGACAACACGACGCTCTCCCAGAAGCGCGCCGAGTCGGTGAAGAACTGGTTCGTGAAGCACGGCATCTCCGACAGCCGCCTCGAGGCGCGCGGTTACGGCCCGCAGAAGCCGATCGCCCCCAACGACACCGACGCCGGTCGCGCGAAGAACCGCCGCGTCGAGTTCCACGTCATCCAGTAAGGCGGCGCCCCACCTTCCCGCGCGTGATCACGCCGCGCGGCTGGATACCGCGTGCACCTCGATCGGGTGCACGCCGCGGTCGTGGATCGAGGGAAATCCTCGCCGAACCGTAGCTGCATGTAGGCTACACATACCGCGGTCGATCGACCGATGCGTGTAAGCGATCGCTGCGTGTAGGATGCACGTACAGCGCGACCTCCGGTTACTCGTCGCGCATCGCGTCCATCGGGTCGACCTGCGCCGCGCGCCAGGCCGGCACGATCGAGAGCGCGACGAACGGACCGAGGACCGCGAGTGAGATCCCGAGGAGCTGCGCGACGTCGACTTGGGGGGTGAGCGGCGCCTCTGGGTAGAGCACACCGAAGCCGGCGAGGGCGGGACGAAAGAGCGGCGCGCCGGCGAGGAATACCCACGCGTAACCCAACGCGAGCCCGATCGCGGTCGCGAGCACGCCCACCAAGAGCGACTCGGAGAGCTTCGCCGCGAGCACGTCGGAGGTGGACCAACCGACCGCCTTGAGGACCGCGATCTCGCGTCGCTCGGTGTCGCCGACGCCGCTCAAGCGATCCCACGCCAGAACCAAGAGCGCGAGGAACACGGGAAATGAAGCTGCGAGCACGATCCCGGACCTTCGCCCGAACGCGAGCGTGTGCGCCCGCGCGAGGAGCTTCTTGTCGACCACGCGCGCGTCCGGGAGGCGCATCGTGACCGTCTTCGCGACGACGCCCGCTTCTTCCGGGTTCGAGAGCTCGACCGAAAAATCGGCGCACTCGTCGGGTCCGAGGCCGAGCACCGCGCGCGCGTCGGCGTCGCTCGTGACGATGACGTCGTTGGTGAAGAGATCGACCGAAGACGAGAACGTGCCGACCAGCTTCAACGAGGGAGCCTTCGGGTTCGGGGAGGGGAGGCCGAGCTCGTCGCCGACGACCACGCCGAGAAACTTCGCGATCCGCGCGCCGGCGATCATCTCGTGCGCGTGCCCATCGAGGCGCAGGTCGTGGCCTTCGGCGAGGGTGCCCTTCACCGCCTCGAGCGGAGGCGAGCCCTCGCGTGTGCCCATCACGACCACGTTCGCCTGCAGCGCGGGCACGAACACGTAGCCCCACACCCGCGGCGTCACCGATCGCACCGAGTCGATGCCTACGATTTTCTGTGCATCTTGCAGTGAAATCGTGGCTGGCCTTCCCCCGCGGAGGCGCGAGACGACCAGATCGGGGAGCGCGTTTCGTGCGGCGTCGGACTCGCCGCGGAGCGCGTCGGAGAGGAACAACACCGCGGCGACGAGCGCGACCGCGAACGCGAGCCCACCTCCGAGCGCGACCGCGCGTGCCTTTCGTCGCGACAGCGCGCGGAGGGCGAACACGAGGAGCCCGATCGTCACGGCGTTCCTCGCGTCGTTGGCGCTGGCGTTGGCGTTGGCGTTGGCGTGTTGCGCGGGCCGAACGTGGGCGTGTCGGCGAACATGGCCTTCGGCGCTCCCACGAGCCCGCCCGCAGGATCCGGATCGGGCAGGCACGGGCCGTCTGCGAAGGCGGCTTGGGGCTCTTCGAGGGAGAGGAACCGCAAGTGGCGCGAGCCGCCCGCGAAGGCAAAATCCGCAGACGGCATGCGCTTCACGACCGCGACCCGCGCCGCGCGGGTGGTCGCTTCGTCGCGCCGACCCGCGCTCGCATGAAACGCGATCGCCACGATGACGAGCGGCAGCGACACGAGGAGCCCGAGCGCGACGGCGGCCTGCCCCCGCGACGCCGCTTCGCTCACGCCCCGCCCATCGGCATGAAGAGCATGAACAGCTTCGTGAGCAAAAAGTCCGCGATGAGGATCGAGATGCTCACCGCCACGACGGTGCGGGTGGTGGAGAGGCCCACCCCCTCGGTTCCTCCGGAGGTGCGGAGCCCGTAGTGACAGCCGACGATCCCGATGATGTATCCGAAGAACGGAGTCTTCAGGAGGCCGCTGAAGAAGTCCCCCATCTTCACCGCCTCGAGCGACGACGCGATGAAGTTCGACGGCGCGATCCCGAACTGGGCCGAACAGATGATGATCGCGCCCACGGTGCCGAGCATGAGCGCATAAACGCTGAGCATCGGCATGACGATGATGCTCGCCAAAACCCTCGGAAGTACGAGCTTTTTTGCTGGATCGGCCCCGAGCGCGCGGATGGCGTCGACCTGCTCGGTCACGTTCATCGCACCCACCTCGGCCGTCATTCCGCTGCCGATACGACCGCCGACGATGACCGCCGTGAGCGTGGGCGCGAGCTCGCGCAAGAACGAGAGAACGATCACGCGCGGGATGTACTCGAGGCCGCCGAAGCGCTTGAGACCGAACGCGAACTGAATGGTCATGACCATGCCGATGAAGATGCTGGTCACGCTGACGATGCCCATCGACTTCACGCCGAGCGCTTCCATCTGGTGGAGCGTGGCTTTCACCTCGAAGGGTCGCTTCCACAGCGCCTTGAAGGTGCGAATCGAGAGGAGCGTGACCTCGCCGAGCTGATCGAGGAACGTGAGCGTTTGTTTGAGGCGCTCGGCGCGGAGGTTCGGAGGTGGCGGAAGCGTGGCGCGGGTGGAGGCCGGCGGCGGATCGTGCGAGCCCTCCCCCGGGAGCTGCGCGGTGCTCACAAGGCCCCCGAGCCGGGCAGCGTCTTGAAGCCGCGAACCCAGGCCTCGAACGGGGGCTGACCTGCGGCCGCGAACTCGGCGGGCACCACGTAGGCAAAATCGTAGATGCAGCCGTCCTTCTTGAGGACGAAGAGGTCGAACGAGAGGGGCACTCCGTCGAGCTTGGCGAGCACCTTGGTGTGGAGCGCCTCGCGGCCGTCGAAGGGTTCCACGGCTTGCGACTGCTGCTCGCGCTCGGTGGTGCCCATGAGGAGGTGGTTCGTGAGCGCGCCGAGGGGGGTGTCCTCGTCTGCCTTTTTGCAGACGCTGTTCACGAGGATGCTCGCGCCGGCGACGTCGTCGTGGAAGGAGAGGCTCGCGTGGGACACGGCGACCTTGCGCCACGTGGGCGGCGGATCGGGGACGCGGAACGCGATGGTGGTGCCGTCGCGGAAGACGTTGCCGTCGAACGAGCGGCCGTTCGAGCTACACCCCGCGCTGCCGAGGCTGAGCGCGAGCGCGGCGAGCCCGAGCCAACCGCCGACGAGCGCCGCCGCCGACCTGGTCGCACGAAGCGGGCGCGCGGGCGCCCCGACGAGCCGCAAAAAGCCCTTCACGAGGGCCTCGCGGTCGAAGCGTGCAGAGTGCACATGAGGCGCGGGACATGGACACGTCATCGGGCGTGGGAGGCTACCACGGCACGCTCGCGGGAAGGGTCGTCTCGTGCTGGTCTCTCCGGCGTCCGGCTCGAGTTTGGGGTAGAGTGCGCCCGCTTCCATGTCGATCCGCCTCTACAATACGCTCACCCATAAGCTCGAGCCCTTCGAGCCCCTCGTTCCCGGCACCGCGCGGGTCTACGTCTGTGGCATCACCACGTACGACCTCGCCCACGCAGGCCACGCCCGCACGTACACCACGTTCGATTTGCTCGTCCGGCACCTCACGAACCGCGGCTACGACGTCACCCACGTTCGAAACGTGACCGACGTCGACGACAAGATCGTGAAGCGCGCCGCCGAGAACGGCGAAGAGCCGCTCGCGCTCTCCGCTCGAATGAGCAAGGTGGCCGACTCCGATCTTCAGATCATCGGCTGCCAAAAGCCCGATCACGAGCCGCGCGTCTCCACCCACATTCCGGAGATCGTGGAGCTCATCGAGAAGCTCATCGCGAAGAACCACGCCTACGCAGTGGAGACTCCAAAGGGTCAAGACGTCTACTTCTCGGTGCGCTCGTTCCCCGCGTATGGCCAGCTCTCGCGCCGAAACATCGACGACCTGCTCTCCGGCGCGCGCGTGGAGACGGGCGACATCAAGAAGGATCCCCTCGATTTTGCGCTCTGGAAAGGGGCCGAGGGCGAGGCGTTTGGCTTCGACAGCCCGTGGGGCAAGGGCCGCCCCGGCTGGCATATCGAGTGCTCCGCGATGGCCGAAAAATACCTCGGCACCGAGTTCGACATCCACTGCGGCGGCATGGACCTCATCTTCCCGCACCACGAGAACGAGATCGCGCAGAGCGAGGCCGCGCACGGTGGTCGCTTCGCGAAGGTGTGGCTCCACGGCGGCTTCTTGAACGTCGACAGCGAGAAGATGAGCAAGTCGCTCGGCAACTTCGTCACCATTCGTGACGTGCTCGATCGCAACGATCCGGAGGCGCTCCGCTACTTCCTCCTCTCTACGCACTACCGCGGCCCGCTCGCCTTCGACATGGAAAAGAAGGAAGACGGGCGCGTCGTGTTCCCCGGCGTCGACGAGGCCGAGCGGCGCGTCGAATATTTGTACACTACACGCGAGCTCGTGGTCGCCGCGGCGCAAGGGGCCGAGCCGGTGGTGGGCAACGTGCTTCAGGGCCAAGGCAAGATCGTGGCTTCGGCCGCCGCCGACGTGGCCTCTGCGCTCGACAAGGATCTCAACGCCCCCGTCGCGCTCTCGGTTTTGGCCGAGCTCGCGAAAGCGGGCAACGACATCGTGAAGCAGATCGCGAAAATGAAGAACGACAAGCCGGTGCAAGACGAGGCCCGCAAGCTCGCCGCCGCGTGGGTGAACGCCCTCGACGGCTCGTGCGCTCAGCTCGGCCTCATGCGCGCGGAGGCGAAGAGCTTCTTCGTTCGTACCCAGTCGCAGCGCGTGCGCATCAAGAAGCTCGATGTCCGCGCGATCGAGTCCAAAGTAGCGGCGCGCCACGCAGCGCGTGAAGCGAAAGACTGGGCCAAATCCGACGCCCTCCGCAAAGAGCTGACCGAGCTCAACGTCGAGGTCCAAGACGTCGAGGGTGGCTCCACGTTCCGGGTTCTTCTCTAAAAGGCACGATGTCTCGGAGCACTCTCGCGCGGTTTTGGTGGGAGTGCTCGTCGCGTCGATGGCGGTCGTCTCCGGGGTCGCGTGCGACGACAGCACGCGACCCGAGCCGGACGCGGGGCCGGACGCCGCCGCCGGTTGCATGTTCCGGGGCGAAAGAATCGCTCCCGGGCCGGAGTTTCGTATCGATTGTGTCGGGCCGCCCGAGGCGCGCTGCTGCGTGCCTTGCGCATGTGGTCGCGCGCCGGGACCGGCCGGCGAATACGGAATCACGTGCCTTGCTTCGCGTCGTGACGTGCAACAAGCCATCTGCACGGAGCAGAGCTATTGCTCTTATGGAGGCCGTCAGTACGTCCCCGACGCGATCTTCCCCGCGGCCGACGGCTGCAACACCTGTTCGTGCCGCACCGAGGCGAGCATCGGGCGCGTGGTGTGCACGGAGAACAAGGTGTGCGACGGCGGGGTCGATGCCGACGCGGCCGACGCGGACCTGGACGGCGGAGCGGACGCCGCGCGCGACGGCGACTGAAACGCGCGCGGCCGAGCTCTCCGTTAGGGGCGATCGACTTTGCCGAGCAGCTCGTCGAAGAATTGGACCAAGCCGGCGAGGGCGCCCCATTTGTCGCGCACGAGCTTCTCGCGGTTGAAGGCTTCCATGATCCCCGGCTCCACGTCGGGCTCGCCGCGCATGTGGCTCATCACCGTCCTGATCTCGGTCCGGTCGAACCACGTGCCGTGATCGCAAATGTCGACCACGACGACGCCGATCTTGGACCTTTGCATTCCCTTTTGGCACGAAGGACAACGAAGCTCGTCGGTCATCGCCCAGGGGCGGGCGCGGGTCACGCGCTCGACCTTCTTCGCGAGCTCCTCCGGCACACGCGAGCCCACCGCGAACGCGCGTTTGGCGTGGTCGGTCGCGAGCCAAACCCCGCCGCAGTGGCCGCAGGCAGACACCTCGATGCCGTCTTTCTCCGCGGAAAATAGCTCAAAATTGCACCGCGGGCACTTGTCTGCCGACTCCCATGTACGGAGGTCGTTCGTCTTCTCGAACCCCGGCGGCTGCGCCTCGCGATATCCGGACATGGGCCGAGGGTAGAGGAAGCCCCGCCCGCGAGCCACATCGCCGACGCGAGCGCGAGCGCTCTCGCTCCTGTCACGCGAGGGAGAGTCGTGCGCGCGCTGGTGGGCGGCGGACGAGAGCGGGCAGATCACGGGCAGACGCGCACGGCCACTCTGAGCGCCCGCGCGACCGAGGACGCCCGAGCTCGCACGGTTTGGGGAGATTTTGGCGCCTCAACGAGGTCGGAGCGGTGTCTCGTTGGGACTCGACGAGCTCCTCCCCCGATCACGGCGGAGGCGAACCTACCCACACCCACCCATTACGGGCTCCTCAATGGCGAACGAACCTCCGCGGCGGGTGTCCCTCGCGACTTCAGCGTACGATTTCGGCGTGACCCTCCCTCCCGCGCTCGTCTCCTTGCTCGGTCTGACGACGGCGTGCACGACGGCCACCGAGTACGAACAAGCGAGGCTCGAGTGGCTCATGGACCACGTCGGCTTCGACACCCTCTACATCGGCGCCGCGGCCCCCGAACCGAGCGCGGACGTTCGGTTCGCGGGGGTGGCGAGCGACTACGTTGACCGCTGCGAGTCCAACGCCGACCGCTATTGGCCGTGCCGTCTGCGCATCAACCAGCTCGCGGAGCGCGCGGGAGGGGTGATCGTCGACGCGGACGGCCTCAGCGTGAAGGAGCGCGAGGCGATGCCCTTCTACCGCGAGGTCACGCATGGTCTCGGGATCCGCAACGTCGCCGCGTGTGTGTTCGGCATGGCGGGGCGCTCGCAGCGCGCGATATACCTCGGCCGGACCTCCCGAGGCTCGCAGTTCGCGCGGGGGCTGCCGCTGCTCCGCGCCGCGCGCGCCGTGCTCGCCCTCGGCGCCGAGGTTCACGACGCAGGCGCCGCGGCGGCCCGAGCGCGCGCCCTCTCGGGCCTCACGGTGCGCGAGCGCGAGGTGATGACGCTCGTGTGCCGCGGCTATACGAACCGCGAGGTCGCGGCGGCGTTTGCGTCGTCCCCGCGCACGGTAAAGAACCAGGTCGCCTCGATCCTTTGCAAGACGGGCGCGAGCAACCGCACCGAGCTCGCCGCGAGCTTCGCGGAGGAGGGTCCCACGAGGAGCGCCGCGATCGTCGAGCTAAGGCTCCGCCGCGGGAGCAGAGCCTGACGGGCCCGAGCGGCATGATGCGTAGACGCGCAAGTCCGGATCCGTGGGGGGCCGGCTGGGGTGACCCGGCCGCCGTACCTGCTCTAGCGGTGTCGGTCGGGAAACCGCGGCGCTCGCGCTCCTGCTACGCGAGGGAGAGCTCGTGCGCGCGCTGCTGGATCGCGTGGGGCGCGATCTCGGTGAGGCGCGCGGGGTCGACCTCGGGGCCGAAGAGGATGCGCCGGTAGAGGATGTCTTGTTCGATCTCGGCGAGTCGGTAATTGAGCTGCATCACGGTCGCCGCGATCGGAGTCGACGTTTGCCCACGAATGCCACTTAGCGAAAAGCCCGATCCGCCGAGGAAATCGATCACGTGCGCGCGCAGCACTTGATAGGGAGCGCTCATCGGCATGAGCATCCACGCCACTCCCGCGCCGGGGAGGTGCGCTTGCGCCCTTCCGCGAAACACGTAGTCGAGTGTCTCCATTCGGCCGTCGGAGCCGCCGTTTTGTGCCTGTCCGAAGAGGATCGAGAGGGCAAACCGGAGATCTTCGCGCCCGAGCGGGCTCTGGAACCAACCTTCGCGCCCGCCGCGGCCGAAGCGCAGCGTCTGCTCCACCAGGTCGAGGCGAACGCGCAAATCGGCGGCGGTGTCCTCGGAGACGAGGTTCTTCTTCGCTGCGGAGAGGAGCGCGTTTCGCGCGAGCACGGTGGCGCGGGGCTCCACGTTCGAGGCGGTGGGCTCTTGGTAGCGCTGCGACGGGGGCACCTGCTGGAGCGCAAAAAAGAAGCCCATGAGCCCCTGGAGCGACTCCACCATGCCGCCGAGGGTGACGGCGACGGGGCGGTCCCACGCGGTGATGACGAGCTCGTTCGAGAGCATCCCGCTCACGTGGTGGGCGTGGGTAATCGCCGAATAGGGCAAATCGGCGCGCGCCCCCGAGTTTACCAAGACGCGCCGATCGGTGAAGACGAGGCCGGTCTCGCCGCCCACCTCGGCCAGGTTCGGATCGATGAGGGCGAGGAGCCGCTCGCCGCCGAGGTGATCGATGCCCATGAGATACGTGCGTCGCGCCGCCGCGAGCTTGATCTCGGACACGCGATAAGCGCCGCGGATCTGACGGTACGGGAGGAGGTGGCTCACGACGAGCTCGCTGATGGGGCCTTGGCGCGCGAACGATTGCAGCGAGAGCTCACGATCGCCCTGGTTGTAACGGCTCACCGCGGTGAGTGCATCACGCATGGATCCGCGCCGGTGCGGCGTGGACATGGCCGGGACGGGGAAGGGGCCCTGCGGCGTCATGAGGAAGCCGGGCACCTCGTCCCCGCCGGGATACTGAGGCGGCGCTTGGATGAACGAGAGCGGGCAGCGTCGCCCATCGGAGAGCACGTAGAGCGCGTCCGACGTGACGAAGATGCCGCGCTCGGCGCTGCCGCCGGTGTCGTCGATGATGAAGAGCGGGTGCTCGTTCGGCGGCCATTTCACGCGCGTAGAGATGGTCGCGAGCCGCTCGGGCGATGGGAACGTCTCGATGTCGGCCACGCCCAAGAGGGCGTCACGCAGGTAGTCGACGAGGGAAACGCCCTGAAAATCCCGGTATGCGCCCATGAGCGACCATGAATCTTACAGAGGTCGCGCGCGAGGTCCACCGCCGCGCGTGGCCCGTTGCCGCTCCGACCCGGTCGCCGAGCGTTTTCGTGGCCGAGCTCGTGTGCCGGGCACCAACGCGCAACAACCTGCGCGAGAGCCAGGTTCACGATCGGTGTACCTCGCGCTTGCGGGCGAGGGCCCGGGATTCAGGCGCTCGCTCCCATTATGTGCGGTATGCATGTGCTTCGGGGAACGCGATTCTTTCGCAGTTCGGCCCGCGACGCATCGTCAGTTGGAATGGTCCATACAGTTGAAGACACTTAGCTCCGACCCCGTACCCGAGGTATACATACTCATGCGCTTCACTTCGCTTTTTATCGTTAGCAGTATATCGTTTTTCTTGTTCGTCGGGTGCAGCAGCGTCCCTCAACCAGATGACGCAGGTACAGACGCCACATTAGCCGAGGACGCCACAGCAGCAGACGCATCGTCCTCTATCGACGCGAAGGTCGACTCGGCGACGTGTCGCGCCGCGGGAGAGCCATGTGACGATCCGACGGCATGCTGCACGCGCACATGCAGAACGACCGCCCTCCCCGGACAACCCCCTACTTCGGTGTGCCAGTAGTCGTGCGAATCTTCATTCTACTCCATCTCGTGACGTTGGTCGCCTGCGGAGGGCTCGTCGAGCCCGAAGATAGGCCCGCACCTTCGAACCCTCCGTCGACGAACGTGCCAGTGCCGGGGCTGCCCATCGTAGAGCTTGCGGGAGGAGCCGACGAGCTATGCGCCCTTCGCTCCGACGGTGCCCTGTTTTGCGTGGACTCGTCGAAAGAGGTGGCCGAAGCGACCCCGTCGAGGATCGCCGATCTGCCGAGCGCGACGTCCGTCTCGGTGGCGCGCGGATACGGCTGTGTCGTCGCCTCGAACGGCGACGTCTGGTGCTGGGGAGCCGTGCTCCACGCGACGCCGTCGAGCCGTCCATCGCGTGTGCCGCTGGAAAAGGCGACCCGTCAGATCGCGTGCGCAGACGACCACTGCTGCGCGCTCGCAGTCGATGGTAAGGTGCTTTGCTGGGGGAGTAACGCAGAGGGTCAACTCGGTAATGCACGCGCGGGAGTCGAAGCGACGGTGCCCGTCGAGGTCGAGCTGGGCGGTGTGCGCGCGACCGCCCTTACGAGCGGTGACCAATTCTCATGTGTGCTCACTACGGAAGCGAACGTGCGTTGCTGGGGATCGAACGCCTCTGGCAACCTCGGGATCGGCAGACGTCAGCGATCGTCTGCCGTCCCCGTCGTCGTCGAGGGGCTTCGCGACGTCACTGCCCTTCGGTCCGCGTCCGGAACGACGTGCGCGATCGGCGTGGGCCAACAAGTGCATTGTTGGGGGGTGGAGGTATCGCTACAGCCGGGCCCCGATGGGCTTGCTGGCTTCGCTTACGAGCCGCGCGCGATAACCGGTTTCGTCCCCATCCAGCGAGTTGCCGTTGGCCCGCGGGAAGTGTGCGGAATCGACAAGGCCGAATCGGTGGTGTGTTATGGCTATAGCCCTAATTACGGGGCCGCCCCTGGACCCGCGCTTGGCGGTGGGGCTTCGCTCATCACGTCGCTCGCACGCGGAGCGAAGGGCATCGCCCTCTCGGACTTCAAGGTGGCCGCCGTGGACGCCGTCGGCGTCGTTTGGGCATGGGGGAATGCGGTGTCACCCTCCAAGGCATCTGCGACCCCAGCCCGCATCGCGTTTCCTCGGTAGCCTCCTCCCGAGAGCGCGGCTCGACGCCCACTTCACGCTGCGCCCGCGCTCGGCCACGAAGCGCGCTCGTAAAGAAATGTTGCGTTGCCCGCGCCGACAGCCAAACGTCGTCAAAGGTAGGCAACCCTCGGAAGCTCGCGAATTTCCCTCGATCGGACGCCTCGTGCGGCTCCCCTCGCTCCTCGAGGCACGGCAAGGGCCTCACGGAAGTGACTATCGCCGACGACGCGAGAACACTTGACCCACGTTCGCAAGGTGCGAGCATTCCGCCGCCCGCGAGACCCGTCCTGAGGTCGCGGTCGGAGGATTTATGAGAAGCCACATCCGCACTGCATGTCTCGCCCTCGCCACCTTGGCGGCCTCGTCGACGCTCACGCTCACCGGCGCCAGCCTCGCAAAACCCGCAGCCTCCAAGCTCGTCGTGGGCGGCGCCCACGCGACGCTGTACGCGGGAGCCCCCACCCTCGCGCCGCAAGCGCAGTTGCTTCGCGGCGAGGCGAAGGCGCGCGCGGTCGTGAAGGCGTACGCCGGGATCGATCACGACCTCCACGTGCTCTCGCGCGACACGTTCGGTGACGGCGACGAGATCGTCTCGTTCGCGCAGGTGCACCGCGGCCTCCCCGTCGTCGGCTTCGGCGCGACCGTGCGCATGAACAAGGACGGCGAGGTGCTCTTCTCGTCCGTCGATCTCGCGAAGGACCTCCCCGCGACGGTGAAGCCCCGCCTCACCAAGGCCGAGGTCACGTCCCAAGTCGCGCGCACCTACGGCATCAAGCTCGCCGCGACCGACGCGTACCTCGTCGTCGCGAGCACGCTCGAGGGGCCGAAGCTCGTCTACGCCGTGATCCCGAGCCTTCCCCTGTTCAGCGGTCAAATGCCGCGCTTCATGGTCGACGCGAACGAGGGCAGGGTCATCGAGGCGCGTGACATGCGTGCGTTCGCCTCCGCGATGGTGCACCCCTCGAACCCCGAAAAATCGAAGGACCAAAAGCTTCTCCCGTTCGCGATGGATCCGGTCGGCGGGAAGCTGGAAAACCCCTTCATTCGCACGTTCAACTGCATCGACCGCAAGGTCGCGAAGGACGTCTCGTTCTCCGGCTTCAAGCTCAAGGTGCACACCTGCGACCTCGAGCAGCTCGCGGCGCCGGACACCAACGGCAACTACGTCTACGTGCCGCGCGATCAGCCCGATCCGCTCGCGGTGGAGGACGAGTACTCCGAGGTCGCGATGTATTACCACGCGACCCGGGGCTACGAATATTTCCGCCGCCTCCAGGGCGTTCCGGACGCGCAAGTCGTCGCCGACAAGCCGCTCCGCACGATCGCGAACCTCCGCGTCGACGGGGCCGTCACCAGCGGCAACATCGCCGCCGCGGGCGACACCACCAAGCCGCTCGCGCCCTTCCAGAACGCGTTCTTCTCGCCGAAGGGCGGGGGGCTCGGCGCCATTTTCGCGCAGATTTACGGCTTCGACGACGGCTCGATGTGGTTCGGCCAAGGCCCCAACCGCGACTATTCGTACGACGGCGACGTGGTCGTGCACGAGCTCGGTCACGGGGTGGTCGATCACTCGCTCAAGCTCGAGTCGTGGACCATCGACTCGGGTGGCGCAAGCGCGGCCCCCGGCGCGATGAACGAGGCACTCTCCGACTACTTCGCGGCCGCCGTCACCGGCGATCCGGACGTGGGCGAATACGCCTCCAAGGACTTCTCCCCCACCGCGACCGTGATCCGCACCTTGTCGAACAAGAACACCTGCGCGACGTCGGTCCTCGGTCAGGTGCACTTCGACTCGATGCTCTTCTCCGGCGCCCTCTGGGACGCACGCAGCAAGCTCGCCGAGGCCGACCGCGAGAAGCTCGACGCCGCGATCTACAAGAGCATGCGCACCAACGCCGGGCGCGGACGTGTATCCTACACGGAGCTCGCGAACCTCTTCCTCGCGACGGTGGGCCAAGATCTGCCGAGCGCGAAGGCCGTCCTCGAAGCGGCGTTCACCGAGCGCGGCGTGCTCCCCGGCTGCGCGCGCATTCGCACGTTCGACGGCAAGCCGATCGAGGCCCCCGATGGCCCCTCGTCGCCCGGTGCGTTCGCGGCACCAGGGAAAACCTCGGTCGGAACGCGCACCGCGGCCCCCGGAATCGTGACGTTCAAGGCCGCCGTCCCCGCGGGCTCCACGAAGGGCAAGGTCTCCTTCGAGGTCGTCGATCGCGGCGGCGGAGGCGGCGGTGGCATCTTCGGAGGCGGTGGCAAGCCGTTCGCTCCCGTCGTCTTCGTGAAGTTCGGCGCGCCCCTCACGTGGACCACCAAGGGCACTATCACCTCCGACGCCGATCTGACGCTCGAGCTCGGAGAAAAGGGTCGCTCGGCTGACATCGAGATCCCCGCCGATACCAAGGAAGTGTACGTACAAGTGGGCAACGCCGGCGACCAAGACGGCGTGTTCAGCGCGCTCTCGTTCGCGTTCGAAGGCGCTCCCCCGGTGGTCCCGGCGCCCGCTCCTCCGGTCACGCCGGCTCCGAGCGGCGGAGGCGAGTCGAGCGAGTCGGGTTGCTCTGTCCCGTCCGGTTCGGGGGGCTCGGTCCCGGTCGGCGCGGCGGGTCTCCTCGGCATGGTCGCGGCCGCGTTCGTGGCGCGTCGCCGCCGCCGCTGACACGCGCGTTCGCGTCTCCGACGACCCTGTCGTTGGTGAGGGAGAAGCCGCACGATCCTCGCGATTGTGCGGCTTTTTCGCGTC
Source organism: Myxococcales bacterium (assembly GCA_013297655.1). Lineage (GTDB taxonomy): Bacteria > Myxococcota_A > Polyangia > Polyangiales > Polyangiaceae > JAAFHV01. The sequence goes on along the minus strand of JAAFHV010000059.1, from coordinate 2,853 downwards.
GATCGACGGGCGCGTGGTGCACGAAAAGCGGGCTCTTGCGAAGCGCTTGGTGGTTTCCGAAAGACCCACTACGGTTACGCCCGCGCGCCCTGAACCGCGCTCTTCACAAGGGGAAGGTGCCCGTGAACCCGCTCAAAGAAGTACGCCTCATTTTGCTGCGTGAGCTCCGAAAGAACTTCCGGAGCGTCAAGGGCATCGTCCTGCTCTTGATCTCCCTCTTCGGCAGCTTCGGGGCGGCCCTCTTGTTGGTGAAGTTCCAGGCGTTCAAGCGGGCCCAAATCGGGGAAGAGGGCGCCGCCGCCGGCATCGGCGCGGAGGGCCTCAAGGAGCTCGTGCACAATGCACGCATCAAGGGGCTCACCCCGATCTACGGCGAGATCACGGCCAAGCACATCGCCGACTCGCCGGAGGTCATCTTCGCCGGTCTCCTGATCACGATTTGGCTCACGCCGCTCCTCATCGCCCTCCTCGGGTTCGACTCGTTCGCGGGCGACGTGCAACACCGGAGCATCCGCTACTGGACGGTGCGCACCCGCCGCGGCTCGTTCTTCGCCGGGAAATTCCTAGGTCTGTGGACCACGGTCTCGGCCGTCACGCTGGCGATTCACGCCCTCATTTGGATTGTCTGCATCGTGCGCGGCGAGGCGACTGCCGCCGAGACGCTCTCGTGGGGCGTGCGTTTTTGGGTGATCTCGTTGCCAATGAGCGCGGCGTGGTGCGGCGTCGCCGTGCTCGTGAGCTCGTTCTTCCGCATGCCGATGGTGGCCCTGCTCACCACGTTCGCGGTGTATTTCGGGCTCTGGCTGGTTTGGGTTATCGGCCAAGCGACCGAGGTCGAGGCGCTCCTCTATTTGTACCCGAACTACTACGACAAGCTCCTCCTCTCGCCCCAGCTCTGGACGGCGGCGGCAGGGTTCGGCGCCTGCGCGCTCATGTCGACCCTGTGCTTGGGCGGCGGTACTTTCCTCTTCTCCCGCAAAGACGTCTGATTCATGAGCACCACCGAAGAGAGCACCAGCGCGCCGGCCAAAGAGCCCCCGCCCCCCGCCGCCGAGCCAAAGGAAGAGCCCAAGGCCGAAGCGAAAGCCGAGCCGAAGGAAGAGCCCAAGGCCGAAACGAAAGCCGAGCCCAAAGCCGAAGCGAAAGCCGAGCCGAAGGAAGAGCCCAAGGCCGAAGCGAAAGCCGCGTCGCCTGGCGCTGACGCCAAAGCGGTGTCCTACGAGGACCGCGAGTTCGTCGCCCCCGCCCCCAAGAAAAAGGGCAAAAAGACCGCAGAAATCGCGGTTCGCCTCAGCAAGGTCACCAAGCGCTTCGGCGCGAAGACCGCGGTCGACGGGCTCTCGCTCAAGATCAAGGCGGGCTCCGTTTATGGCCTCATCGGTCCGAACGGCGCCGGCAAGACCACCACGTTTTCCATGATGGCGGGCTTCCTCAAGCCCACCGAGGGTGTGGTCGAGGTGCTCGGGTTCTCGCCCGACTCGGTCGACGAGCTCCGCGGTCGTCTTGGCGTTCTCCCGCAAGACGCGCTCCTCCCCAACACCGACAGCGTGGGCGAGTTCTTGAGCCACATGGCCGCCCTCCAAGACATCCCCGACGACAAAATCCAGAGCGAGGTCGAGTCGGTCCTCGCCGAGGTGGATGGTCGCGATTGGATGAAGCTGCGCTGCAACCAGCTCTCCCACGGCATGGCGAAACGCGTGCAGCTTGCACAGGCTTTGCTCGGTGAGCCCGAGGTCGTTCTGCTCGACGAGCCCACCGCGGGCCTCGATCCGCGCGTCGCGTACGAGGTTCGTCAGATCATCAAGTCGCGCAAAGGGCGCTGCACGATGATCGTGTCGAGCCACAACCTCCAAGAGCTCGAAGAGGTGTGCGACGGCGCCGCGATTCTGGATCGTGGTCGTGTGGTGGCGCACGGTTCCATTACGGAGCTCACCGCGTCGTCGCAAGAGGTGCACATCCGCCTCGCGCCGGGTCCGGTCCCCATCGCCGAGCTACGCGCTCTTCAAATGGTGAAGCGGGTCGAGCTCGACGAAGAGAAGCGCGAGATCTCGATCTACTTCGAGCGCGGCGCGGTGGACGCGGAGACCGTGATCGGTCACGCGCTCTGGATCCTGCTCAACAACCAGGCGCGCATCTCGAGCGTGACCAAGGGCAAGGGCCTCGAGCAACGCGTCATGGAGCTCACGTAATTCGCGAAGCTACGTAATCGACGTTTTGGCCGATACCGAGCGAGCACGTCGGTATCGGCGAAGGCGGCGACGGGGGCCCTCACTGGGACCGCCTGGCCTTTCAAGGGGCCGGGGGAGGAGTCGGGGGAAGCGTTTGGGGCGTGGCTCCGAAGGGGGCCTTGCATCGGCACGACTGGCAGTTCTTCGTGCTGTCGTAGGTGCACTCGAGACCGGTCAGACACGTAGGCGGCTTCTCGCACTGGCCCGCGACGTTGGGCTCGCGGCATGCCCCGATGCCGATGGCGAGGACACTCGCGACGACGAAGAACGAAGGCTTCATTTTTTACCTTTGCGGCAGGTGCCAGCGCCGTCGGCGACCGGCATCACGTTCGTGCACACGTAGCCCTTTTCGCACGGGATCCCCGCAAACCCGCCGCACATCTCGCCCTCCTTCGCCGCCCGTGAGCCCGCTGCCTCGGGAGGCTTGGGATCGGGCGAGGAAGACGCTTCGACAGGGGGAGACGGAGGCGCCGCGGTCGACGTCGCGCTCGCGCTCGTTGGCCCGGTCGTCGCGACAGGAGGCGGAGCCGTGGGCGGCGAGGGGAGGGTGGGCTCGGGCTTCGGGCCGTCGCACGCGGCCAACCCGAAGAGCGCCGCCGACGCGAACAAACGTGCAATCTGCATC
>JAAFHV010000058.1 GCA_013297655.1 Myxococcales bacterium | reverse complement strand
CCGCTGCGCGCTGCGGAGCAGCGGTGGGAGCCGCGGCGACGGTAGTCACCTTGGCGCGACGCGTCTCTGCGGCGGGCGCCTCGTGGAGGCCGACGAGCTCCCCGAACGAAGCCTCGCGGACCGCCGCGAGAATGTTCTGAGCGAAAGTTGCGGCGAGCGAATGGATCGCATTTTGAAGCTGGCTGGACATGAAACTCCTCGGACGGCCGGAGGCGATTGACCGCTATGTCGCTATGTTCGACAGTTGCGAACTCGCTGGCAAGCTTTTTCCGCCGACTGACCGTGTAGTAATCCACTCGCGGCGTGGCCCGCAACGCGATTCGTCCGCGATTCGAGATTGGCTCGCCGACCTTGCCTCGCTTTGAGGGGCCCTTCGCGTACGCCCGAGCCCGTCGACTGCAAAAGCCTTTGCCCGAGGATTGGCGACGTACCTTGGCATGCTCATAGGCATCGCGCTCGCGGAGGCCTGTTTTCTCGTGCCTCGGAGCCACGAGGGGCAGTCGAGCCGCGTGCCACCGATCGTCGGCCTCGTGGAATGCGGCGCCACCGCTGTCGCGATCGGCCGGTTCGCCGTGTTCGTCGCAAATGGGCATTTGGGTTTGCCGAGCTACCCGGTCGTCGTTCCCTCGCGCTTGCGTTTTGTGCGAGCGTGCTCATCGTGTGAGTCGCACGCCGAACCGCGCGGCGCGTCTCCGTGAATGGCAGACCTCTCGGCGACGCGTTCGTCGAGCCACACCGTCGTCCACTCGTGGCGCGCGGCGCAATTCGAGAGTGCCGTTCGGCCCTCTCGCTCCTCGTGCGTGCTCGGCTGTGGCGATTTGTCGTCGAGATGCCCCGTCGTTGGGGTGCGCAGCTCTGGGAACAATCCGAGTCCTCGACGAGCGCGACCACATACGACGACGTCGTCGGAAGTCCGAGGAGCGTGGACGTCGGGACGGGGTGGCGCCTCGGGGTTGCTCGAGGGCGCTTGGTATCCAACGCTCGAAAAGGTGCGGTCGCTTGCCGTTCGTCGCGCTCGCGTCTGGAGTCCCGCTGCGGCTTCGAGGCCGCTACTCCGTGCCTTCGAGCCGCTCGCTTCATTCAAAATCTCGGACTTTGGCCCGGAAGGCGTGAGCGAGCTCCCTGGCGCACGTTCTGCAGTATGGCCGCTCGTGACCCTCCGACCCGCCCCCAAAGGCTCCTGCTATTTCGCCCTCCTCACGATTGTCGTGCTCGCCGGGGCCAGCGTTCCCGCGTGCGCGAGCGCAGATCCGGACGCCCTCGGGCCGTTCCCGGCAGCGCAAGAGGAAGACGATCCCCACGGCGACGAGTCGGGCTCCAGTCCTGCCAATGCCGATCCGAACATCGGTAGCGAAGGGGTGGAGCCCGAGTCGGAGAGCGAGCCGGCGGTGGACGCTTCGACACCGGCACCGACGCCGACGGACGCGGGTCGACCGTCGGACGGCGGGAGGGACGCCGCCGCCGACGCGAGCACCGCGCCTCAGCGCGCCGCCTCGCCAGTTCCGGGAAAGATCGTTACGTATCCTTACGGCGTAAAGAACTCCCGGTATGCCGCGGGATACCACACCGGCGAGGACTACGCGGCGCCGACGGGCACGAACGTCGTCGCGGTGCGAAATGGCGTCGTGCGTTGGTCGAACGACAGCGGCGGCGCCTATGGTCGATGGATGGGCGTCCAGGCCGACAATGGCCGCGTGTACGTCTACTGCCATCTATCGGTTCGGAACGTGGCCGCTGGTGCGACGGTAAAAGCCAATCAGGTGATCGGCAAAGTCGGCGCGACGGGCAACGTGACGGGGCCCCACCTCCACTTCGAGGACCACCCCACCGGGCCCTTCACCTACGCCCGTGGTCGCAAGCCAGCCTGGTAGCGGCGTCCGTTCGGTGGGTCACTAGAGCACCGAACAGGTTGAAGCCCGTCCCTCGTCAGGGACTTGCGGCCCTGTAGCGTCGTCGGCTTTCGCGCGTTTAGCGGCGTGCCTGCGACGCGTCGTTGCTCCTCCTAAGATAGAAGACTATCCGTCCCTCGTCAGGGACTTGCGGCCCTGTAGCGTCGTCGTCGTCGCGCGCACCTGGTGACGCAGCTTGCTAACCGAGCGAAGTCCTCGGTCCTTCAACCTGATCGGCGCTCTAGGCCGTGAATTTACTCCCTGACGAGGGGCCGTATATCGACTGCCGTCAGAATGCGACCGAAGAGCCGATATACGGCATAATGTCGTGGACGACGATCGGTTGCGATGCGTTCTCTGCGGGCTGGTCGCCGACCACAGTGGTGCGCGCCTCACCCACTCCGACGGCGTAGCGCACCGCCGCGCAAAAGTTGATGACGGGCGCATTCGAGCCAGCGTTGGAGCCGAGGCGAGTGCGGAAGATGATGCCGCCCGTTCCGCCGTAATAATCTGCCCGAATCGAGCCGAGCGCGTCGGGGAGCGCGCGCTCCGAGGCGGGGTCGGCGAAGGCTCCGAACCCGAAATGAAGGACCTCGAGCGGCTTGAAGATCACGCCGCCGCGTACGCGCACCATCGCGTCGTGGCGCGAGCCCCACGTGTCCTCTTCGAGCGCGAGCGACACGTCGGCGTCGAGCGCGAGCCGGATCTTGTCCGTCGGCTCGTAGGCGATACCGAAGAATACGCGAGTGGGATCGACCCAGCGAATGCGCCCGGACTTCCCCTTCGCCTCGGTGAGCTCGTAGAGGATACCCGCCGAGCCCGCGCCGACCTGCGCGCCGGTGATCTTGCCCTTTACGAGAAAACGAAGCTCGGGAAAGCGGAACACCGCGCCGACGTGCAGCTTCTTCGTGACGTCCCATTGCACGCCATAGGTGGACTGTAGGCCCCAAGCGGCCGACCCCGTGCTCGAAGAGAGCGCGACGACCTCCTTCTTTCCGCCTTCGTCTATGCCCACCAGGTAGTCGATGCTCGTGTCGCGCGCGGAGTATACGAGGAACATCCCGCTCCCCACACGGAGGCCGTGGCCCACGTCGAACCCGTACGCGCCGCCCATGTGCATCTTTCGCTGCTGGGCGAACGTGTCGATTCGCTGCGACAGAGAGCGGCCTTCGCCGCCCGGCACGGTGTCGTTTCCCACCGCCGCGCGAACGTCGTGGCTCGTGTGAAATACGCCGCCGCTCAACGTGAGGTTGGGCAAGAGTGAGAACGAAGCCGAAGCCGTGGTCGGCGTGGCGACGAAGTCGGTCCCCCCGTAATCGAGCGAGCTCGAGACGCCACGGAGGGTCGACGTGAGGCCACGAGTGACCGGCCGCACGCGGACACCAAAGACCGAGCCGTTCGCGTTGAGGCGCGTTCGATGCAGGCTCCCGAGACCGGCGGGGTTGTACCAAGCCGACCCCTCGTCGCCCGCGACCGCGACCATCGCACCTGCCGTGAGGGCGGCTTCGTTGGAGTAATAAAACGAATCGGCGTTCTGTGCGCTCGCGACGCCGAGGCGCCCGAGCACCAGGCTCGCGATCAACACGCCTAGGCACTTGTGTCGTCGAGCCAATCCGACGCGGTGCTAGCACAATAGAATCGCGCGGGTGTGCACGCGTGGCGAGGCATTCTGCCACGGGCTCCCGGCGCCATATCGTCGCTGGCGCGCACGAGACCGCATGGCGTGCCAATCTCTCTGCAAAACGGAAAGGCCCGCGAGACTGCTCTCGCGGGCCCTGTTTGCCAACGTGGCTGGTGGTTACGAAGCCGAGCCGCTCGGGATCGCGTACATCTCGACGTCGACCAAGTCGGCGATCGGTCCGTGCTCGCCCGAGAGCGCGATGTCGCACACCACGCACTCCGGGGTTTGGCTGCGAACCGAGAGATCGCAGCGCACGTTGCCGCCGATAGGCCCGTCGGCGAACGCCACCTGACCGATGCGGAGGGGCAACGTCTGACCCACCGAGGCGAGGCCGCACAAGATGGCGAGCTGGAGCCCGCCGTCCATCGCCGCGACGTCGGTCTGCCAGGCCTCGGCCGGCCAATTGCACTCCGCGGTGCCCTTGAGCTCGGCCTTCGCGCCTTCGTTCGAGAGCCCCGCGATGCTGCGAATTACTTGGAAATCGCGGCCGTGGAAGAGGTTCTTCGCGGAGTAGATCTCGTCTTGGGGAAACGGGCTCGCGCCGAGGGCGACGCCGATCGGGGCCGCCTTGGTGGGAGGTCCGTTGCTCTCGGCGAGGGTGGCGGCGTAGCGCAAGTTGCCATTCTCGTCGCGGAGCTCGAGCGCGACTTCGCCCGGGTTCTGCGTCGCCGCGGTCGCGATCGTGAAGCGGTTGCCCTCGCCGTCGAAGCGGTCGAGAGGAATGCCACGTACGACGCGCGCGTTGCGGAGCTCGACTGCGCCCTTGCCAGGAGTGACGGCGCGCGCGAGGCGAGCGAACCACTCGAGGGCGAGCACCATCGGGAGCACCGGCTTGCCTTGGATGCGGTGGCTCGCGAGCTGCGGGTGCGTCTCCGCGTTCACGAGCACCTCGACACGAACGGGACGAACTTGGCTGCCCTGAAGGCCAGCGTCGCCGCCGCCGATCACGACCTCCACGTCGTCCGAAGGCGCCGCCGAGAGCTCACGAACGAACGCTTGAGCGCCCGCTTCCACCCCGAGGAGCGCCACGCCGCGCTCTTTGAAGTGCGCGCTCAGCACCGGGGTCACCATTCCGCCGTCCCACGGGCCCCAGCCGATCGACGAAACCCGGCAACGACCCTCGCGTCGACGTGCTTCCACCGCCGCGACTTTGTTCAGGATTTCGTTCGCCATCGCGTAGTCGCTCTGGCCCGCGTTTCCGGCGCGCGCGGCGACGGAGGAGAAGAGGCAAATCCACTGCAGCGGATCGGTCTGCGTCACCTCGAGGAGCGCGCGCAGGCCGAGCACCTTGGTGTCGAACACACGGTCGAACTGCGCGTCGGTCTTCTTGTCGATGAACGCGTCGGCGAGCACACCCGCGCCGTGCACGATGCCGTGGATGGGACCCCACGCCGCGCGAACGTCGGCGAGGAGGGCCGAGAGCGCGTTCTCGTCGCGTACGTCGAGGGCGGCGTAACGAACCTTCGCCCCCGCCGCTTCGAGCGACGCGAGCGTTCCGAGCACTTCGCGATTGGCGAGGATCTTGTCGACCTTCGCGCCGATCACCTTGGGAGTGACCACTTCGCCGATGCGATTGGCCTCTTGCAGGGCGGTGCGCTTGAGCGCCGCTTCTTCCGTGATTCCGTGAAAGATCGCGGGCTCGTCTTCGAGCGGCGTGCGTCCGAGGATGAGCACGCGCGGGCGCGCGAACTTCGCGAGCGTGACAAGCGACGAAGCCGTGACTCCGCGCGCGCCGCCGGTGACGACGAACACGGCCCCTTCGGGCAGGGGACGTTTCGCCGAAGGGAGCGGCACGGGAACGCTCGCGAGCGTGATGCGGGTGCCGTCGGCGCGGAGGCCCACTTCTAGCTCGGGACCGCCGGCGAAGAGCTCGCCCACGATCGCGTCCGCGAGATCGCCGTGCTGACGATTGGCGCGTTCGAGATCGATCGCCTTCGTGGAGGCCTTGGGCCATTCGTCGCCCGCGGTCTTCGCGAGCGCCGCGATTCCTGCGAGCCACGCGCGCCCGCCGGCGGTTCCGGTGAGGGCAAAATCGCCGCCCGTGTCTTGCACGGTGACGAAGATGCCCCCGTGCTCGCGCATGTGCGCGGCGACGACACGCGCCGCCCCGAAGGCCTCGCGGTTCACCGCCATCGCCTCTTCGTTGACGACCTCACGGAGGCCGCCGAGGAAGATCACGCCCGCTGCATCGGCCGGAATTTCCGCCACACCGAGCGCCGCTGCGTTCACGCCGCGCACCCGCAGGCGCTCGACGATCACCTTTTGGAGCGCGGTGCCGTCGGGAGTGACCGCGAATACGCCGGGGCCGAGGAGTCCCGGCATCGCGAAGCCCGCGGCAGGGGCGAGCACGGGACGAACCGCGATGCGAAGCACCGGATCGGCCGAAATCTCGTTCACCGCGGGAGGGGGTGCGGCCGTCGCCGCGCGCGATAATGGAGCCGCGTGCGGCTCGGCCGGTGCCTGCGCACCCTCGAACAGCGCGATGATCTGCTGGAGCGTGCGCGTCGCCGCCATCTTCGCGGTGGGCACTTGGGGGAGGTTTTGCACCCGCTGCTTCATCGCAGAGAGGATCTCGACGCGCTTGATGGAGTCGATGCCGAGGTCGGCTTCCATATCCATGTTCACGTCGATCATCTCGGCCGGATAACCGGTTTTCTCGGCGACGACGGCGAGCAGCACGGGGGTGAGATCGGCGAGCTTGGCGCCCGCGGGAGCCACCTTGGCCGCGGGGGCCGGGGCCTGCGGCGCGGGGGCAGACACCTGCGGAGCGGGAGCCGAGGCTTGCGGAGCCGCACCACCGGCAGCGGTGAAGAGCTCGATGATCTGGGCGAGGGTGCGGGTCGCGGCCATCTTCGCAGTGGCCACTTGGGGAAGGTCGGCGACCTTCGCCTTCATCGCGGAGAGGATCTCGACGCGCTTGATGGAGTCGATGCCGAGGTCGGCTTCCATATCCATGTTCACGTCGATCATCTCGGCGGGATAGCCCGTTTTCTCGGCGACGACGGCGAGGAGCACGGGGGTGAGGTTCGCCGACACGGGCGCGGCCTTCGCCTGCGGCGCGGGAGCGGGCGAGACAGGAGCGGGGGCGGCGACCTTTACCGGCGCGGGCTGCGCGTAAACGGGAGCGGGAGCGGGCTGCGCGTAAACGGGAGCGGGAGCGGGCTTCGCGTAAACGGGAGCGGGAGCGGGCTGTGCGTAAACGGGAGCGGGAGCGGGCTGCGCATAAACGGGAGCGGCGATCTGTGCAGGTTGCACATAAGGCGCCATCTGCGGCGCTTGCTGCACCGGGGCGGGGGCGCCCGCGATCACGCCGATCTGCGCGTAAGACGTCTCGACCGCGCGGAGGAACGCCATGTGGCTTTCGGCCATCAAACGCTGGAACTCCATCTGCGCGGCGATCGCCGGCGCTTGGAGGCGGGAGAGCGACTCCACGAAGCTCGAGGGATCGACGGGGGACTTGGGCGGGACGTGAGATGACATCGAGACCTCGGAGCGCGGAGGGGTGAAACGAGAGAGAGGCGCGGCCTCGACGGGGCGCGCGGGCGAAGACGACACGAGGCCTGCGCTCGGGGAAGGAGCGGCGACGGACACGCGAGCAGGTGCGGGAGCTGCGATTCGCTGCGTCTGCGTCGGTGAGGACGCGGACATGGCCGCGGGGGCGGCCTTCGGAGCGACGGAGGCGACCTTGGCGTGGCCATTGGCGGAGCCGTTCGTGGCATGTCCGTTGGCGTGCGCGGGGGCCGGGATCGTCACCGGTGCTTTTTCGATCGCCGGAGCGGCGGGAGCGACACGGACGGGCGGGCGCGCGACGGGGTTCTTGGGCGGATAGGGCTTTCCGTAGTTGGCGCCGTTGAGCTTCACCGTGAACTTGGGCTTCGCCGTGGTCGCCGGATCGAGGCCAATCGACTCGCCTTCCCAGAAGCGCGCGAACGCGATCGGGAGGCCCGCGACGGCGAGGCGTCCGAGGGCGGTCTGGAGCGACGCGATGCCATTTTTTCCGCGCTGATCGAGGGCGACGGCCGAGAACGAGCGCCCCTCGAGGCAGCGCTCGACGAGCTTGGTGAGCACCGCGTCGGGGCCAATCTCGACGAACGTGCGCGCACCGGCCGCGTACATCGCCTCGATTTGCTCTACGAAACGAACCGGCTTCGCGACCGCGTCGGCGAGCTGGGTGCGCACCGCCGGCGCCTCGCTCGGGTACACCGCCGCCGTCGCGTTCGCGTAATAAGGAATCTTCGCATTGCCCACTTCGACGCCGTCGAGGAAGGCACGGAAGGGAGCGACCGCCCCCGCCACGATCGGCGAGTGGAACGCGGTCGCGACGGTGAGGCGCTTCGCGATGAAGCCCTTGGCGGCGAGCGCCTTCTCGGCCTTCTCGATCGCCTCGACCGTGCCGGAGAGCACGATCTGCTTCGGCGCGTTGTGGTTCGCGAGCACCACGTCGATGCCCGCGATCGCGGCCTCCACGAGCCCGCGCTCCTCGGCGACGGCGGTCATCGCGCCCGGCGTGCGGCTCGCTTCTGCCATCAGCTCGCCACGCTTCCGCGCGACACCGAGCCCGGTCTTCTCGTCGAAAATGCCCGCGGCCACCGCGGCGGTGACCTCGCCGAGGGAGTGCCCGCCGACCATCGAAGGACGAAGGCCGGTGAGCTCGAACAAGCGGAACATGGAGAGGCTCGTGGCGCAGATCGCGGGCTGCGCCCAATCCGTCGCGGTGAGCGCTTTTTCTGCGGCGATTCGTGCGTCCTCGCCGAAGCCGGGGGCGGGGAACACGCGGTCGGCGAGGGTGGAAGAGCCGTCGCGGACGTGGCTCGCGACGCCGTCCCACACGTCACGGACGCGGTCGAAGTGGGTCGCCAAATCGGCGCCCATGTTCACGTATTGGCTGCCTTGGCCGGGGAAGAGCACGGCGATCTCGGAGGCCTTCGCCGCCGCGCCGACACCGTAGTGAATGCCCTTCGGCGACGAGAACGGCGCGCTGCCGCTCTTCTCGATCGTGGTCGCGGCGAAACCGAGCTTCTCGCGCAGATCGGCGGCGTTCGTCGCGACGATGGCGAGGCGCGCCGGCTTCGACGCGTCGAACGCGAGCTGCGCCTTCTTCGCGACGTGGAGGAACGCGCCCTCCGCTTCCGAAGCGGCCGCGGTTTCCTTGCAGAGTGCAACCAATGCGGCGGGCGTGTCGGCGGAGAGCACGACGAGCTCGGACCCCAGCGTGCGCATGTGGGCGGGGCGATCCGAGGGACCGACGTACTCTTCGAGCGCGACGTGGAAGTTCGTTCCGCCGAAGCCGAGCGCGCTCACCGAGGCGCGGCGCGGGTGCGGTTTCTCCGCGCCGTGCACCCACGGACGAAGCGTGGTGTTGAGGTAAAACGGGCTATCTTCGATACCCATCTTCGGGTTCGGAGCGTCCACCTTGATGGTGGGCGGCAGAACCTTGTGGTGGAGCGCGAGCACGGCCTTGATGAGGCCCGCCGAGCCAGCGGCCGCCTTCGTGTGACCGATCTGCGCCTTCACCGAGCCGAGCGCGATCGAGCCTTTTTCTGCGCTCGTTTTCCCGAATACGGACTTGAGCGCCTCGAACTCGGCGGCGTCGCCGGCCTGGGTGCTCGTGCCGTGGGCTTCGACGAGGCCCACCGTCTCGGGGCCGTAACCGGCGCGCTCGTAGGCGCGCTCGAGGGCGAGGGTTTGCCCCTGCGCCGACGGCGCGTAGATGCTCTTCGCGCGGCCGTCCGAAGAAGAACCGAGCCCACGAATCACCGCGTAAATCGCGTCGCCGTCACGCTCGGCGTCGTCGAGGCGACGAAGCGCGATCATGCCGATGCCTTCGCCGAGCATGGTGCCGTCACTCTTGTCCGAGAACGGCCTGCAGTCGCCCGAGAGCGAGAGCGCCCCCGTCTGCGCGAAGCACATGTACATGAAGATGTCGTTCAGGGCGTCCACGCCGCCGGTGAGCACGAGATCCGAGTGCCCGAGGGCGAGGTCGTTCACCGCCATCGAGAGCGCGGCGAGCGAGCCTGCGCACGCGGCGTCGACGACGGCGTTCGAGCCGCCCATGTCGAAGCGGTTCGTGATGCGCCCTGCGACCACGTTGCCGAGGAGCCCGGGGAAGGTGGATTCTTGCCAAGGCACGTACTGCTTGTCGATCTCCTCGGTGAGGCGCGCGATCTCGGCGTCGCCGAGGCCAGCTTGGCGCATCGCGTGCTGCCACACGGGTTTTTGCAGGCGCCCCGTCATTTGCGCGACGAGCTCGGTCGCGGAGGCGACCCCGAGGAGCACGCTCATGCGGCTCTTGTCGACGCTCTCCCATTTGCCGCGGGTGGCCTCTTCGAGCGCGTGCTTCGCGACGACGAGGGCGAGGAGCTGCGCCGTGTCCGTCGCCGGGAGGGCGTTCGGGGGCATGCCGAACTCCATCGGCGCGAAGTCGACCTCGGGGAGGAAGCCGCCTTTGGTCGTGTAGACCTTGTCTTGCGTTCCGGGCTTCTCGGCGAAGTAATCCTCGCGGAGCCAGTGCGAGCGCGGGACCTCGGTGAGACGGTCTTGACCGTCCATGATGTCGCGCCAGAAGGCGAGCGTGTCTTTCGACCCGGGAAAGAGGGCCCCCATTCCGACGACGGCGATGGGAGTCATGAGGGTTTCGGGAGTGGCTTGGCTTTTGGGATGCTTCATGGGGCTCGATAGAGTTCCGCGAGCTCGGCGCGGAGTCCCAGGCGGTAGCACACCGGCAAGGCCCGCATTGTCAGGGCCAGGTCATGGGCGAAAGGAGGGGGATAAATGTTCAGGATCGCTACATTTTTCGTGACGCGTCGAGGCGTCGATTTTTGCCTCGAAATGCCCCCTGCGGCCTGCCTCGAATCCGGTCCGCGGCGGAGCCCCGAAACGCGGCCCCGAGCGCCTCGCAGCGGGTACGCTCGGACCGGGAGGCGACGGTGAGCGACGGAACCATCTTGGGGACACTTTTTGCCGTCTTGGGGGGCTTCGTCGCGATCGTCTTCTTCGCGGCGCGCACGGTCGCGGCGACGCACGATCCCGCGCGATCGGCGCACGCGGCGGACGTCGAGCGCGACGGCTCGTTCGTCCTCGATGTCCCCATCAGCCGCGGCGATCCGCTCTTTTTCAAATTCGAGCTCGAGGAGCCGAACACCGACGGTGACTACGATCTCCTCATCACCGGCGAGGTCGAGGCCGCTGGCGGCCAGGTGGTGCCGTTCGCGTGGAAGACGAAGGAACGCTCGACGCTCGAAGGAGCCAACGCCGCCCGGAACGTCGGGAGCATCTTCGCGACGACGATGGTAAGCGGCTCGATCGAGCTCGTCCTCGCGTTGCCGCGCGGGCAGGTCACGATTCGTGGGCGCGTCTCGCAAGGGGAGGGGACCGTGCTCCGCCGTTCGTCTGTCTACCTGCCGTCATGATCGCGCTTCGAGACGCGGACCCTCGGACGCGGCCATGCCATACTTCCTGTACCTCGCGCCGCTGCGCCCGCGCGCCCGAAAGGAGACACCGATGAGCACGTCCTACCGCCGCTACGCTTTTTCATCGTTCGTCGCGATGCTCGGCCTCGTCGCGTGTGGCGGCTCGCCCACCACTGGCACCACCACCCCTACCGATCCGAGCGGCACGCCGACGGAGCCCTCGGATCCCGCGCTCTCGGGCGTGCTCGCCGCCCACAACCAGGTCCGCGCGTCAGCGAGCCCTGCCCCCGCGAGCCCGCTCCCGAAGCTCCAGTGGTCCGATGAAGACGCGAAAGTTGCGCGCGATTACGCCGAGAAGTGCAACTTTTCGCACAACCCTAACCGGGGCACACGCGGCGAGAACCTGTTCGCCGGCTCGGGAAGCACCAAAATCGAGGACGTGGTGAAGGGCTGGGCGGAAGAGTCCGCGAGCTACGACTACGCCTCGAATCGCTGCAGCGGAGTGTGTGGGCACTACACCCAAATCGTCTGGGCCGACACGACCCACGTCGGCTGCGCCTCGAAGACGTGCACCACCGGGAGCCCTTTCGGGAAGGGCTCGTGGGAAATCTGGGTCTGCAACTACAGCCCTCCAGGCAACTTCAACGGCAAAAAGCCCTACTGAGGGCGCGGCACTTTTGGCGCGCCTTTTTGGCCTACTGACGAGCCGTGACGCCGAACGTCGTCGGCGTTACGCAAACGGCATGCTCGCTTTCCGAATCGGCGCGGTAGGATGACCGAGTGGGAAGCAAGGGAACCCTGGTGACGGGCCCGGACGTGGGGCGCGCGGGCGACGACATCGTGCGCCGGCAGGGGGCTATCCTCCACGGTGTCGCGCGTGCGACGGACCGCCTCCTCGCGGCCGGCACATGGAAAGCGGCTCTCCCCGAAGCCCTCTCCATCCTCGGCGAGGCGACCGGGGTGAGCCGCGTGTACCTCTTCGAGCGTCTGTCACTCCCCGGGAATCACACTCGTGTGTGCCAAACGTTCGAGTGGGTCGCGCCCGGCATCGAGCCGCAGATCAATCACCCCGACCTCCAAGACTTGAACCTCGACGAGGGCGGGTTCGCGCGCTGGGGCCCCATGATGCGCGAGGGGAAGGCCATCTTCGGCGACATTCACGAGTTCCCCGAAGGCGAGCGCCCGCTCCTCGAGGGGCAGGCGATCTTGTCGCTCATGGTGCAGCCGATCTTCGTCGGCGGGTCCTTCTGGGGTCTCCTCGGCTTCGACGCGTGCGAGCGCCTCCAGCAGTGGACCGTGGTGGAGGTCGACGCGCTCCGGATCGCGACCCTCGTGCTCGGCTCTGCGGTTCACCTCGAGCAGCGCGAGCTCCATTTTCGACAGGCCCACAAGATGGAAGCGCTCGGCCGCATGGCGGGCGGCGTCGCGCACGACTTCAACAACATGCTCGGTGTCATGGTGGGCAGTCTCGATTTGCTCCGTCGCGCCATCAGCACCGACGCGGGCGCGCCGCTGACGAGGGACGACCCGAAGATCGAACAGGCCGTACGTCACCTCGCGGTGATTCAACAGGTCACTTCGCAGGCGGTGCGCCTCACGCGTCAGCTCGTCGACTTCAGCCGTCGCCGGGAGACCACGGCTCTCCTAACGGAGCCCCAAATCGTGGTCGACGCGATGTCGGAGGTGCTTCGTCAGGTCGCAGGTCACCGCGTGGAGCTCGATCTCGACGCGCGGGGGACCATCGAGCCTGTGTACATGGACCCGGTTCACCTCGAGCAAATCGTGATGAACCTGGTCGTAAACGCCCGCGACGCGATGCCCAACGGGGGCGTCTTGCAGGTGCGTCTCCGCACCCTCGACGCGGTGGACGTCCGTGTCTTCGGCGACGAAATTCCGGATGGGAGGTATACGCTCCTCAGCGTGCGCGACAGCGGTCACGGCATTCCGGCCGAGCTTCGTGATCGGGTATTCGAGCCCTTCTTCAGCACGAAAGACGTCGGGCACGGCACTGGCCTCGGGCTCGCCACCGTGTATGGCGCCGTCGCCTCGGCGGGCGGACGACTCGCCCTCACGAGCGCCCCCGGGCAGGGCACGGAGCTGCGAGTCTACTTGCCAGTCGCGGTCGACGCCGAGCCGCGCAGGCAGGTCGTCGAAGCGGGGCCAACGACGCCGATCAATCGCATGGGCCGTGGGGAGCGCATCGTCGTATGCGACGACAACGTCGCGTTCCGCGCCTGGGTCGTCGAGGTCCTCGAGGACGCGGGCTATCGTGTCATCGTCCCGGTCGACGCAGAGGCGTGTCTCGCGCTCCCCGAGCTCGCGCGGCGGGAGGTCGATCTGCTCGTGACCGACGTCCGCATGCCCGGGATCGACGGACCCACTCTCCGCAAGCGAATGCGCGAAATCGCCCCCGATTTGCCCACTGTTTACATGTCTGGCTTCGCCGCGGAGCTGCTCGATCGTGAGCGGGAGGAGCGTCAGGGCCTCGACCCCACCCCGCGCCCCGAGGCCTTCCTGGACAAGCCCTTTTCGCGCGAGCAGCTCCTCGACGCCATCGCGACCGCCCTCCGCGCGAGCCGCCGCGCCCCCCGCCCCGAGCACACCGCCCCCAACTAGAGCGCCGAACAGGTCGTTCGAGCGTCGTCGGATGTCGCGCGACGAACCGTTCGTGCCAACCGGGAGAGTGAAGCTCGCACGGGGGGCACGATGGACCGTGGGGAGGGAGGTCCGCAGGACCGAGCGACGCCCCGAACCGTTCGTGCCAACCGGGAGAGCGAAGCTCGCAAGGGGCACGATGGACCGTGGGGAGGGAGGTCCGCAGGACCGAGCGACGCCCCGAACCGTTCGTGCCAACCGGGAGAGTGAAGCTCGCACCGGGGGCACGATGGACCGTGGGGAGAGAGGTCCGCAGGACCGAGCGACGCCACGAACGGCGTGCCTGCGACCGTCGTTGCTCGGGTGAACCTCTACTTGGGTATCCACATGCGCGACGCGAACGGATCGAAGACGACGGCATACGCGTCGACGAGGAACGAAGCGCCGATTTGCGCGGCGGGCACGGTCCAGGTGTCGATACCTCCGCAGCGATCGGCCGCCGGCACGCGCTCCTTCACGAAGATCACGTTGCCCTCGTCGTGGCGCCCGACCACGCCGCCCTCGCCGATGAAGTCGACGGGAGTGCCCTTTCGGAGCACGTAGGCCTCGGCCTTCTGGTTCAGGCCCGCGCACGTCGTCAGGAAAAGATCTTGCTCCGGATCCCGCGTCAGCAGCCCCGGATCTTTGAGCTGAATCTGGAGGAGCAGCGCCTGATTCACGTTCATCGCGTGACGCGTGACGCGGTCGTCGTAGCCGCTGTCGATTTGGGCGAGGGCGCGCACGCCGCCGATCGAGAGCGGCACGGTGGGCACGTTCGGGACGACGATGTTCTGCGTCGCGGCGGCGTCGGGGGTGGAGATCACCTCCGAGAGCGGACGAAGCTTCCGCGGATCGTTCGTATAGAACCCGCCCGTCGGAATGGGCGAGAACCCCGCCGCGAGGAGCTGTGCATCTGTGCAGAATGCATCTTTCGACCCGCGGAAGATGCGCGATCCGTCGTAGTCGAGGGTAAACGGATAATTGGCGAGGAAGTCGGTGCCGACGATGCCCGATTGGCGCACGGAGCTGAACAAGAAGCCGTAGTCCGCCGTGACGAGGCCGACCCGTCCCCACGGGCCGAAGAAATCGAAGTGATCGAAGTAACACGTAGCGCCCGGGATCGCGGGATCCCCGAGGCAGCTCGACGGGGTGGGGGCGGGCGACGTCTTGAAACCTTTGAAGTCGACGGTGGACCCGTTCGCCCCGAAATCGAGGAGGAAGTCCCCGATGCTCGGCCCGGTCGGAGCGGCTGCGTCGACCGGGGCGGCGTCGCCTGCATCGCCTGCGTCGACGGGGGGAGCCCCACCGTCCGGTGAGCTCATGTTCACTTTGACGTACGACTTCTCGCCCGATGTCTTCATCGCGATCGAGGTGCCGAGGCAGGTGGGGAGCACGGGAGGCTTCCGCACGACCGGGACGTAGCCGTCGCCCTCGGTCGACGTATCTGTTTTCTTCGCGGCGTCGACCGGGGTGAGCACCGTGCCTCCGCCATCTTCCGTCGGGGTGGTACCGGAGTCGCTGCACGATGCGGCCTGCACGAGCGCGGCAGGACAGAGGGCGATGATAAGCCACGTGATTCGGCGTCGGAGCATTGCGCGGCGGTATAGCTGCGGCCGGTAGGGGCGGCAAGGCAGGCACCCTCCTTCGCCGGCTCGACCGCGACACGGGGTCGGTTTTTCCCATCGATTTGGGCTTCGGAGCGCGAACGAAAGTGGCGTTCGCGCGCGCAAACCGATGCATTTCGGTCGACGGGAGGGCGAAGAAGCGGGAAAGTCCTCCTCGCGCGAGCTCAGGAGAACGTCTTGGGGAACGCCTCTCGCGCGCCGTCGATGACGAACTGAATCGCGAGGGCCGCCAAGATGAGGCCCATGAGGCGCCCGATCACGTTGATGCCCGTCCTGCCGAGGAACTTACCCACCCACGCCGCGGAGCGAAGGATCAAGAACGAGCTCGCGCCGATCCCCAAGATGGCGAGGTGCACCGCGATTCGAGACGTGGGCGACTCGGCCTTTCCGGAGAGCACCATCACCGCCGCGATCGCGCCGGGCCCGGACAAAAGTGGGAGCCCGAGCGGAATGAGCCCCACGTCGTCGTGCTTCTCGCTCTCTTCTTCTTTGGTCGACCGAGTCTCGGAGTGCTGCGCCTTCATCATGTCGAGCGCGACCCCGAAGAGCAGAATGCCGCCCGCGACCTTGAACGCCGGGATCGTGATCCCGAAGAACTTGAAGATGATCGATCCGGCGAGCCCGAAAACGGTGAGCACGACGAAGCACGTGAGCGAAGCACGGAGGGCAGTGCGGCGCTGCGCGGCTTGATTTTCCCGGCCCGTAAGCGCGACGAACACCGGGACCGCCGAGAACGGATCGACGATCGAGAAGAGCGAGCCGAACGCGACGAGCGTTTCCGTGACGAGGATCGGAGCCACGGAGCGAGCACTAGTAGAGCCCCGGTAGAACCGCAACGCGCCCGCGGCACTGGAGAGCCGCGACTCGCGCGTGCTCTAGCTCACCGCGCAGTTCGGTGCTTTACGTGGTTCGCCATGGCGGACGACAAGGAAGCTTTTGCGAAGGCGATCCTCGCGCGGTCGCCGCTTCGTCTCCACCTCGACCCACGCCGAGAGGGGGTCGTCGTCCCGGCTCACCTCGCGTTCGGTCCGCGGCTCACCCTCGAGGTTGGGTGGAACATGCACGTACCTATCGAGGATCTCGAGGTCGACGCGCGAGGCGTACGCGGCACGTTGAGCTTCGGGGGAGCCATGTTCCACTGCGAGGTGCCGTGGGCCGCCGTATACGGGCTCGCGGACCCTCACCAAAAGGGCAAAGTCTGGGAAGAAGACGCACCCCCCGACCTCCCGCAGGCTCCGGTCCCCTCCAAGCACGAAACGAAGTGCAGCGTGTGCGAGCGGTCCCGGCTCGAAGTGGCTTATCTGCTCGCGGCCGAGCGAGTGAGCATATGTGACATTTGCGTGGTGACCGCATACGAGAAGAGAACGTTCGTGGAGCGCTTGCGGCGCCTCTTTTTCGCCGAGACCGTGGCGCCGCCCTCCGCGCCGAAAGCGCAAAACCCCTACCGCGACGCGTCGCCGACGGCGTGCAGCTTCTGCGGTGACGAGCACGCGCGAATGACACAGGGCAAAGCGGCTCGCATTTGCCGACCGTGCGTGGTGCTCTCCCGCGACCTGCTGCGCGAGCAGGGCATGGCGTGACCTTCAGCGTATCGGCTCCGTCGGCGCCGCGTCGAGCGGTGGAAACGGCATATCGCACGACGCGAGGTGGAAGAAGAGATAGGCGAGCGCGGCGTGGGGCTCGTCGAGCCCGGGCGAGCACGAGAGCGGGAACGCGCGGCCCACGACGTCGACCGTCTTCGAGTCGTTGACGTGCGCATCGAGGTGCACGGCGCGCCCGCACACGTTGGGCCGAGCGGCGCCGACGGGAAAATCGAGCGAAAATATGCGAGGAACGTCCTTCGCGGCCTCTCGCGGCGAAGCCGAGCTCGCGAGCACCCGCGCCTTGGTGGGATCGACGGACGCGAGGTTGTCGAATACGGCCGAGAGGCGCGCGTGATTCTCGCGTGCCGGTGCAGGGACGACAGCGCGGAGCCAATCGGAGAAGACGGAGCCATCCGGGCCAGAAGAGCTCACACGCACCGGATTGCCTCCTTCGCCGGCGCCGCCGTGCACCGACACCACCCGATCGAGCCCGGGAGAGCGCATGTCGCGGTACCAGGTGAACATGTAGTCCGTCGTGAGGATGCGGCCACCCGAATCCAAATATTCTGCCATCGCTTCGTTCGCGCGCTCGCCCTTTCGTTCGCGTTGCTCGCCGCACTCGCAAGCGAGGAGCACCATGTCGTAGCGGCCCAGCGCGCGCGCGTCGGACCATAGTTTTTGCGCGCTCGTCGCGCCGCTCGGGACGTCGTCCTTGTCGATCGCGCCGCGGAACGTGTGCACTCGTTTGGACTCTCCGTCCCCGGCGACGCCCACTTCGTCGGGGTCGATCCCGAGCTTCGGCAAGAGGCAGCCGAGCGCGTCGCATGCGCCGGTCGTGAGCGCGATTCTAGGCAAATCTCCCTCGCTACGGTTGCGAGGGAGTCGCGTGGTCGCCTCGTCGAGGGCGCGGTCCTCGCACGCCGAAATCGCGGGGAGCGTAATCACGCGGCGCCACTTACCGAGCTGCATCACGAGCGGGATCTGCGCTCCGATGGGCACTCCCGAGAGCGAAAACGAGCCGTCGGCGGCGGTCTTCGTCGCGGTGACGGCGGGCGGTGCGTCGCACCCACACGATGCCCCCTCCGCGAGCGGAGGCACCTCTGCGATGGGCACGTAGACCACCGCGCCCGGCACGGGAGTGACTCCGTTCGGCGCGAGCACGCGGCCCGTGACCGTAGTCTCTTTGCCGGGTGCACAATGCATGCGTCGGCAGCCGAGCCCTTCGCAGGGGGCCGGCGGTGGCGCCAATTCGCCCATTGGAAAGGTGGAGGTCGCCGCGTCCGCCGCTTCGTCCTCCGCCGGCTGCGCACGCCCCTCGCCGCACGCCGCGGCGCCGAGGAAGAGCGAGAGAACCAAGACGCCGCCCGCACCCGCGAATGCCCTCATCGAAATACCGTACGAGCCGCCCACGCGACTGCCGAGGATTTATCGACCCGTTCAAGCCTCCTCGACACACGCCCGACAGGCTCGATGGGCGCCGATCTCGATGGGCGCTCTCGGGGAGCCGTCGGCGCAAAACTGGTTCGGCGCGAAGGCGCGACGGCGGTCTGTCGTTCGGTGCGGATGCAAATTCGTTCAGTGCCGCGACCCACGACTCCCGCTCGTGCGACGGGAGCATCAGATCATGTGGAGTCATGAGACGTGCCCGTCACGTTCGGGCGCCGGAGTCGCGAGCTCGGGCCGCCTCGTTGCAACTCTTTCGACGTGCCCATGTAAGGCCGTCGGCGTCGCTGCGTTCGGAGCCCCATGAGTCGCCGAACACGCTTCGCCTCCTGGATTCTCGCTGCGTTCGCCTTCACCAATGTCGCCTGCGGCGGAGCGGCCGAGCCGCCCGCGATGGCGGCGATGGCACCGATGGAGGCAGCCCCCGCCGACGCGCCGCCATCCGCACCCCCATCCGCACCCCAAGCCGCGCAAGCCTCCGGCGCCGCTCCGAGGGTAGCCCCCGCGCAACCTTCACCTCCGCCGCCGACCGCACGCGCTGATGGCCGAGGCGCGAACGCGAGCCCGGGAGCTGCTCCCGCGAAGGGCAAAGAGGCCGCCCCGAGCGACACGCGCGCCGCGCTCGTGGTTTACACCGGCGGGCTCGCGATGGTGACCGAGTCCGGCAAAATCCCCGAGAGCATCGA
Organism: Myxococcales bacterium; assembly: GCA_013297655.1. Taxonomy (GTDB): domain Bacteria; phylum Myxococcota_A; class Polyangia; order Polyangiales; family Polyangiaceae; genus JAAFHV01. The sequence goes on along the minus strand of JAAFHV010000058.1, from coordinate 20,978 downwards.
CAAGATCATCGACGTCGCGGAGGGCCTCGGCGGAGGCCTCATGGGCCGTCGCGACGACGGCGTCGACATCCGTGTACCTTCCCAGCACTTCCGGACCGCGTTGAAGGAGCTCGAGCACGTCGCGACGGTGACGGGGCGCTCGGTGAAAGCGGAGGACGTGACCGAGCAGGTGCACGACCTGGAGGTCCGCCTCTCCAACCTCAAGGCGACGCAAAAGCGACTCCAGGAGTTCCTCGTTCGTGCGCAGAACGTGAACGACGCGCTCACGGTGGAGCGCGAGCTCGAGCGGGTCGCGGTGGAGATCGACACGATCGAGGGCAAAGTGACCTTTCTCCGAAACCGGGCGAGCTTCTCGCAAATCTCCGTTTCACTGCGTGAAAAGCCGAAAGACACGCCGATCGTCGCCTCTGGCCCTGCGAAGGTGGCGCCCGCGGATGGGCCGCGTTTGCCAGTGCCGTGGCTCGAGACTCTCGGGATCGAGCCCCTCTTGTCGTTGAAGAAGAACTGAACGGAGCGCGCCATGAAGTCCACTCTCCTCGCCGTCGTCCTCTTTTCACTCTCCGCTCTCGCCGGCTGCGCGAGCGCGGCCAAGCTCGAGACTCCCTCCGGATTCGCCACCCTCGAGCGCGACGATACGTTCGCGTACCGTGCCCTCTCCGCAAAAGGTGTCGTCATCGCGACGCGCACCGAGAAGAACGAGCTCAAGGGCAATACCGAGTTTTGGTCGGAGAGCATCGACCTCAAGCTGTCGCGCTCCGGCTACGTCAAGAAGGCCGAGAAGAACGTGCGGTCGAACGCCGGGATCGAGGGGCGCCAGCTCCGCTACTCCGTCGATCGTCAGGGCCGCGAGCATCGCTACTGGGTCACGGTTTTCCTCAAGGGCGATCGTGTGCTCGTGGTCGAAGCGACCGGGGACGCGCAGCACTTCGGCCCCCTCGAGCCCACCATCGAACAAGCCATCGTGACGCTGAAGGCCGATTGAGCCGCGAGCGAAGATAGGAATCGATCAGCGCGCGTCGCGGACGATGGTCACGTCTGGCGATAGGAGATAACCGTCGTCGCGCGTGACGAGCACGTCGCGGAGCCCGAGCTTCCGCAAGGTCGCCACCGCGACTCGGACGCGGGTCTGCGCGGCGGCGGCGAGCACGCGCTCCCCGGGCCAACCGGCGGTGAACAGCTCGTCGACCGAGAGGCCGCGATCCGGTGAATTTTCGCGCCGATCGAGGAGCGCTTCGAGGATGCGATAGAGCGATCCGCGGCGCATCAAGTCGATCGTGGTGCCCTCCGGCGACACGTAGGTGCGGGTCGTGCTCGCGACGAAGATTACCGCACGACGAGCCTCGGGCGCGGTCGAGAGCTTCGTCAGGGTTCGACGGAGGATGCGCGCTGCGAAGCGCACGTCGAGGCTCGTTCGATAGACGTGTGTATCTTCCCCGTGTCCGTCGGAGAGCGCGCGAAGGTCAGCGCTCGCGGCCACCCGGCTCCGTTCGTCCGTCGGCGCACGAAGCAGCGACACCGTGGTGGTGTGGAGCGACACCACGAGGCGCACGACCGGATTGTCGACGCGGTCGGCGCACGCGCGGGCCTTCTCGAGGTGGGCCACGGCGGCCACGAAGTCGCCGCACTCCGACTCGAGGGCGGCGGCGGCCGCGTGCAAAATGCCTGTCTGCCGGTGGGTCGCGAAGCGGTTCAGGAACCGCGCGCCGTGGGCGTACCAAGGTCGCGCCTTCTCGAGGTCGCCAGCTTCGAGGAACAAGTCGCCGAGGACACCGGCGTAGATGGCCTCGTAGTGCGTCTCGCCCACGTCGCGCAGGCGCTCGAACGCGCGCTCGAGGAGCCTCTTGGCGGCCTCGAAGGCGCCCGCTTCTTGTTCGACCTGCGCGAGGTTCGCGAGGCAAAGCGCGCCGAGCCATACGTCGCCGGCGGCTTCACTCGACGCGAACGCGAGGCCGTCGAGCTCTCTCGCGCGGGCGGCGTCCCCGAGGTCGCACATGAGCCTCCCCATGCAGGCGGTGTTCATCGCCGACAGCCGCGCGAAGCCCTGCCCCTCGAGCTCGCGCGCGGCATCCTCGTGGCAGGGGAGGGCTTCGGCAGCGCGACCTTGATACCGTAGTTGAATGCCTTCGTACACGCGCGCGAGCGCGCGAAGCTCGAGCGGGAGACCCGTCATCGCGCGAATCGAGGCGAGGTCCGATTGGCAATCACGGTACTTGCCCAAAGCGTTTCTCACGCTCTGCCGCGCGAGCAAGAGACCCACTCGCCGGATCGGCTCTCCCTCGTCGCCGAACGCGTCGAGCGCCGCCCCGAGCTCGCCCTCGAGATCCTCGGCGGGGAGGACCAAGAGCAGCGCGAGCGCAGCGGCGAGATCGGCGCGCGCAGCCAGCGTTTCCGGCGCCCGCGGTCGCGATGTCACGTGCGCGAGGGCGGCGACGAGGTTCTCCTTTTCGTGGCGCAAATCGCCGAAGCGCGGCGCGACCTTGCCCGTCTTCTCAGGCATGTTGCGTGAGTCGACGAACGCGGCGGCCATCGTCGCGAGGGCAGCGGCGTGGGTGCCTCGGACGGCGTTCACGTGGTCTTCTCCCGCTTCGGCGAGCTTCTTCGCGGCGAACACGCGAATGCTCGTGTACATCGCGACTCGTCCCGTCGGCGTCGCGTACACGAGAGACTTGTCACGGAGCGAGGCGAGGGCGTCGAGCGCGTCTTCTCCCAGGGTGGCCGTGAACACGTCGGTCGAGAACCCGCCCGCGAACACCGAACAACGCGCGAGCACGTCGCGCTCCTCTGGCGCGAGCAGGCTCCACGATCCTTCGATTGCGCCCTCGAGCGTGCCGTGACGGCTGTCGTCGCGGCGCCTTACGGTCGCGAAGAGGCCATCTTCTCGTGCGAGGCGTGCGCTCAAATCCTTCGCCGAGTGAAGCCGCGTGCGTGCGGCGAACAGCTCTATCGCGAGCGGAATGCCTTCCAACTTTCGTACGATATCGACGACGTATCTCGCGTCGCGCGCGACGGCCTCCGGATCGTCGAGGAGCCGCGCCCCCGCCTGCCGCGCCCGATCGAGGAAGAGACGCGTCGCCTCGCTCTCGAGCTCCGTCGCGCCTTCGTCCGGGAGCGCGAGGGGCGGGAGCTCGACGACGACCTCGCCCTCCACCGACAGGCGCTCGCGCGAGGTCACGATGACGACGAGATCCTTCGCGACCGCACAAAGGCGCCTGACGAGGGTCGCCGCGAAGGTGAGCTGCTCGAAGTTGTCGAGGACGAGGATCATCGCGCCTGCGTCGGCCACGATCTCTTCGAGGCGGGCGATCGCGTCGACCGCGGGGGCGTGCTCCGGCACCTTCGCGGCGACGAGGTTTGCGATCGCGAAGGTGAGATCCGACTCCGTCTTGGCTTCCGAAAGATCGCAGAAGTACGCGCCGCCGTGCGTCGCATAACGCGCGCCGTGCGCCTCCAAGAACGCGCGCGCGACTCGCGTTTTGCCCATCCCCGGCGGGCCGACGAGGGTGAGCAGGCGATGCCCGTCCGCTACGTGCGCCGCGAGCCGCGCGAGCACCTCGTGACGACCGACGAGCGCGGTCAGCGACGGGATCACGTTCGTACGCGCGGACCGCGCCCGAGGGACGAGCTCGAGCGGCGCGCGCGCCTTTGCCGCGCTCGTCTTGCCGTGCGACGAGGTCGTCATGACGCCCGCTGCCCGCCGCGCGGCGCGTCTCGCTTCTGCCGTCGGCTGCTCCATCGCGGGGGGAACAGCAACCCATGTGCCTGCGCGAGGCGCCCAAAATGACGAGCGAAATCAGCGGTTTGAAGGCGGCGTGCGCGAGCGGGCGTGCGAGGATTAACCCTCGATTTCATCTTCTTTAACGTGCGACCGCTCACGTGGCGTGGCGTAGTGTGCGCCATGAGACGCCTCGCCGCACTGCCTTTTGCCTTCCTCGTCGCGTGCAGCAGCGCTGCCGTCGTCCCCGCTCCCGAGGGCGACGGAGGTGGAGCCGACGCCGGAGCCGACGCGACGTCGGTAGACCCGAAAAACGCGCTCGCCGAGAGCGTTCGTTCGACCGCGTGGCAGCGGATCGAGAGCGCGCCCAAGGTGGCCGGCGGCGGCAAACAAGACGACATCTTCTTCACGTCGAAGACACGCGGCTTCGCGGTCAATGGTCAAGAGTCTGCCATCTACCGCACCGACGACGCCGGCGCGTCGTGGAAGAAGGTGTTCGAGCGCACGGGCACGTTCTTTCGTTCGCTCCTCTTCGTCGACGCGAATCACGGGTTCGCGGGCAACCTCGGCGCTGGGCTCACGCCTACGATAGACGACAAGACTGCCCTCTACGAAACGAAAGACGGAGGCGACACCTGGGCTCCGGTGACGGCGGTCACGGGCCCGGCGATGCCCGGCGTGTGCAACCTCACCGCCGCCGACGAGCGCCATCTCTTCGCGGTCGGCCGCACGAACGGGCCCGCGTTCATGATGTCGTCGGTGGACGCGGGCGCGACCTGGACGTCGATCGACCTCTCGGGGACCCTCTCGATGCTCATCGACGCGCGCTTCACGTCTGCGACGGAGGGGCTCCTCGCAGGGCAAAACAAGGATGGAACGGGCGTCTGCACCGTGTATCGCACCACCGACGGCGGCAAGACGCTCGCCCCCGTGTTCTCGTCGAAGACGCGGAACAGCCTCTGTTGGAAGCTCCAGTTTCCGTCGGCCGAGGTGGGCTATCTCGCCATTCAAGACACCACCGCCGGCCCTCCCACGTTCGGCAAGACGAGCGACGGCGGGAAAACATGGAGCGAGCTCCCGCTCCCCGACGGCGGCAATCCCAAGGCCGGTTATTCCGCGATTGGAATCGGATTCCTCACGAACGACATCGGCTGGGTCGTCGGCAGTGACGCGAAGAAGCCTGGCTACCGCACGTTCGACGGCGGTCTGACCTGGGAAGAAGAGCCCAGCCTCCTCGCGCCGATCAACCGCTTTCGCTTCGTAGACGAGCGCACCGCGTACGCTATCGGCGGCGCGGTTTGGAAGCTCGATCTCCCCGTGAAATGAGCGTCGAGTGAGGCTCTGGCGCGCGCTCGTGACAGTGACGCTTCCGCTCTTCGGCGGCCTGGTGGCGGCGTGTGCTGGCGATCCGGGATCGACGGCGCTGGTCGACGCGCCAGCGCACGGTTCGCCAGCGACTCGTCCCTCGGGGGCGCCCGCGCGTGCGTATCCGGAAGGACCGTATTCGGTCGCGGTGAATGGCACGTTGCCGGATTTGGCATTCGACGGCATCTTGCCGAATGGCACCGCGGGGTCGGTTCGCCTTCGTGAGCACTACACGCCTCGTGCGTCACGCGCGTCGTTGCTCGTGGTGCGCGTGTCCGGTGGGGCCTGGTGTGGCACGTGCCTATGGCACGTCGCGCACGGGCGCGAGCTCCTCGACGGCCCGCTCGGCGAACGCCTCACCCTTGTCGATTTGGTGGTCGGCGGACCCGACGGCGAGAGCATTCGAGAAGGCGACTTGGCTGAATTTCGCGCGAAGACCGACACCGCAGGCCGTGTTGCCACCCTCGCCGATCCGGGCTTCGCGCTTCGTGGCGTCGCGCCGGCCTCGGGGGCGCCGATGCCGCTCTTCGTGCTCGTGGACCGTCGGACGATGAAGGTCGTCGGATATGCCTCGAACCCTGCACCGGAGGCGCTCGTGCACCAGGTCGAATCGCTCCTCGCCGCCGCCGACGGAGAGGCCACGCCGGCGCCACCGAGTCCCCACCTCGTGGACGATCTCTTCGCGCGCAACGAGTGGGACCTCGTGCGAGACATGGGCGCCCGCGAGCCGCTTCCAGCCGATCCCACGAACCGCGTCGCCGACGATCCGCGCGCGGCAGCGCTAGGACGCGCGTTCTACGAGGACACCGGGTTTTCAGCGTCGGGCCGCGTCGCCTGCGTGACATGCCACGATCCGAAGAAGGCATTCTCGGACGGCCTCGCGCTCCCCTCCGGCGACGTACGAGGCACACGCCGCACGCCGCGCATTCGGCTCGCGGCCTATTCTCGTTGGCAGCACTGGGATGGTCGCTTCGACAGCCTCTGGTCACAAGCGCTGGCCCCGTTCGAGAACGCGGACGAGATCGCGTCGTCGCGCGTGAGGGTGGTTAGGCGGGTGATCGAGGCCTATCGCGCGGCATACGACGAAGTCTTCCCGGACTACCCACTTCCTCTCGCGGCCGAACTTCCCAGCGACGGAAAGCCGGGCGACCTGTCGTTCGAGCGCCTCCCCGCCGAGCGCAAAGAAGCGGTCACGCGCGCGTTCGTGAACGTGGGAAAGGCGATCGCCGCGTTCGAGCGTACGTTCGCCTACCCGACGATGCGCCTCGATCGCTACGCGCGCGGGGATCTCGCCGCGCTCGACGCGAAGGAGAAGGCGGGGCTCGCGGTGTTCTTCGCGGCGGGGTGCGCGCAATGCCACTTTGGTCCGCGCCTCACGAACGACGCATTCCACGTTACGCGCACGAAAAACGCGGCCGCGGGCGACGCTGGCCGTTTCGCCGGGCTCGGCCTGCTCGCGGCGGGGGAGGCGGGGGCCTCGTCGCGCTTCAGCGATGCACGCTCGCCCATCACGATCGCGGAGCCTCCGTCGCCCTCCACCCTCGGCGCTTTCAAGACACCCGCTCTTCGGGGGGTGGCCGGGGGTGGTCCTTATGGCCATGCGGGTACGATGAAGACCCTCGTCGAGGTCGCCGAGCACTACGGTCGCGGCGGCATAGAAGAGGGAAATTGGCAGGCAACGGGAACGCTCGAGCCCTGGCTACCCGTGTTTGACGAGGCCGCGCAGTGGTCGCTCGCGCCCTTCTTGGAGTCGCTTCGGGCGGATTCGCAATGATCGTATCGTGTGCTCTACCGTGGCGGCTTTCGCGGACGGCGAGGGCACGGTAGGCTCGGTGCATGGGGTTTTCGGCTTGGCGGTGTGGCGTGGCTATCTCGGCGCTCGCGCTCGTCGCGGTCGCTGGCCCGCTCGCGGGTTGCAACGATCCGGCGAACAGCGGCGGCAGCGTGACGGGCACCCTCGGGCGCGCGAAGTTCTTCTACGAGTGCATCGCGCCCTCGGACCCGCAGTGCGACGCGAAGTCGAACCTAGCGCCCAACGTCGATGGCCTGTCGTTCCCGCCGATCGCCGTCGGCGCGAGGTTCGGCATTTTGGAGAAGAGCGACTTCGGTACTGGCGTAACGAGCGTCGCTTCGCTCGGCGACTTCTTCGATCTCGACGAGGCCTCCGGTGAGCTCGTCGCCCTCCGAAAGGGCGTCGGCGCGCTCGCGGCTTACAACGGCTCGAAGCAGGTCGTCGACACCGCGCAAATCGAGTTTGCGGTCCCAGCCTCCCTCAGGCTCCTCTTCGCGACGGAGGTCGGTGATTTCCAGTCCGGAGCGATCGTGATCGAGCCCGGCTCGGTACGCGGGGACGTGAAGACCACCACGGTCTACAACGTGCGTGTATTTCCGGTCGACGACAAAGGCCGGCCCCTCGCCGGCGCGTTCCCTATCGCGTGGACGACGAGCGCGCCCGCGACGCTGAAATTCCGCGATCCTTCCCGCACGAACGACAACGTCGTCGCCCTCGAGACGGGCACCGCGGGGCGCTCTACCATCGCGGTGAAGCTCGGCGCGCTCCAGGCATCGTTCGAGGTGGAGGTGAAGCCGTGAAGACCACATCCAAGGCACTCTGCGTCGCGGCGACGCTCGTCGCGCTCGCGACCGCGGGTTGCAAAGATCCGATCGGCGGTGTGCAGATCGCGCTCGTCGGCACCGAAGGCAAGGTCTCGTTCGAAGGCAATCCGACCGCGAAGGACGGAGTCGCCGACGGAGCACAGGGCTTCTCCCTCGAAGAGGGGTATGCCGCGGTCGTCGACGTGAACGTGGTCGATGGCGATCCGCTCGTCAAAGGGCAAGACGGGAAAGACTATCCCGAGGTTATTTTCGAGGGCGTCGATGGTCGTGTCGTCAGCGAAACGAAGGACAAACGCTGGCTCGTTTGGCTCCCTCCGGGCGCGAAGATCGGCGAGGGGGCGATGACGGTCTCCGTGTCCGACAAGAGCGGCAGCGTGCGCATTCCGGTGCGTGTGCGCGCGCAAGTGGGGGCTGGTCCGAAGGTCACACCGGAGCCCTGGCCCTACGGAAACGGGCGCGACGCCGGGGCCGATAGCGGCCAATAGCGCGTGTCCATCGCGTCGACGCGACTGCCTCAGTCGTAGCTACGGCGCGCGAACGCGAGGAAGTTGTCGAGCCCGCGCTCTTTGCCAATCTCGGGGGTGCTCACGTCCACGGTGAACCCCTTCGATTCGAGCAGGTGCTTCACTTCGCGCGCGCGCCCGTTCTCGTCGTGCCCTTCGAGGGCGACCTGCCGCACCCGCGGCCAAAGTACGTCCGAGACGCCGCGCAGCACGTCGACCTCGGCGCCCTCGACGTCGATCTTGAGGAGGTCCACCCGGTCGACTCGTGCCTTCGAGACGAGCGTGTCGACGGTGATCATCGGCGCGCGCGCCAAGGTAGCGCCTAACGCGCGATCGGACGCCCATTGGCCGATAGGGCCCTTCGGGAGACTGGCGATGGCGCGCTCCATGCCCGCGCCCGCGATCCGCCCCGGGAGGCCGCCTTTCGAGAGCACGGTGCGCGCCCGTGAGCCGAGGGCGGCGAAGAACCGCTCGAACTGACGCCGCTTTTCGTCCATGTGACGGGTGCTGTCGCACGGCAGCCGCTCGAAGTAGGTGAACTCCATTTCGCCGACCTCACGCTCCTCCGTGATCCCCGCCCGGACCAGCTCGTGGCGGGTTTTTCGGAGAGCGCCATGGGTGGCGAAGTTTCGCTCGAGAGCTTCGAAGATGAGCGGGATCGGCTCCGCGCATACGATGGTGAGGTCGTCGGCCACGGTCGCTGCGTGCATCGCGAAGACACCGACGTTCGCGCCGATGTCGAGCACGACGTCTCCGCGTCGGAGCGCGATCCCGCCCCCGAAATACTCCGCTACCTCGGAGCCCAGATGGGCGACTTGGGCCTCGCCCCGCTTCGGGACCCATACCTCTCCGAACGGGGAGACTACCGATCGAACCAATTTGTCGCTCACGATAGCCGCCTTTCATCGTATCCAATCAATAGGAGCGGTAGTTAGCTTCGGGCTCGCTCCGCGCCTCGACGGCACGGCTCGTCACCGCTTCGCCGGCCTACCGCAGACGCTGGACGATGCACGATGGGCGCGAACAAAGCGAGGCGAGAACGGGCGAAAAAGCCGCGCCATGCTGCTTCCGAACGGACCCCTCCGAGCTCGCTGCCCTCGCGGTTGGCACCGCGAGTGACGAAACGAAGCCCTCTGCGCGTTCTGCCAGGAGGAACATAGTGTTCCTGCATCGAGAATGAAGGGTTTGTGCTCGATAGCAATCTTCAGTGCAACGGTGTCAATTTGGGTCAGCCTAATCGTGTCGAAGTGAGGCACTTTTGTACACTCGGGAATCGTCTCGCGCCGCGCGCGCAGAGGGCTGCTTGATTCGTGTTTCGTATTCCCTCAGGATGGCCGACATGAGACCGACCCTCGAGCATCTCGCGGTCGCACTCCTCCCACGGGTCGAGTTCGGCAGGGCCCTCGCGCACACCGAGTGGCTCACCATCGTCGAGGTCGCAGAGGTGATTTTGGCTGGATCTCCCGTCGAAATCACCCCCGAGCGGGTGGCCGACAACGTGGAGACGTTCCTCGTCGCGGGGCGCTCTCGCCGCGCATGGCGTGTCCGAATGTTGCTCACCCTCGTCGATCTCGTGCCCCTCACTGCCTACAAGAAACGATTCCGAAACATGACACGCGCGGAGCGTCGTCGGCTGATGGAAGAGCGTTGGCGCGGTGGCAGCTACCTGTGGCGGGTCTGCTCCAAAGTCCGCAATCTCGTCATGTTGGGGGCCTACGGCGACGTTCGCGCCGACGTGGCGACGGGATACGTCCCCGTACCGCTGAGGCCACGTTTCCGCCCGAGCAACACCTTCGTGAAAGCGAGCGCATGAGGACGATCACGGCCGACGTGTGCGTGATCGGTTCGGGGGCGGGAGGCGCGCTCGTCGCGTGGGAGGCGGCGAAGCTCGGAAAGAAAACGGTCGTCCTCGAGCGTGGCCCTTACATGCGGCCCTCCGAGATGAGCACCGCAGAATCGAAGATGATCCCCCGCCTCTACAAAGACGGCGGAATGCAGATGAGCACGAGCCTCGACCTCTTCATCATGCAGGGCTCGTGCGTCGGCGGCTCCACCGTCATCTCGAACATGGTCCTCATGCGTCCGGACGCGAAGGTGTTCTCGCGCTGGCGTGGAATGGGCGCGAACGTGAAGGACGACGTCATGACCGACGCGTTCGACACGATCGAGGGGCTCCTCGGCGCGACCCGCCGCGAAGCGAGCGATCTGTCCGAGTCGTCCAAGCTGTTCGAGCGCGGCGCACGAACGCTTGGCTACGCGCCCGAGCGCATGATGAAGGCGCTCGGCAACTGCCGCGCGTGTGGGAACTGCAACATCGGCTGCACGTTCGGCTCCAAAAAGAGCGCCCTCGCCACGTTCGTGCCTTGGGCGGAGGAGCTCGGGGCAGAGGTGCTCGCCGACACCGAAGTCACGCGCGTGCGAATCGAGCGCGGCCGCGTGACCGGCGTAGAAGCCAAGTGCGGGCCCCGTCGCGAGCCGCTCCTCGTGAATGCCAAGAAGGTCGTCGTCGCCGGCGGCGCGATCGGCTCGTCTGCCATCTTGCTCCGCAGCGGTATCAAGAAAAACGTGGGTACGCGCCTCGCTTTCAACGCCGGCGCCATGGTCGTCGCCGAGCTCGAACAGTCGTTCGACGCCTTCGATGCCGACCAGATGACCATCTTCCTGAAGCACGACGAGTACCTCATCGAAGCGACCCACAATCCGATCATGAGCACTGCGCTCATCACCCCCGGGTGGATGGAAGAGCACGGCAACCTCATGCGCCGCGCGAAGCACCTCGCCTATGCGGGCGCGATGGTGGGGACCGAGCCGAATGGCCGCGTCGTGATGAGCCCGTTCTTCGGCCACGAGGAGACGCGCTTCCGCGCGAGCGAGCGCGACATGGCCCGTCTGCGGAAGGGCGTACGCACGATCGCGCGCATTTTCCTCGCCGCCGGCGCGAAGCGGGTGCTGCTCCCGTTCGAGGAGCCTACCTACGTCACGAGCGAGGCCGACCTCCCCGTCGTCGACGCGAAGATGCGGAAGCTCTCCGATTTTCAGTGTGGGACCTCGCACCCGCAAGGTGGCAATCCCATGAGCGACGATCCGGAGATCGGAGCCGTAAAGTCCAACCTCGCGGTGCACGGCGTGAATGGCCTCTTCGTCTGCGACGCGAGCGTATTTCCCGACTCGGTCGAAGTGAATCCCATGCTCAGCGTGATGGCGATCGCGATGGCGAACGCGCAGGAGATGCTCGCCTCATGACGCACGCTCATTCTACCGGCACGCCGCGCGTGCTGAGGGGAGCGCCATTCCCTCGCCTCGTGAGCCGCGCAGCGTCGCTCTATTCGTATGCTCATGCGCTCCGCTGGTCGCACGCGCAAAAGCACGTCGAGGACGAGCAGCGGGCGGTGCTGCGGTCGCTCGTCGCGCGCGGCGAGGGCACACAATACGGCACAAAAATAGGCCTCGCGAAGGTGCGCTCCTACCACGATTTCGTGTCGCGGGTCGCGATTGGCGATTACGACTCCCATTCGCCGTACATCGAGCGGATGCGAGACGGCGAGTCCAACGTGCTCGTGCCGGAGCGCATTCACTACTTCGGTAACTCGTCGGGGAGCTCGAACCACGGCAAGCCCAAGTTCTTGCCGATCTCGGATCTGCAGGTCACCCACCAGCAGAAGAGCGGCACCGACATCCTCATGCGGTACCTGGCTACCTCCGGCGACCGCGGCTTCTTCGAGGGGTTCACCCTCGGCCTCTCGCCGCCGACCACCATGAAGCGCGATCGGGAGTCGTGGGTAACGTCGAACCCGGCGCTGATGGCGACCCGAATTCCGAAGGTGGCGCAGGCCGCGTACCTGCCGGACGAAGACATCAAACAAATCGCCGACTACGACGTGAAGCTCCAGCGCATCGCGGAGCGCTATCTCGACTGGGACATTCGTGCGGTCACGGGCACCACGTGTTGGTTCTCCGTGCTCTTCGCGAAGGTGCTCGCCGTCGCGCGCAGCCGCGGTCGAAGCGCGCGCTGTGTGCGCGAGATTTGGCCCAATCTGCGCGTTTTGCTCGGCGGTGGAGTGTCGGCCGACCCCTACGTACCGATCATCGAAGAGCAGATGGGCGGGCCCGTCACGCTCGTCGACACGTACAACGCGACCGAGGGCGGGATCTACGCCGCGTCCGATCACTCCGGCCTCCGCGGGATGGCGATGTTGCCCCACCGCGGTACGTTCTTCGAGTTCGTCGAGGTGAGTGACGCGCGCCGCACGCGAGTGCCACTTTGGGCGGTCGAGAAGGACGTGCCCTATTCGATCGTCGTGACGACCTCGTCCGGCCTCTTTGCCTACGAGCTCGGCGACATCGTGCGCTTCACGAGCGTGAGCCCGCCCCGAATCGAGTTCATGGGCCGGCTCTCCGGTTGTCTGTCCGTCACGCAAGAGCTCACGACCCACGTCGAGATCGAGCGCGCGGTCGCGCACGCGCTCGAGAAGGTGCCGTGTCGCACCGTCGATTTCGGCGTCGGCGGCGAGGTGGGCGTGAAATCCCGTTATGTCGTCTATGCCGAGTTCGACCGCGCCCCGAGCGACCTCGGCGCCCTCGCGCGCGCCTTCGACGAGGGAATGCAGGCGGAGAACCGCGTCTACCGCGAGCACCGGAAAGACGACGTCGCGATCCTCGCGCCGGTCGTCGTGCCACTCCGTACCGGCGGAGCGAGAGCGTTTCTCGACGAGAGCACGCGTGGGAACGTACAAGGCAAATTCCCCCGCATTCTCGACGAGCAAAAAACCACCCTGATACGTAAATACGTCGAGGAAAAGCCATGAGCAAAGTTGGAGTGGTCGTCGTTGGGCTTCACGGTGCGGTCGCGACCACCCTGGTCGCCGGAGTCGCGCTCATGGTGAAAGGGCTCGCCCCTCGCATCGGCATGGTGACGGAGAAGGGAGAAGCTAGGATTTCGGAGTCGATAACGACCCTGCTCTCCTTCGCTCCGCTCGAGGATCTCGTCTTCGGCGGTTGGGACGTGCGCTTCGACAACGTCTACCAGGGCGCCGTTCATCACAAGGTGCTCCCGCCCCACGTGCTCTCGCAGGTGGAGGGCGAGCTCTCTGCCGTTCGAGCTTGGCCGGCGGTCTTCGGTCGTCGATACGCGGAGAACGTGGTCGGAGACAACGCCGTGAAGGCGAAGACCTTCCGCGACGAGATCGCGGCGATCACGCGCGACATCGAGACGTTCAAAGAAAAGAGCGGCCTCGATCGTGTGGTGATGGTGAACCTCGCCTCCACCGAGGCGTACCTCGAGGCGGGTCCCGTGCACGCGACGCTGGAGGCGTTCGAGGCCGGCCTCGATCGCGACGACCCTGCGATCAGCCCGTCGATGCGCTACTTCTATGCCGCGTTGAAGAAGGGAATGGCGTATGCCAACTTCACGCCGAGCCTCACCCACGTCCCCGCCCTCGCCGAGCTCGCCGCGAAGACGCAAGCTCCCTATGCGGGCATGGACGGCAAGACCGGCCAGACGCTCCTCAAGACCGCTCTCGCCGCGATGATGCGAGTACGCCGGCTCCACATCGAGGGTTGGTACTCTACGAACGTGCTCGGCAACAGCGACGGGGCGGTGCTCGCGTCGCCGGAGTCGAACAAAACGAAGGTGCTGTCGAAGGCGGCCGTCCTCGACTCGATCGTGGGATATCCGGTCGAGAATCACCAAGTTCATATCCACTATTACAAGCCACGCGGCGACGCGAAAGAGGCGTGGGACAACATCGATATCGTAGGTTTTGCCGGCGTTCCGATGCAGATCAAGGTGAACTTCCTCTGCCAAGACTCGGTGCTCGCCGCGCCCCTCGTCATCGACTTGGTTCGACTCCTCGACGTCGCGAAACGAACGGGCGATTTTGGCCCCCAGCGTCAGCTCTCGCTCTTCTTCAAGTCGCCTCACACGATAGAGGACGGCGACGCGGTCCACGACCTCTTCAAACAAGAGCAGATGCTCCTCCAGTGGGTAAAACAGCGCGCGGCGAAGCTGGCGAGCAACGGCACGCGCACGATCGAGGCCGAGGCCACCGCGTGACCTTGGCGCTCTTCGGCGGCGCGCCCGTCGTCGATCGAGGCGCGCACCGCACGTGGCCCGAGGTGGGCGACTCGCAGCTCGAGGGCGTTTCGCGCGTACTTTCGCGCGGGGTGCTCTCCGGCGCGAGTGCCCCCGAGGCAGCGGCGTTCCAGCGCGAAATGGCGAAGTACACGAGGGCGACCTACGCCCTGCTCACCCACTCCGGAACGAGCGCGCTCCACCTCGCCCTCGCGGCGGCGGGCATCTCGGCCGGAGATCACGTGGTCGTCCCGGCCTACAGCTTCGTTGCCACTCCGCTATCCGTGCTCCACGCCGGGGCGATACCTATCTTCGCCGACGTCGACGAGCGCTCGGGGCTCATCGACCCGGAGACGATACCGCTCACGTCGCGCACGCGCGCGATCATGCCCGTGCACATGCACGGCTGCGCGGCCGACATGGCCCCGATCCTCGACCTTTGCCGCCGGCGCGACCTCGTCCTGGTCGAGGACGCCGCGCAAGCCCACGGCGCGACGTGGCAAGGAAACCCAGCCGGCAGCCTCGGCGACGTAGCCGCGTTCTCCCTTCAGTCGAGCAAAAACTTGGGCGCCGGCGAGGGCGGCGTGCTCACGACGAGCGACGAAAAGATCGCTGCCTCTGCGCACCGCCTTCGAAACTTCGGACAGGACGTCGGACTCGACGACGCCTTCGACCCGGAGCGCCCCCTCGACGGGACGCGACCCCTCGAGTCGACACGAGTAGGCTGGATGTACCGTGGAAACGAGCTCCTCGCGGCGTTCGCGCGCGCAGGCCTCGCCGAGCTTCCGCGCCGCACCGAGCGATGCCAACGTAACGCGGAGCGCCTCTCTGCGCGGCTCGCGAAGTTGGAGGGCATTTCACCGCCCTTCGTACCGGTCGGCTCCACTTCGGTATTCCACAAGTATCGCGTGCGCCACGACGGCTCGATTCCGCGGGATTTGCTGGTGAAGGCCCTGCGCGCCGAAGGGCTCGACGTGGTCCTTTGGCAGGTAGCGCCGCTCTCCGCGCAGGCCGTGTTTCGCGCGCGGGAGGGGTTTGGCGGAGGGTTCCCGTGGTCGCTCGATCGTGACACCGATTGGGAGTCGCTCTACCGGCCGGACCGGTTCCCGGCGACACAGCGGCTCCTCGATCGCTCGATCGTGCTCTTCTCTCAAACGTGCCCTCTCATTGCGCAAGACGAAGCGATGGTGGACAAGTACGCCGAGGCATTCGAGCGGGTGTGGTCGGCGCGGGCGGAGATCGTGCGACGCGCATGAAGCACGGTGTCCGGCTCGCCGCCTTCCTCGTCGGCGCGAGCTTTTTGGCTTGGCTCGTGGTGCGGGCGGGGCCGACGCACCTCTACGAAGCCGTGGTGCTCGCCGGGCCGTGGTTCCCCGCCATCGTCGCGTGCGAGCTCACGATCGCGCTCGGGGATTTTTTGGCCATTCGGATCCTCGTCGGCCAGAGATTGCCAATCCGGGCATGGCTCGGATCCACCGCCGCGGCCTACGCCTCTTCGCTCCTGCTCCCTGCTGGGCGCGTGGCGGGGGAGGCCCTTCGCACGACTATTTTGGCTCCCTACGTAGGGCCGAGCCGCGCCGCGGGCGCTTGCTCGCGAATGCAGGCATGCTCGCTGGTGGCCAACGCAGTCGTCTCCCTCGGAGGCACGTTCTTCGTCATCGGGCCAACGCTACGCGTTGCCCTCTTCGCGAACGCGGTCGTGTGCGGTTCGATCGCGACCGTGATCCTCCTCGTCGTGCGGAGCCCACGATTCGCGGCGTTCGTCGCGAAGCGATTTCGTAAGCTCGTCGATACCCACAGAGGCGACGGAGGGGGGGCTTCCCCGGGGGCCGGCGAGACGTTCCGAGCATCGCTCGCGTTCCTGGGGGCGCGCCTCGTTCAAGTGCTGCAATACGGCATCCTGGTCCGCGCGATCGCGGGGAAAACGACGCTCTCCCTCGCCGTCTCCGCGCACGCGATCCACCTCGTCGGCGCGAGCGTGGGCGACTTCGTGCCGGGCCAGCTCGGGGTCGCGGAGGGCTCTTTTCAGGCGTTCGCCGCGTCGATGGGCGTCGACGACGTGCGCGCGCTCACCCTCGCGCTCGTCGCTCGTGCTTCGCAGGTCGTCGCCGCTTTGGTGTGTGCCCCGCTGCTCTTCGCCTACTCAAAAGAACGGCTCGGTGCCGATCGCGAGCTCCCCGCGGAGGCGCCCATCGACGATCGCGAACGGAAAGTCGAAGCGGAGCTCGGAGTCGACGAGCTTGGGAATGAAGAATCGAATGCCGGGGCCGAAACCGAACGTGCTCGTGGTCTTCTGTAGCGGCGCCCGCGAAGCGCTCGCGTCCGCGAAGATGGCGAGCTCGCACGCGAGCCAGTCGGTGTCGAATGCCACGAAGCGAACCTCGGCGTTGCCTAGCCCGTACACGTTGGCGCGCGTGAAGTTGTCACGATAGCCACGTATCGTGTCGAGGCCGCCGAGCCAATAGTCGAGTTGGGCCCCTGCCGTCCTCGTCTGCACGGCCGCACGTGCACGGAGGGCGAAGGTGAATCGCCACGCGGTGCGGAACGCGAGGAGCTCGTTCATGATTCCTCCGAAGGGTGTCGCGCCATCGCCGATGGTGACGTGCACGTGCGGGCGCGTCTCGAACGAGACACCCGAGTATTGCACTCGTTTGGAGTCGACGCGGCCAAAACGCAGCGATGGCTCGATCCCGAACGTTTGCATCGCCGAGGGGCGCGGCGCCCCGGTGGCTCGCTCGTCGATCGAGGGCAAGAACTGGTCGTCGAACGCTTGTACCGCGGCGCCGAAGCGGATCGTGTCGTCTCTCTCGAGCCGAAGCACCTCTACCCGCGCGAGCGCGCGCTGAACCACGAAGTCCGGGCGCGGCCGCATCGTGCGCGACGCCTGTGCGCGGAGCTCGAGCCTACGATCGAGGAAGCGTGGATCGCGGTAGATGAGGATTCCGCCGTGTTGGCCGTCGAAGTACTCGTACAGCGCGTCGACCTGGAGATAGCGCCCGAACAAGTTGTGCTCGGAGAGACCCGCCCGGAGCCATAGCGCCTTGCCGCCGTGCATGAGCTCGAAGGCGGGGATGAGCGACCAGCGCTCCTCGATTTGGAAGACGGCCACGGTCCGTCCCGCTCGGCTCTCGAGCCAGCCGTCGACACGCGAGAAAATTTGGGTGTTCCATAGGCGGCGAATCCCTATTTGCCAATCCTCGAGCGATACCTGCTCTCCCACCTTCCAGGGGAGCTCGCGGCGCAATACGAACGACTGCGTCGTCCAAAGGCCACCCCCCTGACGAATTTCGATTTCGTCGATGCGGGCGGGGAGCACGTTCTGCGGCTGCAAATGGGCGTCCTCCGCGGCGGCGCCGGTCGCGAAGGAGGTCGTCCACGCGAGCGCGAGGAAGGCGAGGCACCAGCGATTGAAACGCTGCGTCGCACCAAAGCGGTGGGCACGGGCACGTGAGCCCAACTGCCCCCGGGAGTGGCACGTGCTCACTCGGCCACGACGTCCATTTCTTGGCGCCGGAGCCCGTTCGGATAGAGCACTACGTAGCGGCGCGCCGCGGCGCGGGCCTCGTCGCGACGGCCCGCCCGAAGAAGAGATACTGCACGCATGTACGTTGCATCTTCTTCGGAGGGTGGATGAACGGCGCTGCCGGCCGGCGCGGAGACGGTCGCGCTCGCGCTCGCGCTCGCGCTCGCGCTTGCCGCGGGAACAGTGCGCTTCGTGAGCGCCGGTTTGGGCTCGGGCGACGGACCACGAAGCACGACGGCGGACGTTGGCGCCGCCGACGCAGGGATTGGCGTGGCGACCGTGGCTTGCGTCGAGGCCTTTTCGAGCGCTGGGTCCGGCTCCCACGTCTCGCCCGCCGAGACGAGCCTGCCGTCTCGGTCACCGTTGGCTTTGCGTACGAGCACGCGCCCTTCGTCGACGCTCACGCGCGTCGTCGCGCCGCCGTGCACGCTCACGTGGAACGTGGTCCCGAGGTCTTCGATCTCGCCATCGGGCACGTGGACCAGGAGGTGGGTCACCGCGTCGTGGCGAACTTTGATGCCGAGGGTGCCTGCTCGCAGGTAGACGTGCTCGGTGCCATCGAGCGTCGCACGCTCGTAGATGGCGCCGCCCTCGTCGCGAAGCTCGATCGAGGCGATAGGCGCAGGCGGTGTGCCTTTAGGCGCGCGCTTCCACGCGACCAACCCGATCACCATGACGGCGGCGAAGGCGACGAGCGCCGCGACGCGCTTGTGCGAAGAGGGGGCGCGGAGGCGCGCTTCGTTGGCGCCCGCGAGCACCTTCCCGCGGAGCCGTTTTTGGGCGAGCGCGTCCCAGGCGGGACCTTCTTCGTCGGCGAGCCTTCGCCCGAGAGAATGCAGCGCAGTGTGCTCCTCGCGGCACGCGCGGCAGTGGGCGCGGTGACGGGTGGCGCTCGCTCTCGCGTCGTCGTCGAGGCGGCCGTCGCGTTCGGCCTCGACCTCCCAAAGGCGGGCACAGGGTGCGCTCATGGTGCACCTCGCTCGAGGAATGCGCGGAGATCGCCGCGCGCGTGATGCAGTCGCGTCCACACGGTGCCTATTGGAATTTCCAGCATGTCCGCGACTTCTTGGCAAGAGAAGCCCTCGACCTCGGCGAGCACGACGACGACGCGTTTGGCCTCCGATAGCGAATCGAGCGCGCGGACCACGTCGGTCTTCGTGCTCTCCTGGATGGAAACTGGCGCGACGATGGATCGGAACACCGCGCGTGCCTTCCTCACGATCGATCGGCGGCTCTCTTGTGCGACCCGCGTCGCGATCCCGAAGAGCCAGGCGCGGGGCTCGCCGCGGGCGGGATCGAAGCGATCGGCGAGCGAACCTGCGCGCATGAAGGTGATCTGCACGAGATCTTCGGCTTCCCCCGTGGACGTCACGCGGGAGAGGAAGGTGTAAAGCGCCTTCGCGTGGCGGTCGTAGAGGACACCGAGCGCGGACGTGTCGCCCTCGCACATGCGCGCCACGAGCGCGCCGTCGGAGATCTCCGGAGCGCGCCTAGCGAGTACCGGCCGATTGACGAGAGGTTTCACGGGTCGCTCCATGCTGCGCCGAACGAAAGGCCTGCGCTCCAAGAGGGCAAGAGTGGCAATCGTTCGTCGAGCTGTCGGTCATTGCGTAGGTCGGCCGGGCTAATCTCGAAATCGAGCTCGCTCACGAACTTGAGATTGCCTTTCCCGAACAATCCTCGAGCCATCGCCGCGATACGGAGGTCCGTCACCGAACGATCGACCTTGTTCGCGCGGCGCCCGGTCTCTTGGAAAATCACGGCGAAGCGCGGCGATAGGCCAAAATCGAACGAGTAGGGCGCGCTGCCCACGCGCCGCCCTAGGACGAGCCCGGCGCCGAGGGTCTCCATCTCGGGTTTGCGCGACGTCGCCGAGCCCTGGAAAACCTCCCATCGTGTGGTGATCCCGAGCACGAAGCCACGCACGCGGACCTGGCCGAAGAGGCTGGGTACGAGCGAGAGGTACGGCTCTCCGCCCGCTACGCGACCTCCGAAGAGCACACCCGCGTCGAGGCCGATTCCGTCGGCTTCGCGGCGTGGCGTGGCCTCGGCGGCGCGGTCGGGTTTGCTCTCTACCGGGAGCGGCGCAGGCGGCGCTTCGACCACGCGTGGTGGGCGCGCGGCGACGACCGGAGGGGGCAAACGGAGCACCGCCTCGAGGGTCGAGGCGAGCTGGTCTGGAGTGGATACGACCCGCACCGCGGTGCGACCGTCGGCCAATCGAACGTCGACGACGACGGACGGGCCAATCGGGCGAAGTGTGACCTCGGCGTTCGGATCGCCTTCTGCGCCGCGGGGTAGGTTCGGACAGGCCTCTTGGTAGGCGCGCTCCCACACGCGGTCGAGCGGCTCGGCGATATGGACACGCGGGTCCGAGCACGGCTCCTCCGCGAGCGCTCGCCGCGTCACGAGCGCCATCGCGACCGCGAGCGCCACAGCGCTGGGGCCGGCGCTGCGTCGTGTCCGGGAACGGGTTCGTCGCGGGCTCTTCATCCGAACGGCTCGAGGTCGGTAAGGGAAGTCATGTCCCATCGAGTCGTCTTGGCCGTCGGCCGTCGGAACCTTCAAAGTTCTTCGCGAATTTCACCGCAATTTGCCACCGAAACCGCCGTTCGCGTCGTGATCCGTGGACGGGGGTCGGGAGAACCATCACGGCCCTTCGCCTTAGGTCGAAAAGGGCCATGAATCTAGCGATCCGTGGGTGGGATCATGTGTGTGTAGGTCGCGTGCCGTTTGGCGAGTTGGGCGATGGGTCCGCTCGTCCGGTCCGCCCGTCGGTCGGCGCTGAAGGTGAGGTCGCCAGCTCCGCGGGCCACCGCGGACACCACGTTTTCCGTCCCGGGACACCCCACGAACCCCCGCGGCCGCGGAATTTCGCGGATCTCGCCGTGGCACGGAATACGCAGTAGGCGGGGCATGCCTTCGCAGCTCCACGAAGCACTCAAGCTCCTCTTCGAGCTCGACGAGCACTTCCTCCTCGATCTGCTCCCGGGCGCCGGAATTTCGGTCGAGGGGCTCGTGATCGAGGGCACCTTGCCCACCTCGGTCTCGGTACCCGAGCTCGCGTCCGACGCGTGCCTTCGCCTCCGTTACGCCGATGGCGCGCGTTGGATCGTGGTGGTCGAGGTCCAGCTCGGCATCGACGAGTCCAAACGATGGACGTGGCCGGTGTACGAGACGGAGGCGGCG